>NC_014972.1:667500-1001250 GCF_000186885.1 Desulfobulbus propionicus DSM 2032 | reverse complement strand
CGGCCACGACCGCAGCATGTCGCTGGGCGTGGGGGAAACCGGCGGCCAGGCCGCGGCCCCGGCATGGAAACACTTCATGCTGCAAGCCATCAACTAAAGCCCGGGAATCGAGCCGATGGACAACACCCGCCTTCTCCAAACCTGCTACGACGGCACGCCCATGGACAAATTGGCCCGCGCCCGGGCCCTGCTGGCCGGATTGCCGGCCATGGAGCACGATCCTTGCCTGCAAGCCGAGCTGCAACAGCTGCGCCGCCACGCCGAACTGCTTGACGAGCAGATGCGGGCCATGCACCTGGGCCCCCTGTGCAGTGGCTGCGCCGCCCAGCCCGGCGGCGGCTGTTGCAGCGCCTTCATGGCCGGCAACAGCGACGCCCTCCAGCTCCTGATCAACCTGCTGTTGGACGTTCCGCTCGCCTTTGACGCCTACTCCGGCGACAGTTGCGGCTTCCTTGGGCCCCGGGGCTGCCGCTTCCTGATCAAACCGATCTTCTGCCTCAACTACAATTGCAGCCACATCCTCAACAGCGCCGATCCGGCCGACCTGACCCTGCTCTACCAACGCTCCGGGGCGGTGCTCAGTTGTCAGACCCGGATAGAAACATCGCTGATCGAACGACTGCGCCGCCTGCCGCACGGCAGCCCGGCCCCCTTTTGACCACCAGGAGCCACCGTCATGCTGTGTAACGCCACCCTGCCCACACCGTTTGGCCTCTTTACCCTGAGCGCCGACGACATCGGCCTTCGCGGCCTGCTCTTTCCCGCCGAACAGCCGCCGCTCCCGCCGGGTTCGCTGGTCGCGCTCGCCAGCCAGCCGCTGCTGGCCGAGGCCGGCCAGCAGCTGCTCGCCTACCTCGCGGGCAGACTGCACCGCTTCGATCTCCCCCTGTCCATCCACGGCACCCCGTTTCAACAGCAGGTCTGGGCACAGCTGCGCGCCATCCCCTACGGCGAAACCCTGACCTACGGCGAACTGGCGGCATGCATCGGCGGCCGACAAAAGGCGCGGGCAGTGGGCGGCGCGGCCCACGCCAACCCCCTAGCGATCATCATCCCTTGCCACCGTCTGATTGGAGCCGGCGGCAAGCTGACCGGTTTTGGCGGCGGCCTGGCGATGAAGCAGGCCCTGCTCGACTTGGAACGACAAAACAGGGACCAGGAGAAAAAAGAGGCGTAATCTGTGGGAAAATCATTTACCCTTGCCGGGTAAACCTTTCAGGGAGGAAAGACATGGTGGACATTATCATTGGTTCGACCGAACCGGTTGGCCTGCCGACCGGCAAGCCCGGCCCCACCGGCGCGCCGGTGGAAGCGGAACTGCTCCACGTGCGCGAGCCGCGTCATCGCATCGTTGGCCCCCTGGGCCAGGAACGGCGGCGGCAGCAACGCCAGGACCCGCACAACGGCAAGGTCCTGACCCTGCTCATCGCCGACGGCGCCAGCCTGCCCAAGGATCTGGACATCAAGAAGTATAAGGTTCTGCTACGGTTCATGAAAAAATAACCACCCAGCCTCCGTTGCATCGCGCTCGGGAGCTGGTTTGTCGCTATCCATCCAAAACGTTGGCTACAGATTGTCCAACGGGTTGCACACGCCCAGGGGCTCGCGAACCAAAAACGCCCAGGCATTCAAGGCCAGAAGCTGGGTACGGGCCGAGACCTTGCCTGCACCGCCAGATGCTCCAGATGCCTGCGGATATCGTCACAGCCTCCCCCTCCACCTTCGTTTCCTCCAGCCCACGGGCAAACCGGTTGGCCCAGCTCCGATAGGCCTCCTCGGTGCGTCACACGGCAACCGTCGCGTGCGCTACACCGCGACCATGCGGTGTTCCGAGGGCGGACCGCCGTCATCCGTTCGCTCTGCGGCGATCACCGAGGCCGAGGGCTGCGGCAGCGCCTCGTTGTGCAGCGCTTGCCGCCAGCGGGGAAAGGTTGACGGTGGCGCTTGTTTGTCTTTTGACTTTGTCGTAATAGAAAAAAATTGCCTGAGCCCCCGTTGGCTTCGAGCAGATTTTTGTTGTTTGCCGCTGGCCGATGAAGGTGAATGCACCGTTAGCCGCGTCGGTTGACCCTATTTTTACACTGAAAGAGGAGGACATCGTGATTGCCCAGAAAATTTTCATGGCCGGATTGGTGCTGTGTTGTCTTGCCCGGATCGCCTCGGCTGACGACAGTGGTTTGACCAAGGAATTTGCTGCCTGTATGGACGCCTCTGGCGGCGTGACGGTTGAAATGATCGAATGCATCGGAGCGGAAACAAAACGGCAAGACGAGCGCCTCAACAAAGCGTACAAGGAAGTGATGGCGCAACTTTCCGAGACGCGGCAGAAACAACTGCAAGATGCCCAGCGGGCTTGGATAAAATTTCGGGATGCACATTGCCATTTCCATGCCGATCCCGACGGCGGAACGATGGCCACGGTTCGCACCAATGACTGTTTCCTGTCGGCCACGGCGTCTCGCGCCCAGGAACTCGAAGGGTTCAAGGAGTGATGCGTCATGGGAGAGGGCGCAGCCGCCTCCCCTGCCGCCCGATGGCCAACCGTGCGCCTCTCCGGCCCTCCTTTTCCTTGCCTGTGCCGGCCGCCGAATAAACGATGCTCTGGGAAGTTTCCCGTCTCACCGAAGAAACCCGTTCGCAGGCCTGGAGAAGAAATCTTGGCCAGGCGTGCCAGAATTGGGTACAGTAGGCCCCCGTGGGCGGGAACGGATGGGGGAGTGGAAGCGCGCCAAGGCTGTACACATCGGAGGCAATCCACGCTCCCCCCGCCTAGCCGCCGTGGTTCCGGAGCACGAGCGCTCATTGCCCCTCCGGGTGAGGCGGCGCCAACACAGGGTGGGAGAGTTGATGAACATGCGCATACGCCTGCTCAAGCCGATTTTCATGGGGTTGTTGTTGCTGCTGGCGTCCTTGCCGGTACGAGCCGGACTGCCGCAAGGCAAAAACCAGGTGCTCATCATCCATTCCTACCACTCCGGCCTCACCTGGACCGACGCGATCATGAGCGGTATCCGCGACACCCTTGTCGGCCAGGACCCCAGCATCCAGTTGACCGCCGAATATCTCGATGCCCGGCGATATCCGGAGCCCAGGTTCTCCACCAGGATCCGGGAGTTGGTGCTCGCCAAAATTCAACGCGCCACGCCCAACCTGGTGATGGTTGCGGACAACCAGGCCCTCGACCTCATCCTCGAACAAGGTCAACACCTCTTCCCCGGGGTCCCGATCGTCTTTTGCGGGATCAACGATGTGCAGCCCACCACCCTCGCCCGCCATCCGGCAATCACTGGCGTGGCCGAAGAGCTTTCCGTCGTGGAAACGGTGGATCTTGCGCTCCGCCTCCACCCCGACACCAAAAAAATCATCGTGATCGGCCGCAGTACCGTGGCGGCGGACAAGCTGAATCGGGAAAGTTTCGTCGCCGCGCTCCCCAAACTGCCGCAGCAGCTGCAAGTCCGTTTCTGGGACGATCTGCCGGGCCCTGAACTGGCGGCCCGGTTGGAAAAACTGGACAGCGGTTCGGTCCTGTTCATCAACGGCCTGATCAGCGACGAAACCGGCCGGCAGATGATGTACGGCGAAACCACCGCATGGATCTCGCGGCACAGCAACGTGCCCGCCTATTCCCTGTGGGATGTGTATCTCGGCCACGGCATCGTGGGCGGCAAGCTGGTCAGCGGCTATCGGCAGGGCCAGATGGCCGGACACCTGGCGCTGCGCATTCTCAACGGCGAACGGATCGAGCGGATTCCGGTCATAGCTGGCGTTGAAGCCAACCGCTATATGGTTGATTACCGGCAACTCGAACGGTTTCGCATCCCCTTGGCCAAACTCCCGCCGGACACGATTGTCATCAACCGCCCGGATTCGTTGTACGACACGCACAAGGAGCTCGTCTGGGCCACGGTCCTGGTCGTGACCGTCCTGGGCGTGCTTGTGGTCCTGCTCGGTGTCGCCGTCGTCCACCAGCGCAGGGCCGAACGGGCCCTGCAGCGCAGCGAGGAGCAGATGCGCCTCTTCTTTGAACGCCAGATCGTGGGAATGGCGATCACCTCGCCCGACAAGGGCTGGCTGCAGGTCAATGACCGGTTCTGCCGCATGACGGGTTACTCCCGCGAGGAACTGGAGCTGCTGGATTGGGCGAAACTGACCCATCCGGACGACCTAGCCGCCGACCTGAACCTGTTTGGCCGGCTCCTGGCCGGCGAGATCAATGACTACGCCCTGGAAAAGCGCTTCCTCCGCAAGGATGGGACCACCATTGTCGTCAACCTGTCCGTGGGTTGCGTGCGGGATGAACGCGGCGCAATGCAATATGTCCTGGGCGTGGTGGAAGACATCACCGAACGCAAGCGGGCGGAAGAATCGCTGCGCCAAAGCCAGGAATTCCTCTCCTCGATTCTCGAAAATCTTCCGAACATGATCTTCATCAAGGATGCCAAGGACCTGCGATTTGTCCGCTTCAATCGGGCCGGCGAGGAACTGCTGGGATACCGACGGGAGGACCTTATCGGCAAGAACGATTACGATTTTTTCCCCACGGAGCAGGCCGATTTCTTTATCCGCAAGGACAGGGAGGTGCTGAAAGGAGGCCAGCTCGTGGACATCGCCGAGGAGGTGATCGACACCAGGGCGGGCCGGCGCATCCTGCACACCAAGAAAATACCGGTGATGGGCGATAACGGCAGCCCCGCCTACCTCCTCGGCATATCGGAAGACATCACCGAGCGCCAGCAGGCGGCCGAGGAGCGTGAAAAATTGCGGGAGCAGCTCAGCCAGGCGCAGAAACTGGAGTCCGTCGGCCGCCTGGCCGGCGGCGTGGCGCATGATTTCAACAACATGCTCTCCGCCATCCTCGGCCATGCGGAACTGGCGATGCGGCTGTGCGCCCCGAACGATCCGATCCATGCCCGGCTTGAGGTGATCGAGCAGTCCGCCCTCCGGTCCGCCGACCTTGTCAGCCAGCTGCTGGCCTTTGCCCGTAAACAAACCGTGGCGCCCAAGGTGCTGGACATGAACGAGACCGCGGCCAGCCTGCTGCGGATGCTGCAACGGTTGATGGGGGAAGACATCGATCTTGTCTGGATCCCCAAAATCGATCTGTGGCCGATCAAGATCGACCCCTCCCAGATCGACCAATTGCTAGCCAACCTGTGCGTCAACGCCCGGGACGCGATCTCCGGGGTGGGCAAGGTGGTCATCGAAACCGGGAATGCCACCTTCGATGCTTCCTACTGCGCCGTGCATCCGGACTTTGTTCCCGGAGAATATGTGATGCTGGCGGTGAGCGACAACGGCGACGGCATGGACAAGGACACCCTTGCCCACATTTTCGAACCGTTTTTCACCACCAAGGAGCCAGGCAAGGGCACCGGTCTGGGACTGGCCACGGTCTATGGCATCGTCAAGCAGAACAATGGCTTCATCCATGTCTACAGCGAACCGGCCAAGGGCACGACCTTCAAGATCTACCTGCCCCGGTTTGCGGGGGAAAACAGCGACCCACTGACCGAACCCGGCGCCCATCCGCCCAAGGGGCACGGCGAGACGGTGCTGCTGGTGGAAGACGAGGCGATGATTCTGGATGTGGGCCGGGAGATGCTCGAAACACTGGGCTACACCGTGTTGACCGCCAATACCCCCGGCGAGGCGATCGATCAGGCCACCGCCCATCCCGGCGAGATTCAGCTCGTCGTTACCGACGTGGTCATGCCGGAAATGAATGGACGGGACCTGGCGCACGCTCTCCGCGCCCTCAGGCCCGGCCTGAAATACCTGTTTGCCTCAGGCTACACGGCCGACATCATTGCCCATCACGGTGTGCTCGACGAGGGGGTTGTTTTCATCCAGAAACCGTTTTCGATTCACAACCTGGCCGCCAAGGTGCGCGAGGCATTGGAACGCGAATAAGCCCCTTGCGCGGCGGGAACAGACGCGGAAACAAACCTCCGCCATCAGCGCGATCAGAGGCGATACACGGCATGATATGGGGCGCGGGGCAACGTGGTTTTGAACACATGCGCCAATAACCCAAGAGTTGCAACAGACGCGACGCACACACGCCGTTGATGCGGAGCGTTACCTCCCCTCCATTCTTTTTAATTTTGCAAGGAGAAGCATGATGGACGACAAAACGATCACCGTGACCTGCCCGAAATGCGGCATCAAGATCACCAATACCGTCGGTTGGTTCAAAAAGCCCGGCAACTGCTGCCCTGGCTGCCAGCTGCGCTTTTCCACCGAACGGTTCAAGCGGGCGGTCGAGGCGGCGGAGCACCAGGCCTAGGCGCCCCCAGCCAGTGGCGAACAGACAAAACAGCCCCGGACCGCAGTGCGGTCCGGGGCTGTTTGCGTTTCAAACAAGAAAAACAAGCGCTTATTCGCCCTTGCCTTTCAGGATACGCCTCTTTTCTTATAGATGCAGGGGGTGGGCAAGCAGCCTCGTTTGCCCGCCGGGAATCGGTGGGCACGCGAAAAACGCGAGCCCACCGACGGCTACAGGACAACTTGACAGCGAATTGGAATCAGAACGGCCGCAGGACCCAGATGCCGCAGGGACAGGTATCGGCGCAGAAGCCGCAGGCAATGCACTTGTCGTCATCCGAGACGTACTCGTAATCGACGCCGTCCGGGCCGGGGGTGATCTCCCGGCGGTAGATGGCCCCGGTCGGACAGATGGTCTCGCACAGGTGGCAGTCGCGGCAGGAACCGCAGCTCAAGCAGCGGGCCGCCTGCTGGTCGTCGGTGGCCCCCCGGTCGGCGCACGGATCGTAGTGGGCCAGGGTCAGATCCTCGTAGTTGATCAGCCGCTGCCGGAACGGCACCCACTCTTCGCCCTTGAAGGCGGCGATCAGATACTCGGCGGTCCGCTTGCCGGCCCCCAGGGCATTGGTGGCCAGACCGGGCCGTTCGACATCGCCCACGGCCAGGATCTTGGGATCGCTGGTGCGGCCGGCCTCGTCGGTCTTGATCCAGGAGGCGCCTGCCACCTTGACCACGTCCACCGAATCGGGCAGGAAGGGTAGGCTGGGGATGTCGCCAATGGAGATGATCACCGTCTGCGCTGGCAGCAGGGTGCCGTCGGCACCGACCACCCCTTCGGCGGTGACCTCGCGGGTCATGAACGGCCAATGGAAAGTGGCGCCCAGGGCCTCGGCCGCAGCCCGCTCCTTGCCGAAGGCCAGCGGTTTCTGGATATCGACCAGCACCACCTGATCGGCGCCCAGACGGTAGGCCTCGGCGGCGACATCGCAGCCGACGTTGCCCGCGCCGATGATCACCACCTGCTTGCCGGTGGCCATGGGTGCATCGCTCTTGGCTGCCTTGAGGTAGTCGAGCGCCGGGATGACCCGTTCGCTGCCGGGAAAGCTGAGGGTGCGCGGCTGGTGGGTGCCGACCGCCACCACCACCGCGTCGAACTCGTTCTTCAGTGCCTCAACCTTGTCCTTGCTCAAACTGACGCCCAGGTTGACATGGAGGTTTTCAGCCTTGAGGAAACGATCGACCTCCACGTCCCAGACCGCGCGCGAAAGCCGCTCCCAGGGGATGGTCTGGGCCAATTTGCCCCCTAACTGGGTGTCGCGCTCGAAGATATGGGCCTCGATGCCGTTCAGGGCCAGATGCCAGGCCACGGCCATGCCTGCCGGGCCGCCGCCGATGATCGCCACCCGTTTACCGCTGGCCGGCTTGGCCTCGGGCGGCTCCACCGCCCGCACCGAGCGGCCGAGCACCGAGGCGTCGATCGAGTAGTCGATCTTCTCGCGCGAACAGTTCTGGATGCAGAGGTTGGGGCAAATGGTGCCGCAAACCGAGGCCGGGAACGGCGTGTAGCGCAGCAGCATCTCGTAGGCTTCGTCGGCGCGGCCCTCGCGGATCAGACGCAGCCGGTCGATGGTCGGGATGTGGATCGGGCAGTAGAACGTACAGGGCGCAGCCGCGTCGCGGTTGGCCCAGAAGGGTTTCTTGCGGCGGAATTCACCGGGCTCGATCACGCCGATGACGCTGCGCTCCAGGCCCGGGGCAATGTCGCGCAGCGGGTCGCCACCGCCGAAGCCCTGGTCCCAGATCCGCCGCCGAAACTCGGCCATGGGCATGGGGCCGGAGAACATCAGGGCCCGCTCCTGCGGGGTGATGGCGGAGAGCACGTGCCACTCCTCGCGCACCGACAGGACGGCCAACAAATCGGGCCGCCCGATCTTGGCGAGAAATTCGGGCATCCGCTCGCTCAACCACTGCCAGTCCTCGTCGCTGGGCGGGATCAGCTTGGCGTTGGTGGCCGAATAGGAGCCGTCGGTCTTGCCGCGGAAGAAGATCTTGCCGCCAACCATGCCCACGCAGGGCCGGTAACCGAGCACATTGTCCGGGTTTTTGGGATCGATGCCGCAGACCACGCCCAGACCGCCGCAGTTGAACTCGGCAAAGGTGTCGCCCACCGAACCGAGCACCCACATTTCGGGCCGCTGGTAATCCGGGTTCCACTTGGTCATGGTCAGGCCGCGGGCGCCGATCGAGCCGCCGATCATCACCCGGCCGCCGGCCATGGCGTTGCACGCGCCGTTGGTGGCATCGCCCTTGACGATGATGTCGGCACCGATGTTGAGGTAGCCGACATCGTCCGAGGCCGCGCCCTCGCAGATGATGGTCGCGCCCGGCAGGCCCATGCAGCCCAACCGCTGGCCGGCCGGTCCCTTGACCCGGATGGTCAGGGGCCGCTCCAGGGACCCCAGCCGCAGACCGATGTTGTGCTGGCCATAGGATTCGAGGATCAATTCATCGGCAACGGCCGCCGCGCCCCGGACCTCGGCCTCGAAGTCCTTGGACGAAATCCGCTGGTTGTTGGCATCCCGGCCGCGGACTGTGAGTAGGGTAGGTTTTGTTTCGCTCATGGTGTCTAAGAATCCTGTACTGAAGTCCTGTCTCAGCAGATGTAGTTGATCTGCAGCCGTTCGGCGATGGCCTTGTCGTCAATGCCCAGTGCATCGGACATGCCGATGGGCAGACTCTGGGAGCGGCCGAGCGGCGCCATGATCTTCTTGATCTCGGTGCGGATGGCCATGAACACGTCGACCACCCGCTGGGCGACATCGTCGGGATCGAGGCGGCGATAGAGCTTGGGATTCTGGCTGGTGATGCCCTTGGGACAGAGGCCGACGTTGCACACGTTGCACCGGCCCTTCTCGTTGCCCAGGCAGCCGGCGGTCGCCTGCATGATGTATTTGCCGATGTGCACGCCGGAGGCGCCGAGCATGATCAGGGCCATGCCGTTCTGGGCGACGTTGCCGTTCTTGCCGATGCCGCCGGCGGCGAACAACGGAATCTCGTTTTGCCGCCCCTGGCGGACCAGATCGAGATAGCATTCGCGCAGGTTGGAGGCGATCGGGTGGCCGGTGGCGTCCATGCTGACGTTGTAGGCCGCGCCGGTGCCGCCGTCGATGCCGTCGATCAACAGACCGCCGGCATAGGGGTTGCGCACCAGGTTGTTGAGCACCGACTTGGCCGAGGTTGAACCGGAGATCTTGGGATAGACCGGCACCCGGAAGCCGAAGGCCATGGACATGGTCTGGATCATCTTCATGACGCTCTCCTCGATGGAGTAGAGCGTCTGATGCACCGGCGGCGAGGGCAGATCGACTCCCTCGGGCACGCCGCGCAGCCGGGCGATTAGCTTGCTGACTTTGAACCACATCAGCAGACCGCCATCGCCGGGCTTGGCGCCCTGGCCGTACTTGATCTCGATAGCCGCCGGATCGCACTGCATCTCCGGAATGGCGCGGATGATCTCGTCCCAGCCGAAGTAGCCGGAGGCAATCTGCAAGATGATGTATTTCAAAAACGGGCTCTTCAGCACCCAGGGCGGACAGCCGCCCTCGCCGGTGGCCATGACCACCGGAATGCCCAGCACCTCGTTGCAGTAGGCCACGCCCTGCAACAGGCCGAGCCACATGTTGGGCGACAGGGCACCGAACGACATCGAGCCGATGACGAACGGGAAGATCTCGCGGGTGGGCGGAATCCACTCGCCGGCCAGCTTGCGGCGGAGAAACTCCTCCGGCGGCAGCACCCGGCCAAGGATGGTATTGATGTTGAACTCGTGGCGGCCGGCATCGAGCGCCGGATCGGTGAGCATGGAAATACGGCCGAACGAGATGCGGTCGAGCACGGTCCGGCCGGGGACGTTACGCCGGCCGCCGCGCTTGTAGGCCTCGCCCTTCTGGTTGAGGAGGAAGACCGACCGGTGCTCGTTGTCGTTGGCGTGCGGGCCGATGGCCTCGTTCGGACACACCGAGGCGCACATGCCGCAGCCGATGCACCGCTTGGCGATGTCCGTGCTCTGGCGGATGCCGGTGAAGTGGCGGTAGTCGCTGCCCCGCCTCTTCTGCAGCACATCGAGCTTGGGCACCCGCTGGCGGAAATGGGACAGCGAGATGGCGCCCACCGGGCAGGCCGCGGTACAGCGGCCACAGAGCGTGCAGCGATCCTCCCGGTGCTCGATGATCCAGGGGAGGTCGTGATAACTCAGGCTGCTTGGGGAAGTGTAAATTGATCGAACTGAGACCATATTGTGAGTTCCTTTCGCTCGGGTGGAATAATGACGGTGTGCTGCCGCATGGGCTGAAAATCAAGGGCCGGGTCACGGTCCGGAACCATGGCGTCGACCCCGCACATCTCGGAGGCAATGGCCCAGGCGCCGGGACGGCCGCCGACCGTGGCCGGTCGCATCTTCTTCTGATCCATCACCAGCATGCAGGTTTCATCCGGGAGGGTGGCGATGACCGCGTTGGGTCCGTCGATGATCAGACGGCGGCAGGCGGTACGCAACCCTTTGAGGAAATCGCCGTTGGGATGCACGTCCAGCTCCTCGGTTTTGAGCGGGGTGATGACGTGCTTGTAGAGTTCCAGCGGCAGCTTCAACTTCTTGGTGATGTAATGGAGGATGTGGGTGAAGGTCTCGGAATCGGAATGGTAGCCGATGTAGCCGGGGATGTTCTTGCCCAGGAGCCACTCCTTGATCGGCACGAAGGCGGTGTTCTCGCCATTGGTCATGGTGGCGATGCCCTGGATGAAAAACGGGTGGCAGGCATAGAGGTTGATGCCGTAGTTGGTGTTCTGCCGGCCCTGGGCCATGACCACCCGCGCCCTGAGTCGGCCATCCGACAGCCCCAGGGCGTCACCAACCTCCAGCGGCCAGCCAACCTCCTTGAGCATCACCACGTCGCGGTACAGGGAAAAGATGGTGATGTCGCCGCCGTGGGCGTCGCCGTCACGGCGGATGGCCAACCGGATCTCCAGCAATTTATCGTCGATCTGCTCCGGGGTTAAGCCGGCCCAGGCGTCCGGCATTTTGTAGGCGCGCACCATGTAGTTGAACCGGTCCTTGGCTTCGATCAGCCCCGGCCGTCGCTCGAACTCATGGACGTATTTGACCTGGAACCCCTGACCGCCCATCCAGTCGGTCAGACGATGGAAGGCCGCCTCGGTGTGGGCGATGCCGGAAAGGACCACATGGTGGGGCTTGAGTTTGAAATCCTCGAATTCCACTCCGCGCAGCAGCAGGCCAAGCCCGCTGCCGTCGTAACCTTCCTGCATGGCCTCCATGGCGGTGAGGACATCATAGGGCGAAAAGGGTGTATCTGCGCTTTTAAGGGCTAGTCGGCACATGAACGGCTCCTGATAATCGATCGTGGACGAACAGAGGCAACCGTGACAAAAGTTACATTTTTGTACACTTGTTAACAACTTTGTAATAAACGGATCACAAAATTGACAAGGGTTGCAGGGAAAAGTTTTTACAGAAAAGGAAAATGGTTGTCAAGAGCAAAGGACCCCTCGGCGAAGAGGTGGGCCGGCGCAGTGCCGATTCGGGGATGCCGAGGGGGAAAAGGAACGGAGGCGGGGGAGGTTATTTGCCAAGGACGTTGGTGATGCCCTTGGCCTTGTCGATGGTTTCCTTGACGTCGGTGATCTCCTTGACCACCGGCAAATTTTTCTTGAGGCTGTCGCCGGCCTCCTCGACTTCGCCGAGTCCCTTCTTGAAGGAGCCAATGGCCTTGCCGAGCCCGGCGCCGATTTCCGGCAGTTTTTTGCTGCCGAAGATGAGGAAGGCGATCAGGAGAATGATGATCAGTTCAGGGGTTCCAAGTCCAAACATTGCACATACCAGGTGGAAGGAAGGGACGAAAAAGGGGACGGTTCACGCCTCCTTGTTTTTGTCGTCGTCCAGTGTTTTGGGTTCGTCATCCTTTTTGGTCGCCTCCTTGAAGTTACGGATGCCCTTGCCGATGCCGCTGCCGATTTCCGGCAGTTTGCCGGCGCCAAAGATGATGACGATGATAACCAGGATAATGATCAGTTCAGGCATTCCGAGTCCGAACATGGTGACACCTCGTGAAGAATTGACGTAAAAAGAACGAAAGAAACCGATAATAGCACCGGGAACAATCCCCTGTCAACCGCCATTGCGGCCCCGGCGGAAACCGGCCCCGATCTCGGCGGCCCGGGCGAGGATCGCGGCCTCGTCAAGGGTCAGCAGCCTGCGGTCCCGCATCACCACTTGGCCATTGATCACCGAATGGATCACATCGGCGCCGCGCGCGGCGTAGACCAGATGGGAGATCGGGTTGTACATCGGGGTCAGATGCGGCTGGTCGAGATCGAGCACGATGCAGTCGGCCTTCTTGCCGGGCTCCAGACTGCCGATCAGGTGCTCGGCGCCGAGCACCCGGGCCCCGCCCAGGGTGGCGGCGTGCAAGGTGGTGGCGGCGCTCATCACGGTCGGGTCCATGCGATCGACCTTATGAATCTTGGCGGCGGTGTTCATCTCGCCGAACAGATCAACATCGTTATTGGAGGCGCTGCCATCGGTGCCCAGGCCCACGGCAATGCCCGCCGCCAACAGGTCGACCACCGGGGCGATGCCCGAGGCCAGTTTCAAGTTCGATTCCGGGCAGTGGGCCACCTTGACCCCGCGCTCGGCCAACAGGGCGATCTCGGTCGGGGTGAGCATGACGCAGTGATCGGCCACCACCTGGGGATGCAGCAGCCCCAGGGATTCGAGATGGTCCACCGGCGAACGGCCGTACCGCTCGCGGCAGGTGCGTACCTCCTCCTCGTTTTCCGCCAGATGGATCACATACAGTGCCCCCTCGTCCCTGGCCAGCGCCCCCAGCCGGGTGAGCAGTTCGGGCGAACAGGTGTAGACCGCGTGCGGGTCGACGGTGATGCTCACCAGCGGATGGTGCCGGTAGCGGCCAAGGAGCTCCCGAACGTAGGCGAAACCGTTTTCCAACCCCCCGTAGTTGGGCGAGGGGAAATCGTAGAGCACCTCGCCGACCCAGGCCCGCATGCCGGCCTCGGCGGCTGCCCGGGCCACGTCGCCGGCAAAGAGGTACATGTCGCAGAACGAGGTGGTGCCGGAGCGGATCATCTCGCAGAGGGAAAGCAGGGTGCCCTGATAAACCACGTCGCCGGTGAGGGTGGCCTCAAGGGGAAAGATGTAGTCCTGCAGCCACTGCATCAGCGGCAGATCGTCGGCCAGGCCGCGGAACAGGGACATGGCCGCGTGGGTATGGACATTGACTAGCCCGGGCATGATCAACCCATGGGGCTCGGCCATGACTTGGGCGTTCGGGAAACGGGCCACAAGGTCTTCCGCCCTGCCCACCGCCTGGATGGTGTCGCCTGCGATGGCCAGCCCGCCCTCCTCGATCACGGTTTGGCCGCGGTCCATGGTCAACAGGTACTGGCCGGTGATAATCAGGTTCGCCGGATCGTTCATGGAGTCAGCTCCGCCAGGATATGGATGATCAGCTGTTGCAGACGCGGTTCGGCCCTGCGGGCGGCGGCGATGATGTCGTCGAGCAGGATCGGCTGAAAATGGTCCGGATCGTTGACGTTGGCCACCACCGACAGCCCCAGCACCCGCAAGCCCGCGTGCAGGGCCACCAGAATCTCCGGCACCGAGGACATGCCCACCGCGTCGGCACCGATCAGGCGCAGAAAACGGGTCTCGGCCGGAGTTTCCAGGCTCGGGCCGGGGATGCACACATAGGTGCCGCTGGTCACTTCGGCACGATGCAGTCGTTCGGCCAGCGACAGGGCCAGGTCACGCAGTTCCGGAGCATAGGGGGTGGAAAGGTCGGGAAAGCGCACGCCCCAGGCATCCACGTTGGGCCCGCGCAGGGGGTTGTCGCCCAGCAGGTTGAGGTGATCGTTCAAGACCATGATCGTTCCCGGCTGGAAGGCGGGGTTGAGGCCGCCGCTGGCATTGGTGATGATCGCCGTTTTCGCTCCCAGCAGCGCCAGCACCCGGATGGGGAAGGCCACCTCGCGGGCCGAATAACCCTCGTAGCAGTGGAACCGTCCCTGGAGGATGGCGGCGCGTTTGCCGGCCAGCCGGCCGATGACCAGGTTGCCTGCATGGCTGGTCACGGTGGAGCGGGGAAAGTGGGGAATGGCCTCGTAGGCCAGGGTACACTCCACCTCCATCGCCCGGACCAGCTCACCCAAACCGGTGCCCAACTGGATGAGCACCTCGGGCGGGGCGCTGATCCGCTCGCGGAGAAAGGCGACCGCGGTTTCGACCTCGTGCCGGTGGCGGTCAATGTCGATCATGGCTCCCCTCCGATCATCTCCTCACTGGAGTCCATTCCTGGCCACGAATTCCTTGACTGTCTCGACCTCCGCATCGAGCACGACGCAGCGGCTTTCGCGGTTGGCCAAATCGGCCAGGGCCAGCGGCAGGGGCGGCTCGCTGCCGATGGCCCGAGTGACCGCCTCACCGAATTTGGCCGGATGGGCGGTAGCCAGACAGACCACCGGCCGGCTCGGTTCGCGCAGGTCGAGCGCGGCCTTGACCCCGACGGCGGTGTGCGGGTCGAGCAGGTAGCCGTGCTCCCGGTGGAATGCGCCGATGGTGGCGATGGTCTCCTCCTCGGACACCGCACGCGAACGGAAATCCTGGGCCACCCGTGCCGTGAAGGCCGAGAGATCCAGTTTTCCGGTGGCGGCGAATCCTTCCATGTCCGCCTTGACCGCCGCGCCGTCCTCGCCGCGCAGGTAATAGAGGTAGCGCTCGAAGTTGGATGCGATCTGGATGTCCATCGATGGACTGCTGGTGGCCTGCACCTGTCCCCGTGAGTAGTCGCCTTGGCTGACGAAACGGGCCAGGATGTCGTTGGCGTTGGTGGCCAGGATCAGAGTGTGGATGCAACCGGCGGGAAGCAGCGTTTTGGCCACATAGCCGGCGAAGATGTCGCCGAAGTTGCCGGTGGGCACCGAAAAATCAACACTGCCCGATCCCAGTTTGCGTAACTTGAGATAGGCGTAGACATAGTACACCACCTGGGCCAGCACCCGGGCCCAGTTGATCGAGTTGACCGCGCCCAGCCGGTAGCGGTCGCGAAAATCGAGGTCATTGAAGATGGCCTTGACGATACTCTGGGCATCGTCAAAGGTGCCGCGCACCGCGATGTTGAACACGTTGGGGTCAAGGACCGTGGTCATCTGCAGGGCTTGGATGGGGCTGGTGCGGCCGTGCGGATGCAGGATGAAGATGTTGATCTTGTTTTTGCCGCGCACCCCGGCAATGGCGGCACTGCCGGTGTCGCCCGAGGTGGCGCCGAGGATGTTCATGAAGCCGCCGGTGCGGGCCAGCACATATTCGAACAGGTTGCCGAGCAGTTGCAGGGCCACGTCCTTGAAGGCGAGCGTCGGACCGTGGAACAACTCCAGGATGTAGACATCCCCCCGTTTGGTCACCGGGGTCACCTGCGGATGGGCAAAGGAGGCATAGGCCCGCTCGATCAGGTCTTCCAGATCGGCCTGGGGGATATCGTCAATGAACAGCGAGAGGATCTCCCGGGCCAGATATTGGTAGGGCAGATGCTGCCAGCGGTCGAGCACCTCGGTATCGACCGTGGGCAGGGTCTGGGGTAAAAGCAGGCCACCGTCCCGGGCCAGCCCCATCATCACCGCATCCTGAAACTGAAGGGGCTCGATGCCGCCCCGGGTACTGATATAGCGCATGGTTGTGTTCCTTTGTCAGCTGGTTAATCTATCAATCTGGAGTCTGTTGGATGGAAAAGGGTGATCCTGCCCATCGCGCTTGCCGATACGCCTTCTCTTCCACCCCAACGGGAGCCTTCAGACGATCAAGCTCTCCCCTTCCATCTCTTTCGGGATCGGCAGCTCCATCAGAGTGAGGATGGTGGGAGCGATGTCCTTGAGCGCGCCGCCGGGGCGCAGGGTCCGGTTTCGGAACGCCTCGGAGACCACGATGAACGGCACCGGACTGAGGGTATGGGCGGTGTAGGGGCCGCTGTTCTGCGGGTCGACCATCTGCTCGGCGTTGCCGTGATCGGCGGTGATCAACAGCACCCCACCCCGCTCGCGGACAAATTGCTCGATCCGGCCCACGCACCGGTCCACGGTCTCGCAGGCCGCCACCGCCGCGGCCATTATCCCGGTATGGCCGACCATGTCGCCGTTGGCGAAGTTGAGGATCACCAGATCGTAGGGCGCACCGGCCGCTTCCCGCTCGGCCAGGGCCGCGAGCAGCCGGTCGGTCACCTCGACCGCGCTCATCTGCGGTTTCTGGTCGTAGGTGGCCACATCGCGCGGCGAATTGATCAGCAGCCGGTCCTCGCCCGGATAGGGGACCTCGTTGCCGCCGTTAAAAAAATAGGTCACATGGGCGTACTTCTCGGTCTCGGCGATGCGCAGCTGGCGGCGGCCATGGCGACTGACCTCCTCGCCGAGGATGTGGGTGAGTGTCACCGGCGGGAAGGCCACGGGAAAGGGGAAATCGGCCTCGTACTCGGTCATGGTGGCCAGGGCCAGCAGCCGCGGCCGGACGCCGGCATCAAAACCGCTGAAATCGACGTCGCCAAAGGCATGACAGAGTTCGCGCACCCGGTCGGCGCGGAAATTAAAGAAGATCACCGCATCATTATCGCGAATGCGGGCCAGCGGCACGCCCTGGCCATCGACCAGCACGGTCGGGGTGAGAAACTCGTCGGTCTCGCCCCGGGCATAGGCCTCGCGCATCACCGTGACCGCATCGGCGGCGGTCGGACCAACCCCTTCGACCATGGCATCCCAGGCCTTTTTCACCCGGTCCCAACGCTTGTCCCGATCCATGGCCCAGTAACGGCCGGAGATCGTGGCCACCTGGCCGCAGCCGATCCGTGCCATGGCCGCAACCAGCTCCTCCATGAAACCCAGGCCGCTCGTCGGCGGGGTGTCGCGGCCGTCCATGAAGCAGTGCACCACCACCTCGACCCCCTTGGCTGCCGCCAGTTCAATCAGGGCGATCAAGTGACGGAGATGGCTGTGCACACCGCCGTCGGAGACCAGGCCGCACAGATGCAGGCGGCTGTCCGCCGCCTTGACCTGCTCCATTACCCTGTTGAATACCGGATTGGCGGCCAGCTCGCCCCGCTCCACCGCCAGGTTGATGCGGGTGAAATCCTGGTAGACGATCCGTCCGGCGCCGATGTTGAGGTGGCCGACCTCGGAATTGCCCATCTGGCCTTCAGGCAGGCCGACCATGCCGTTGTGGGCAACGAGCGTGGTCATGGGATAGGCGGCGCTCAGCCGGTCCATGTTGGGGGTCTTGGCGACAAAAACCGCGTTGGTCGGCACGGGATCGGCAATTCCCCAACCGTCGAGGATGGCCAGGATAACGGGAACGGGCGCGGACATGATGGACCTCCTTGGCAATCAGGGCTGGGCGTTTTCGGCCAGCAGGCTGTCGACATCGATCTTGGGGGCATCGTGCCACAACCCCTCCAGATCATAAAAAGCACGGTTCTCATGATAGAAGATGTGCACCACCACATCGCCGAAATCGAGCAACACCCACATCCCCTCGCGCAACCCCT
The DNA here is from genome assembly GCF_000186885.1 of Desulfobulbus propionicus DSM 2032. Lineage (GTDB taxonomy): Bacteria > Desulfobacterota > Desulfobulbia > Desulfobulbales > Desulfobulbaceae > Desulfobulbus > Desulfobulbus propionicus. The sequence continues at coordinate 983,371 of NC_014972.1, read as the reverse complement.
CGCTGTGCTTGCTGCTGATCCGCTTGGTGCTCAGCTCGCCCTCGATGGCCTCGGCCAGCCCCTGCACGTGACGGGTGGAGCGGCCGCTCATGATCACGAAATAGTCGGTGAAGGAAGCCAGGCCGCGCACATCCAGCACCACCACCTCCTCCGCCTTGGTGTCGAGGGCCACGCGGGCGCACACCGCCGCCAGTTCCCTGCCCTCTTTTTCCGCATACTCTTTTTTTAATTTTTTCATCGGTTCACGTTGTGATGACGGTCTGTGATTGTTGGTTTTCGCACCTTCCGGCCGCCATTCGAAATGCGTTCTTCTTTCGGGCGCAGGGGATCAGCCGTTATCGGCTTCCTTGTCCTTGCCCTTCTTCCCCCGAGGGGGAAATGCAAAACTCAGCTTGCCCTTGGCGTCCAGCAGGAGGAAAGCGTCAAAGGGCTTTTTCCTTTTGGAGATGAAACCGCCAATCAGCTCGGTGCGGCCATCGGCGAGTAGCTGGCTGATGTGTTCCCGTTCCAATTTTTTCCCCAAAATGATTTTGGAGATGCGCAAGCCCTTCTTCTGATCCCCCTCAAGCGCCGATTCGGAAAGAAAACCGGCCGGCGTTTCGAACACTTTGGTCTGATCGACGGGTGAGAGACCAAGCGGCTCCTGGCCGCGGATCTCGTCCAGATTCAGTTCGTCGGTGGAATCGGCAAAGAGAAATTCGACCTTGGAGTTGGCGATGTGCACCGAGGCCGTGAAGGGCTTGCCTTTTTTCGAGCGGAAATCGTTGAACGGCCCCAAGGTTTTGCCCCGGATCAGTTCGACGATCTCCGCGGGGTCCATCACTCGGCCGCCCAGCACCTTGCGGATGATCAGCTTCTTGTCTTCGGATTCATAGGCCGAGGCGGTCTCGTAAAAGCGGGCCCCGTCCACCGGCGAGAAAGGCGCCTCGTGACGCTCCGTGCCTCCGCCCTGCTTGACCTTGTCGACGATGGCCCCGGTCATCTCCCGGATCTCTTTCATGAACTGCGTCCGGGTCATGGCCCCTTTCAGGATCTGGTTGAGCTTGTACTCCCATTCGCCGGTCAGCTCCGGCGAGGCCAGTACGTCGATCTTCCGGGCTTCAAGCAAACTCAGCAGCTCGAAGGCCTTGCCCGTGGGCACCAGCTCGCGCTGCTCGCGGACGATATACTTTTCGTTGATCAGTTTCTCGATGATCGCCGCCCGCGTGGCCGGCGTGCCCAAGCCGCGCTCCTTCATGGCCTCGGCCAGTTCCTCGTCTTCGACCAGCTTGCCCGAATGCTCCATGGCCGAGAGCAGGGTCGCCTCGGTGAATCGGGGCGGCGGCTTGGTTTGATGTTCCTGCCGGTCGATGTCCTCGCACTGCACCAGGGTATCCGGCGGCAGTGCCTGCAATTCCTTATCGCCGTCCTCCTCGCTGCTCGCGCCGTAAATAGCCCGCCAGCCCGGTTCCACCAGGATCTTGCCCTCGGTGAGAAAGGTTTCGCCCTCCACCAGCGAAAGCCGCCGGGTATTATGATACACTGCGGCGGGAAAGAAAACGGCCAAAAACCGCTGGACGATCATCTGGTAGATCTTCAGCTCGGGCTCGCTCAGGGTCTTGGGCAGGCCGGCGGTGGGAATGATGGCGAAGTGGTCGGAAATCTTCTTGTTGTCAAAAATCCGTTTGTCTTTCTTGAGATACTTCTTCTCCAGGGCCTCGCTCGCAAAACGGCCATATTGCCACTGCTGCTGCTGACCAACCACCTTCACCACCGTGGGCAGGTAGTCCTCGGGCAGGCAGCGGCTGTCGGTACGGGGATACGTGATCAGTTTGTGCCGCTCGTAGAGGGCCTGGGCCAGAGCCAGGGTATTCTTGGCGGAAAAGCCGAAACGGCTGTTGGCCTCGCGCTGCAACAGGGTCAGGTCGTACAGCGGCGGCGCGCCCTTGGTCGACTTCTTGCTGCTCTCCTCGACCATGGCCGGCTTGCCGGTGCAGCGGTCGGCAATCTCTTTGGCCCGTTCTTCCTCCCAGATGCGGTTGCGACGGCCGTGGGCCTGCTCCTCGTCTTTGGCAAAGGCAGGATCGATCCATACCCCCTGGTAGGCGACCGGCCCGCAAACGAAACAGCCATGCAATTCCCAGTAGGTGGTGGGCACAAACTCGCGTCGTTCAGTCTCGCGCTTGACCAACAGCGACAGGGTCGGGGTCTGCACCCGGCCACAGGGTGTCTTGCGGAAACCGCCGAAGCGAGAGTTGTAGCAGGTCAGGGCCCGGGTGGCGTTGATGCCGATCAACCAATCGGCCTCGGAGCGGCACAGGGCCGTATCCTCCAGAGGCCGCATCTCCTGGTCGTCCTTGAGCTTGCCCAAACCGTCGCGGATGGCATCCAGGGTCATGGATTGCAGCCACAACCGTTGGACCCGTTTGTGCTCCACCGAGCGATTGGTGGCCTGCTTGAGAATGTACTTGAAGATCAATTCGCCCTCGCGGCCGGCGTCGCAGCCGTTGACGATCACCTCCACGTCGCGGCGGCGGATCAGTTTGGTCAGCGCATTGAATTGGGCCTTGGTGTCCGGTAGCACCGCCAGGGGAAACTCCTCGGGCAGGATGGGCAAGTTGTCCAGGGTCCACTTGTTCAGTTCGGGGTTGATCTCCTCGGGGTAGGCGATGGACACCAGATGGCCGATGGCGTAGGAGACGATGTACTCGTCACTTTCATAGTGGGTCTTGGCGTTAGTGAATTTTCCTGGCAAGGCCTTGACGATATCGGCGGCAACGCTAGGCTTTTCGGCAATGATCAGTGTTTTTCCCATGGGGAGGGCCGCTTGTTGCCTCACTTGGCGAGAGATGTAAAAAAGGTGCGCAGACTGGCGTGCCAACGATCCGGCTGTTCCAGGTAACAGGGATGCGGTGCTCCCGGATAAATCTCCCGGGTGGCGCCCTTGATTCCCGCCAACAGGATGTCGCTGTTGCCCAGCGGAGAAACCTGGTCCTCGCCGCCCCAGACGATCAGGGTCGGCGCGGTAATGACGCCCAAACCGGACCGGTTGTCCTCCACGCCCACGGCACCAACCAAAACCAGACCAGCGATTCGCTGCGGATAGTTCAGGGAAAATTCCAGGGCAATGCGCCCACCCATGGAAGGGCCGATCAGGGTCACCCGCTCGATGGCCAAATGCTCGAACAACCGTGCGAGCACCGCAACCGGCGCGGCCTCGCTGGCCGGACTCCGGCCAAATCCGGGCATATCCACCGCCAATACATGCTGCCCCATGCCCGCCAGGAATTCCAGGGTACCCAATTGCCGCCAGGTCTCGGCCTGAAACTTCATGCCGTGCAGCAGAACGACAGTGGCGGAACTGGTTGGTCCACACGCAAGCGCATGCACCGCACACGATCCCAGATCGATGGTTTGTTCACTGATGACAGTCATGGGAGCCTCCTCCTTTTTGCCTGTTTCCCTTGAAAATACCTTGCCGAGGCTAAAAGCAGCCACAGAAGTAAGCGACCGGCGCCGCTTTGTCAACGGGAAGGGGCACACCTTGACACCAACAGGATACGCCGAGTACCGGATGCACCTGCCTGCCGACTTGTGGATGCAAGCGGCCCCAAGCAAGCGCGGGAAGTTTTGCTTGACCATCCCAACATTTTAATTTTAATAAAAAATTAACGACAATACACTCTCCCGCTCTCACCCTTTCCATTACACAGGTTTCTTTGATGGCTCTCTTTCGCTGCAACAAATGCGGTCACCTTCGCGAGGTGGCCAGCGAACATATTGGAAAATCGGCCAAATGTCCTCAATGCCAACACATCGCGCCCATCCACGACACGGTGGCCTTTGTTGAGAAAATTCTGGAAAAATATTTTGCGCTACAAAAAGAGCTGATCAAACTGCAACAGACAACAAACGCTTCCGATCCGCTGGAAATACAAGTCATTGACCAGCCAAGCGGAGAACTCTTTTCCCTGAAGGATATTGACATCCATAACACGACCGAGTTGGCCAATGATCAACAATACCAGCCGATCATCGAGTGGTTTGGAGCAAAAAAAGTCACCGTGAAGGTCAATCCAAAGGAACTCGACACGACAGGGTTCTTTGACGAGATGGCGGTCGAACTAGGGAATAACTATGAAGTCCTTCGAGAAGTGAGCGAAAAGATAAAACGAATTCAGAATAAAGGCTATACCAATGTACATTTTCAACTGGCCAAGAAAAGCCAGAAGCATATTCAGGAGATCGTGAATTTTTGCAACCAGCTCTATCGATTTTCCTTTGTCGCCAAGTGTTTTTATCAAAAACACGAGAAAATCGTAAAACTTACCCTGCAAACCGCGCCGGCGATCGTTCAATTTTTCAATGGCACTTGGCTTGAATGGTTTGTTTTCATCAAGGTCTTCAACCTGTTACAAGAAAAGCACACACCATTTTCTGGTGCGCGCAGCCTAACGGTCACCCTCCCCAATGAAGACTTTCACGAACTGGATGTCTTTTTCCTGATCAACAACAACATTCCTCTGTGCATAGAATGCAAATCAGGAGAATTTCGTCAAGATTTGGACAAATATTCACGATTGCGCAAGCGACTTGCGATAGACCGGTCCCATTTCATACTCTGCGTCGCTGGATTAAGCGATGAACAGGCCCAGGGTTTGACCAGCATGTACGAGGTAACGCTTGTCAACGAAAAGAATTTGATTCCCCATGTCGAGCAGTTGCTCGGCTGACCACCAACCGGTTCGAACGAGAGGAGAACGCCGTTGTCCCACACGTTTGGCAATGAAGCATTGCCCCGAGGATATCCGACTCCTGTCAGTACCGGAAAGAATCACCCCTCCATTGCTCCCAACTCCAGCCGCCCTCCTTTCACGATCAAAGGTGACGACGTTCCCTGAACAGAAGCGCTCCCCGCATCAGTTGACTGTCCGGCGATTCCGCTACAAGGAGGTCGCCGGCGCACCTGCCGCGCCGGTTCCGGCCTTCGGCGGTACATAGGCACCGCCGCTGGTGACCGGTTTCGGCGCAGCGGTGGTGGCGTCCACGGCACGAAGTTCGGCTTCGATCCGGGCGAGGTTGCGCTGGATTTTGTCGGCCAGGCCCGATTGGGGGTATTTGGTCAAGGCGCCCTGAAGCAAATCGCGGGAGCCGAGCAGAAGTTTGCGCTTCTCCTCGGTGTCACGGCTGTTGGTGGCGCGGACAAAAAGTTCGGCCGCTTTTTGCCGCGCATCCTGGGCACCGAGTTTGGAAGCTTCTGCAATCAGGGGATTGGCCTTGGCCTCATAGGCGGTCTGCCGCAGCCGGTTCAACCGCTCGATCGCCTTGTCGTATTCCCGCGCCTGCAGATGGGCCGCACCCCGGTCATAGTCTTCCTGCAAGGCCTTTTCATCGACAACCGGTGTCGGTGGAGCGTTCCCAACCTGGACATTTTCCACCGCAGTCGATGAAGCTGCCGGAGCGGTCACGGCGGCTACCGGCCCGCCTGTGGCTTGCACCTCCGTCGCCTTCCGTTCGCCGGCCATCTCCTCCACCCGCTTGCTCCCCTGGTTGACCCAGGCTTCCGCTTGCGCGCGGCTGTCATTGCGCATGGTATTGACGTTGGGAACAAACCGTGACGCCGGATACGCTTGCAGAAACCGATCCGCCTGCTCGGCCACGGCATTACCGTCACGTTTAGGGTTGAAGGCCAGGTAATTTTTCAGCAGCGCGCCATATTCCTTCATCTCTTCCGGCGTCACGCCACCAGGTTGCAGGGCGGCGAGTTGCAGGCCGGGCCATTCTTCCTTGTGGGCTCCCTTCTCGATCGACAACTGAACGACCTGCTCGTATTGCCGCCGCGCCTCGTCATAGGCCTCTCCGGCGAAATCAATGTCCGCGACGAGCTGCATCATCGGCAACAAGAGTTCGCTGTCCCCCTGCTGCTCGCGTACCTTGGGCAACAGGTCGCCCAGAATCCGGCGCGCCTCGGATTCCTGATGATTTTTCAGCAGGGCCAAGCCGTATTGATAGGTGGTCTCAGCGGCCGGGCTCTGATTGGGCGCCAACGGCAGCTTGGCATACAAGTTGATGACCTGGTCATAGTCGCCCTGGTCGAAAGCGGCCTTAATCTGGGGATCGGCGGCCGCCGAAACCGCTGGTTGCGGTGTTTCCTTAAGCTCAACCAGGAATGCGCCGCAGCCGCTTTCCAAATAATCGATATCCTGCTGGTTGAGTTGCAACAACGAGTTACCGGCCAACAGCTGGGCGGCATCGACTCTGGTTTCCTGCTGCAACTGTTTCTGCAACGAGGTGTACTCCAGGAGAATATCCTGCAGTTGAGATTCACACTCGTTGATCCGGTTGCGTTTTTCAAGCGGCAGCGCCAGAATCTCGGAATTCTTCTGTACCTCCCGCCAATCCTGCAATTTCTCCTCATAGGCACGGATCCGGGTGTTGATGGAGGTCATCGCCGGCAGCAACACATCCCGATTGACCACTTCGGTGGCGGGTTGCCCTCCCCCTTCCTGGCGCATAGCGGCTTCCCGCTGCGCGCGGGCTGCGGAGGGATCGATCATCCGGCTGTCAGTGGCGCATCCGGAAAGCAACAGGCCGCAACAACAAGCAGTAACCACCAGGGATTTGGCGGTACAACGGGGAGTGAGTATCATCATGGCGTTGGTCGGGTAGACATTCAGTTCAACGGAAGGGAGGCCTGAAAAAACGGCACACGTTCGCTTGAGATCTGTATCCCTCGCCATCTTCTCATCCTGCGGGGAAAAACAGCAAAAGACACAAATTTTAAAATAGCAAATTACACGGTGGGGGACAATTGCTTTCTTGGAGTGCGTGCAAAAAGCGCCGCGACTGTGCCGCTCCGCCGGCTCCCATCAACACCACGGCAGGAGCTCAGCGATTTTTCCAGAACGGCAGAAACTGGCGGAGCGGCTCGAACCGTCCGCCCTCGGTTCGGGCACCGAAACAGAGACTGGCCGGACCTGCCGGCGGTACGACTTGGCGGGCGCCCGACGAACTGGCGGCTGCCCCGCCTTGATTGGGGGCAACCGGCACAAAAATTTGCCCCACATCGGGATAGCGCAGGCTCAGGCCATCGAAGGTCAGATCGACCGGGTCAATTCGATCGGCAATCCGTTCCACATCCAAAAGACCCTGGGCTATGTCGCTCCAAGCCGGCAAGGCGCCCTGGGAGCCGCTAACCCGAAACCTGCCCCTGACCATGGGCATATTGTCATCATAGCCTGTATAGACACCAACCGTGTAGCCCCCCTCGAACCCCACCCCGGATTGATCGGGCAACAGCACCGGAACAAAACCAAGAAAGGCGGCATTCCGATAATCGTTGGCCGTCCCTGTCTTACCCAGGAGCGGATAGGTCTGTTTGATGCCGTCAACGATCTTCTGCCGTTCCGGATCGGTACTGCGCAGACGGACGTGTTCCTTGGCATATTTGCCGGTACCGTAGGGAATGACGTTCTGGAGGATATTGCCGATGGCCGCCGAACTCTTGGCATCGATCACCCGCGTTTTATGCACCTGGCGAGAATAGACCACCCTTCCCTCCGGGGTCTCGATCCGTTCAATAATGGCCGCGCCATCCGGGTCAACACGTCCGTCAAGCTCGGCGAGGGCCAGGGTTGACGCATCGGCGGCGTCATGCCGGTAGCCGGTGAGCAGTGTCTCGTAGAGACGGGTCATTTCCGACAGGGAAACGACGTTGGAGCCAAGCGGCAGCGACAGAACCGGTTCAAAATTACTGTTGATGCCACATTCCTTGGCCAGCCGAACCATGTACTGCAAACCGAGCATCACCCTGAAATCACGGACTTCACTGAGCACTTCCATGGAATACAGCTTGTCGCTGTCCACCTTGTCGCGCTCGATGCGGATCTGTTCGTCCAGCTGCTGCACATCGGCGGCCGAAAGCACCCCCTCCAGCTGTACCTCCTCCTGCCAGAAGGATTCATACCGGGTCGGGTCGAGGGAGAACAGGTGATCGGCGATCTCGCGCGCGCTCAGTTCCATCCAGTTGGGCGGCAACTCCGAGCGCCGGGTAAAGATGAAACGGCCAAGCGTATCCTTCACCAGACGTCCAGCCGTTGGCGGAACGCTCTCCCCCGGGTTGTCAAAAGCGCTGTCCGGGTCCACCGTGGGGGGGCTCTGCAGCGGCGAACGTCGGAACTCGGCCAGCCGGGGCAGCAGCGCCCTCAGCCCGAGAAATTCGTCGTAACGCATCCGCTCCAGACGGCCGTACTCGCCGGTCCGGTTCTCGAACACGAAATCCGGCTTAAGGGCGCGCACGGCACTGCTGAACACGGCCCGCCCCAAATATTCCCGGGACACAACGATACCGTACTTATCGCGCATGCGCGCCTTGTACTGCTGGTAGTCCTCGGTTGTTCCATCCACAACGCGCGGCGCCATGTCCACCTGAGTCGCCAATTCCCGGACCATCGCCGGGGTCAGGTGATCGGTGAGATGGTAGAGCAACCAGACGGCGGCCACGTTCTCCGAGGTCACGCCCGCCCAACTGAGAGAAACCGAGCCGAAGGGACTGTCATGATCAGGCTGGGGCGCATACGGACGGTTCATGAACATAAAGGTCTGGGGGGTATTGCTGATCATGTCGATCGGACTCCACCCCAACTGCAGGGCCGCGGCGAGGACAAAGGTCTTGAACGTTGACCCCATCAACCGTTTGGCCGTGGTCGCCCGATTATAGTTGAGATTGGACATGCCGCCGCTCATCGCCCGGATAGCCCCTTCCTGAAGGACAAAGGCCGCGCCTTCGACCTTGGGGTATTTTTCCAAGTCAAGCAGCAGCATGCCCCCGTCGTCAACCTCGCGGATACAGGTATAGACCTTGTCGCCCGCCTGTACCTGCCGCAGCACGGCCTTGCGGTCGGCCGGTCCAGAAGCAGCGGCGTTGCGCGCGAATTTGGCATGGGCATCGGCCAGCCGCACCAGACCGGAGCTGTCGATTGTCCCCACAGCCCGCCCTTCGTCAAACACCACCCGCACAACCGGTCCGCGTTCCCGGGTGTCCGTGATCTCCTCCACGGTGCCGAAAACGCAATTGCCGGGCACAAAGTCTTCATCCCCTGAATAGTCAAGCGACTGGTATTCGCTCTGTACCTGAGCGCGTGAATAGCCGCGCAGGCGCACATCGAGTTGCGAGAGTTGCCGCCGCAAGGCCTGCACAGTCTTTGCTTGAATGGACTGGTCCAGCGAGGTGATGATCCGGGCGCCCGAGGTGGAAATGTTGGATATGCCGTTTTCCTCCAGGGTGTCGGCGATGAAAGCGGTTTCCAGGCCCTCCTTGACCAGGTCCATGGCCGTGTTCTGGGCAAAGGACATCTTCCCTTGACGAAAGACCAGATTAGAGACATTGAGCTGTTTGTAGTCGCGCTCGCCCAGCATCCCGACCTTGCGCATCTGTTCGAGCACGTAATTGACCCGCTCCTCTCCTCGCTGCCGGACCTCCTCGGCATTCGCCTGATTTTTCCTCAGAAAGGGATTGTAATAATTGGGCCGCTTGACACTGCCGGCGATGAAGGCGCATTCCAGCAGGGTCAGCTCCTTGGGTTCCTTGTCAAAAAAATAGCGGGCCGCGACCCCGAGACCATGTCCGTTGCCGCTGACAAAAAACTGATTGCAATAAAATTCGAGGATTTTCTCCTTGCTGTACCGATGCTCCAGACGCAGGGCGAACAGCAGTTCCTTGATCTTGGCCTCCATGCTCCGCGATTCCCGCTTAAACAGGTTTTTCGCGGTTTGCTGGGTAATGGTGCTCCCGCCCTGGACGATGCGGCCCGCCTGCAGGTTGGCGATCATTGCCCGGATGATTCCTGGCGGGTCAATGCCGAAATGATGAAAATATTGATTATCCTCGGCCGCGATCAGGGCGTTGACAAAATCTTGGGGAATGTCCTTGTACGGCAAATACTGGCGATGAATCCCTTCAAACAGGACCCCGAGTTTTGTCTGACCGTCACGGTAGAACACGGGACTTTCCCGACCCAGGATCTCGTTGATATGCGCTTCCTCGATCTCGGGCGTGGGAACCATGACGACAAGGTAATAGAGGCCTGCGGTTCCGGCCGCCACCATCAGCAGGGAGCAAAAGAAAAAGAAGACAAAACAGTATTTAAAAAATCTGATCATGGTTCTTGATACCGATGGACACGCGACCAACCGCCATTACAAGAGTTTGCAGAAAAATTTCGGGCGGGAGCACGAATTAGATAAATTACCCTCGACATTGTTGACAAATCGGCAAGGATACCAGACCTTGCTGGCAACAGAAAGGGAAACCTGCGGAGCCTAGGAGGAATCAAGCTCGGAGTTTTTCTTCGAATCCCCCCTGTCCTTCGCGCTCAGCCCCCTGTTTCCAATCCGGCAGACCCCCGAAACACAACCAGACCATCGCTCGGGCAGTCCAGCCAATCTATCGCGCCAAGGGCTGTTTCTCCCCGCACTTCGTCTCCCGAGCAGGAGAGTACACCTGGGTGTGGAAAACGGGAAAAAGGCAGTTTTTCAAAAAAATACGAAGAATACTTGACTGATTGGATGAAAAAAATTGCCTTCTCAATGAGTTTTTCTTGTCTTTCATTTTATTTTAATGGTAAAAGAACCACTACATCTTGCCTGCTGTGTTCACAAATAATGCTGTTTGCAGAAAAACAATATCATTTCAATGCAATACAAGGTTGCATAAACCCCACTACTACATATGAAAATATTGCCCGTTCTGCTTAACTCCTGTTGCATCGCCCTTCTTTGCATTTCACTTTCCGCCTGCTCCTCACACCCAAAACGTTCGGCCCTGCACCGTTCACCCACCCCTGTGACGGATGCCGACATCCAAGATGAGGAAATTGCATCGGCTGAACCCGAAGAAACCGCCCAGGAAGAACTGGAAGCGCTCAACAAGCCGGGTGCGTGGGAATATGGGGTGAAGACCACCTATTCCCTGGAGAAGCTGGGGATTGATCCTTCCAAATACGATTTTCCCATTACCGTCAACAAGCAGGTTCTCTACTACCTTGAACTGTTTCAGGGAAAACAACGCAATTATTTCACCCAGTGGCTCGCCCGCTCCACCATATATCGTCCGTATATCGAGCGGGAATTGAAAAGAGCCGGGCTTCCTTTGGATCTGGTGTATCTGGCCATGATCGAATCAGGGTTCAACCCGTCCGCCTATTCGCCGGCCGAAGCCTGCGGCCTGTGGCAGTTCATGGAAGGAACGGCACAAACATACAAACTTCGGGTTGATTCCTGGGTCGACGAGCGACGCGAACCGGAAAAGGCGACCAAGGCAGCCATCCGTTACCTGTCCCGCCTTTACTCGCAATTCGGGGATTGGTACCTCGCCGTTGCGGCCTATAATGCCGGCGAGGGCAAGATCGACACCGCCATGAAAACGTACAATGCTTCGGATTTCTGGGAGGTGGCCGCATCCGAAGGTATTTTCATGGAAACCAAACGGTATGTGCCCAAATTGATCGCGGCCATCATCATCGCCCGCAATCCGGAAAAATACGGATTCACCGATATTGCCTATAAAACCCCTCACGAATACGAAACCATCACCGTGCCTGGAGGCGTTGCCCTGGAAGCCGTGGCGCTCACAGCCAATACCTCGATCAAGCAACTGCGCTCGCTCAACAACGAGCTGCGAAAGAACCAGACACCGCCCAAAAATGAATACACCCTGCGCATCCCCGTGGGATGCAAAGAATTGATTGCCGCCAATCTGGATAAATTGCGACCGGTGACCAGAACTGTCTACACGACCCACACCGTCAAAAAGGGTGAAACGCTGACCGAGATCTGCAACCTTTACAAGATCAGCAAGACCAGCCTGCTCAAGGCGAACAATCTGCGCACCGCCCAGCTGAAAAGAGGATTACGTCTCCAGATACCGTCCACCTCGACAAAGTATGTGCTGCTCAACAGCGAGGACCAGGCCGAGGATCGCGTCGCCAAAGTCGACAAACCAGGGAAGATGGTGAAAGTCGAGCCTGCCAAGCAACAGGCCGTCTCCCACCGGGTCAAACAGGGTGAAACCGTGGCATCCATCGCCAAGCAATATCAGGTTTCGACCAAGGACATCCTGCGCTGGAATAAAATCGCCAACTCCAGCACGATCAAAAGCGGCCAGAAACTCTCCCTGTATCCGGAGCGGCCGCAGCCAGAACCGGTGACCGTGGCCGCGAAGGCGGTCAAGATTGCTGCGGCGAAGACAGCCGCGATCCCGACCCTGGATCCGTCCACCAAAAAACAAAGCGTGCAAAATGTAGCCAAGGCGCCATCTGGCAACAAGCCAGAAGTGATCAAACCGACGGCGACCAAAACAAGTATCGCCAAAACCGCAAAAGCGGAGCCTGCAGCCAAGGTTTCGGTTGCGATCGCCAAAAGCACAAAACCACACACATGGTATGTTGTTAAAAATGGCGACACCCTGACGGCGATCGCCAAAAAATTTCAAACCTCCACCCAGGACATTCGAGCCTGGAACAAACTCAGCACCAACACGGTGCAAACGGGCAATAAACTGCTCGTTAAAAAAGGCTGATACTCCGGCGGGCCGCCAGCCCGCCGTTTCTTTTTTCCTCATGCACAAAGATTGCCGTTGCCTGTTCGCGGCAGTGACGAAAGAAGGGTACTGCGGGTCGTCTCCTCCTGCTGAACCTTGTAGCCACTTTTCGTTTCCCCCCAACAACCAAAAAAATTGTAGCGCGTCATGTCCACCGTCTTGCTCACAGGAGCCACTGGGTATATTGGCCGCCGTCTGGAAAAGGCGCTCCGGGAACAGGCTACCCTGTCCCTCCGCCTCCTGGTTCGCAATGCCAAGAAACTCACGGCAAAAACCCGCGCGCAATCCGTGGTCATCGAAGGAGACACCTTTGACATGGGAGCGTTGCGCCAGGCATTGGCCGGAGTCGAGACCGCCATTTATCTCATCCATTCCATGGGCACCGGGGAAGATTTCAGCCGGCTCGATCGGGAAAGTGCTGAAAATTTTCGCAACGCCTGCATGGAAATGGGTGTACGAAAAATCATTTATCTGGGAGGACTTGGTCTTCGACAATCGGCCTCGGCTCATTTGGCCAGTCGCATTGAAACAGGCGAAATTCTCTCCGCATTCCCCGACCGTCTCCGCACCATCTGGTTTCGCGCCGGGGTAATCATTGGCTCGGGCAGCACCAGTTTCGAAATAATCCGCCATCTTGTCGAAAAACTACCGTTCATGATCACCCCTCGCTGGGTACGCACCCTGACCCAGCCCATTGGCATTGATGACGTCATTGCCTACCTGACGGCAGCCGTCGACCTTGATCCACCCGAGAACCTGATCGTCGATATCGGCGCACCGCCCATGAGCTTCATGGACATGCTCACCCAAACCGCTACGGTCATGGGATTGCGGCGGTGGATCGTTCCCGTTCCTTTTTTAAGTCCGCGCCTGAGTTCCTATTGGCTGACGCTGGTCACTCCGGTCCCCTACAAGGTGGGGGCAGCATTGGTAGAGGGACTGAAATCGGAAACTCTGGTACAAAATGACCATGCGCGGCAATATTTTCCTCATATTCATCCCCAGCCCTATCAACAGGCTGTCCGCCGGGCTCTTGAGGAACTGGAACACGATCTGGTGCTAAGCCGCTGGTGCGATTCCAGCCCGGGAGCCGTCTGCGATATCAACGAACAAGCGATGCCGGGCGAATCGATTTTTCGCGATGTCCGCACGGTTTCCTTCGCCGGGATTCCCGCAGAACAGGTGTTTTCTTCAATTCTCAGCCTTGGGGGGGAAACAGGGTGGTATTCCTATACCTTTCTCTGGCAGGTGCGGGGGTGGATTGATAAAATCATGGGTGGCTATGGCCTGAACCGTGGTCGTCGCCTTGCTTCGGATCTGCGTATCGGCGATGCGGTCGATTTCTGGAAAGTCGCCGATCTTGTGCCCAACAAACGCCTCCTCCTGGTGGCACAGATGAAACTTCCCGGCAAGGCCTGGCTGGAATTCGATCTACAGCGCGATACCTTGGTCCAAACCGCTCATTTCATTCCCCGTGGATTATGGGGACGAGTATATTGGTATGCGGTACTACCGTTTCACGCCTTCATTTTTCCCGACCTGTGTCGAACAATCGTTGACCAGGCCTCAGGCCGGCATGCCCGTGACGGCATGGATCAGCGTTGATTCGTCCCCTCCTTCCCTGTTTCTCTTCTTCACATGGTGTGATTTCACGCTGTTCCAGAGAATGCCACCGAGCACACGTCCTCTATGAAAACCTCCAATTTCCCGACGCATCCGTATCCCGACGATGTGACTACCATTCACCTTAAGGACAAAACCATCCTCCTGATTGGCACCGCGCACATTTCCCAACAGTCAACCGATCTGGTCAAGCAGGTCATCGTGCAGGAACAACCTGATGCGGTGTGCATTGAGCTGGATGAAAAGCGCCATGCAGCCCTGGCCAAACGCGATACCTGGGAAAACCTCGACGTGAAGCAAGTGGTGCGCAACAAGCAACTGGCCACCCTCATGGTCAACCTCATCCTTGCCGCCTACCAGAAAAAACTGGGCGGACAATTGGGAATCATGCCCGGAACCGAACTGCTGGCCGCGTCCCAGACCGCCGAACAACTGGGCATCCCAATCGTGCTCTGCGACCGTGATGTGCGCATCACCCTGCGCCGCGCCTGGCGCGCCACTTCTTTTTGCAAAAAGGGTTATCTACTGGCCACACTTCTGACCTCTCTCTTCGACAAGACTGTATTGGATGAAGAGCAACTGACGGCGATGCGGCGCAAGGATGTCCTCTCCGAGCTCATCAACGAAATGGGAGCCGCCCTGCCCCACACCAAGGAGGTGTTGATCGATGAGCGGGATATCTACATGGCGGAAAAGATCAAACAAACCGCAGGCCGGCGACTGGTGGCCGTGGTCGGAGCCGGTCATACCGAGGGCATCAGACGGGCCATTGGGCAGGATAACCGCGATCGGATGGAAGCGATCAACGCCATCCCGCCAACGGGAAGAACGGCAAAGATCCTGGGATGGCTCATTCCCGGCCTGATCCTTCTGGGCCTGCTGCTTATCGGCATCCGTCAAGGAACGGCCGAATTCACCGCCAATGCGGTGTATTGGATACTGGCCCATGGCATTCCTTCATCCCTGGGCGCCGTGATCGCCCTAGCCCATCCAGCGACCATTGTCTCGGCCTTCGCCGCCGCGCCGATCACCAGTCTGTCTCCGCTGATAGGCGCCGGCTATGTCTGTGCGTTTATCCAAGTCATGATCTGCCCACCGGTGGTCAGGGAATTCGAGATCGCGGCCCAGGATATCGCCACCGTGAGTGGGTGGTGGCGTAACAAGCTGTTGCGCATTTTTCTGGTTTTTATATTAACCACCCTTGGCTCCAGCATCGGCACCTGGATCGGAGGTTACCGCATTGTCGACACACTGCTGAATTGATGGCCACCCCTGGCGTTTCCTTTTCCATTTTTTACTGCCTGAGCACCCCATGAACATGACAGAACAAGCACCCCCTTCCCTCGACCTGACCAGCGGACAGAAAAAGAGTCTGCGCAGCCTAGGCCACCACCTCGAACCCGTGGTCCATGTGGGCAAAGAAGGCTTCTCCCCTGCGTTGCTCAAATCGATGGACGCAGCACTGAAGGCCCACGAGCTGATCAAAATCAAACTGGGACAAAACTGTCCGGTGGAAAGAAATGCGGCTGGTCCTGAACTGGCTAGAATGTCCGGGGCGGCCCTGGTGCAAGTCATCGGCCGGATGATTTTATTGTTTCGCCCCAATCCGGAACTCTCTCAGGGGAAGCGGATAGTCGTGTAACGAGGTGGAAAAGAAGGAACGAACGGAACGGAATTGTTGTTCCGGAAAAAAACCGCCGTTTCCCTGGAGACACCCAGGAGAAACGGCGGAAAGAAACGCGAAAAGTTCTTTTAGAGATCGCCGCGGTCGAACAGATCGCGTCGGTCTTCGACAAACCAGTGAATGAATTTTTCCAGACCGTTTTGCAAAAAGCGATCAAAATCCCACGGATCATTGGACAGCAACTTGCGGCAATCGTCTTTGATCGCATAGGCATAGGCCTCATGACAAGAGCCGTCGGCCATGGTTACCTGGACCAACACCCGTTCGTATTTGTCTCCCTCAAAGGCATCGAGTTTTTCCATGGCCTGCTCGTTCAGCCCCCAGTACAGCTTTCCGGACACAACGGAATCTTCCTGGCGAATGATCCCCGGATACTCCGAACCGCGAACGCGGAATCTCGCCCAGTTATTCAAGGTTGCTTCCTGACCCGCATAGGCCTGCCCTGTGACGGCTTTCATCACAAGTGGCGACTGCAACGTTCCATAGCAAAATAACGCACTCTTCTCCATTGTCCTACCTACCTGGTCTTTCGATATCAGTTGAGTGTATGTCAAGCTTGAACGTTCCCCCCTGAGAACGTCAAGGCAGTGCGACCATAACTGCCGCTTCTTCCATGGCATTCGGTCCCGGCGCCTGACACCGGCGCAGACGCGCCCCACCGGTCACTACCATGCAAGTGTTCTGTTCTCCTCCCTTTCTCTGCTTGTTGTCGCCGTGTCGTGTTGTCCATCAACCCACAATCGTCCTCTTTTGCCCGTGGGCGTCCATCCCGCCTTAGCGGCGGCAAGCGGTTAAGTAAAATACCCCAACATCGCTGTTTTTCCAAGAACAGAAGCATCCTATCAGTAAAATCCCGCTGTCGACCGCCTTGAGGCGTTTGGAGGCAAACATTCCCGCAAGGCATCACGGACGCGGCACTCCTTGATCGTTTGTGAGCGGGTGGCGCCTCTCAGGACGATGCCCCGAGCCGTGGTATCACGGTCTCCCCCTGGAACGCGCACAATCCGATGCAAGGTGGAAATAACTCTTCCCGGTTTCGACTGCATACCCGGCACTTGTCGCTCGATCGATTGCCGATCTCCTTGAGGTCAGGCCAGACATGGCATAACGGCCGGCGACGATTTTCTACTGTGCAACGAAGGATAGGTTGATTATGATGATGGGTCTTAATCGTGGTGGTTTATCGAAGGCTTTTCTTTCGCCGGCCGCCATGATGGAATGGTCCCTTGACCACCACACCTGTCCAATCCCGGTTACAGCGGCGGGAGCCCCGTCCAGCCGGACTTTCATGCACTGAAGGAGTCGACATGAGCACATTACAGCAGCAGGATCCGGAAATCTTCAATCTCATCAAGCAGGAAGAATTGCGTCAGCGCGATAAAATCCGCCTCATCGCCTCGGAAAATTACGTTTCCAAAGCGGTTATGGAGGCAACGGGATCGGTCCTGACCAATAAATATTCCGAAGGGTATCCCGGCAAACGTTATTACGAAGGGCAGCAGTACATCGACCAGGTGGAGAGTTTGGCTATTCAGCGGGCCAAGGATCTGTTTGGCGCCGAGCATGTCAATGTCCAGCCCTACTCTGGTTCTCCGGCCAACCTGGCCGTGTACCTGGCTTTCCTGAATCCCGGCGACACCATCCTCGGCATGGCCCTGCCCCATGGCGGCCACTTGACCCACGGGGCCAAGGTGTCCATCTCCGGCAAGTATTTCACCGCCGAGTCCTACTCCCTGGACCAGGAGAGCGGTCGGCTCAACTATGAGACCATCCGCGAAAAGGCCCTGGCCTGCAAACCCAAGATCCTGATCGCCGGGCACTCCGCCTATTCACAGGTGCTTGATTTCCCCAAATTCCGTGAGATCGCCGATGCCTGCGGCGCCCTGCTGCTGGTGGACATGGCCCATTTCGCCGGTTTGGTGGCGGGGGGCGCCCACCCTTCGCCTGTTCCCTATGCCGATATCATCACCACGACCACCCACAAATCCCTGCGCGGCCCACGGGGGGCCATGATTCTGTGCAAGCAGGAATATGCCGCGGCCATCGACAAGGCTGTTTTTCCGGGGTTGCAGGGCGGACCGCATAACAACACCACCGCCGCGATTGCCGTGGCGCTCAAGGAAGCCTCCACCGAGGCTTTCAAACAGTATGCCGCCCAGATCGTTAAAAACGCCCAAGCCTTGGCGGCAACCCTGATCGACAACGGCTTCAATTTGGTCACTGGCGGTACCGAAAACCACCTGATGCTGATCGATCTGACCAACAAGGGCGTGACCGGCAAGGTTGCCGCCAAGGCCCTCGATGCGGCCGGTATCGTGCTCAATTACAATGCCGTGCCCTACGATACCCGCAAGCCCTTTGATCCCAGCGGCATTCGCCTGGGTTCGGCCGCAGTCACTTCACGCGGTTTCAAGGAGGAACAGATGGTACAAGTCGGCAAATGGATCGGTGCCGTGGTGGCGGATCCAGCCAACACAGCCCTCCAGGCTGAAATCGCCTCATCCGTGCGACAGCTCTGTGCCGGCTTCCCGGCACCGGGACTGGAACACCTGATCTAATACACCCATTTCAACGCGATAAAAAAGGGACGCTTCTGTGGAAGCGTCCCTTTTTTTGTCCTTTTCGTTTCCTGTTCTCGCTCTTCACTCAGGGGAGGCTCTGCGCTACCGTGCTTGCAAAATCGACCAATTGAGCCGGCAAGGCCCCTATGAGGGTAATAGCGATCACCAGGACAATTCCGGTCAACTGGACAAGCGGAGAAACCTCGACCGCGGTGGTTGCCTCAGGATCGGCGGTATAGGCCGCTTTGACCACCGAAAGATAATAGTAGATGGCGATAGCGGTATTGATGGCCGCCAGACAGACAACCAGGAGATGATCGGCGCGCAGGGCCGAGGTTAAAATCATGAATTTGCCCATGAAGCCGACAAAAGGAGGAATGCCGGCCAGACCAAAAAGGCCGATGGCCAGGATGAAGGCCAGGACTGGTTGGCGCTTGTACAGACCGTTAAAATCCTCGATGCACAGATTTTCACCCTGTCGTGAGACATGGCTGATGACCAGAAAGCAGGCCAGGTTCATCAGCACATACCCGGCGATGTAATAAATAGCCACCCCATACCCGTCGCTGTTCATCGACAGCAGTCCAAGGAGAATGAAGCCGGCATGGGCGATACCGGAAAAGCCGAGCATCCGCTTGATGTCCTTCTGCACCAGGGCGCTGAGGTTGCCGTAAAACATCGAACAGAGGGCGAGTACCGCCATCAGCTCAATCAGGAAGGATGGGTGTCCGGTGGGCATGGTCAGAAAGCGGATCAGCAGGGCAACGGCGCCAAATTTGGGGATGGTGGCGATGAACCCGGTGGTTTCGTTCGAGGCTCCCTGATAAATATCCGGCACCCAAAAATGGAGGGGGAAGATGGCCAGTTTGTAAAAAAAACCGGCCAACACCAGCAGCACAGCTACCACCACCGCCGGTTGTAGGTTGCCCTTGGCAAGGTAGGCAAGGATGTCCTTGAGATAGGTGGTGCCGGTGAGACCGAACAAGAGGCTCATGCCATAGAGCATGAAACCGGTGGCCATGACCCCAAAGAGAATGTATTTCATCCCCGCTTCCATCTGTACGCGGATGCCGGTGCGATCATCCCGCATCGGCACCAGCAGATACAAGGCAAAGGAGGAAAGTTCCAGGGAAATAAAGATGGCGATCAATTCGACCGAACTGACCAACATCATCAGTCCGAGCACGCTGAGCAACAGAAACAAGTAGTACTCGGGTCGGACACTGATGCTGATCCCCTTGAGATTCTGGCCGAAGATCATCACCACTGCCAAGGCGAAGCCGATCATCACCTTGAACAGCTGGGAATACTGGTCCACGGCGTAGGCCCCGTAAAACAGAGTGACCTGCGACTGGAACGAAAGCAGGGTTGCGGCAAAGGTGACAAGGCCAACGACAATGGCCAGGGATTTTGTCGTCTGCTCGGAGGGCGTTTTGCCCAAGCTGAGCAGAAAGAATGCCAGCGCTCCGGTCACCAGCACCAATTCGGGTAAAATAACCATATACATCGCCTTTCTTCGTGTGTCCTCAGCAACTGTCGCCTTACGCGATCAGGCTGCCGGTGAGAATGGAGGGGGTGAAATACCTGTTAACGCCAGAGCATCGTGGCAACCTGAGGGTGCTGTTGCCAGCTGTTGAACTGCTCAAGCAGTTGGCTCACCGAGGTATGCATCAAATCAATAAAGGGTTGCGGCCCTAGTCCAATCCAAAAAACAAAGAGCAGAAACGGCGTCAAGACCACGATCTCCCGAATGCCAAGATCACCGAGATGGGACTGATCCGGATTGTCGGTCCCGCCCCAGACTACTTTTTGCAGCATTCGCAGCATGTACGCCGCGGCCAGCACCGCCCCGGGAATGGCAGCCAACGCGATAAAGGTGTTGCGCTCAAAAGTGCCGGCCAGGACCAGAAATTCGCCGATAAAAGAGTTGGTTCCCGGAAAACCGAAGGATGAAAGCGAAAAAAAGGTGAGAAAGGTGACAAACCAAGGCATGTACTTGCCCACCCCGGTGGCCGCCACCAGTTCTCGGCTGTGGGTGCGCTCGTAGATCATCCCCACGCAAAGGAAAAGCGCGCCGGTGGTCACGCCGTGATTGATCATTTGCAGCATCGCGCCTTCAACCCCTCGGGTATTCAGCACAAAGATTCCCAGCGTGACGAACCCCATGTGGCCCACGGACGAGTAGGCGATCAGCTTCTTCATGTCCTGTTGCGCAAGCGCGGTAAAACCGCCGTAGATGATGCCGGCGATGGACAGCCACAGGATTGGTTCGGCCAGCAACAAGGTCGCATCGGGGGTGATCGGCAAACAGAAGCGCAGCAAACCATAGGTACCCATCTTCAGCAAGACCGAGGCCAGAATTACCGAACCGGCGGTCGGCGCCTCGACGTGGGCGGCTGGCAACCAAGTGTGGAAGGGGAACATCGGCACCTTGATGGCAAAGGCAAGGAAAAAAGCCAGGAAAACGAGCAGTTGAAAAGTAAGCGAATAGGGCTTCCACATCATTTCCGGAATGAAGAAACTCCCGGATTTGAGGTAAAGAGCAATAATGGCCACCAGGAGTAGCACCGAGCCGGCCAAGGTATAGAGAAAGAACTTGATCGACGCATAGGCCTTGCGCGGACCACCCCAAATGGCGATCAGGAGATACATGGGAATGAGCATGAATTCCCAGAATATATAGAATAGCACGAAATCCAGGGCGACAAAGACCCCGATCATCGAGGTTTCCATGGCCAACAGACAGAACATGAAGGGTGTCACCCGCTTCTGAATATACTTCCAGGAGGCCAGGACGCAAAACGGCATGATGCAGGTGGTCAGGAGCACCAACAGGATCGAAATGCCGTCCATACCAACGATATAGTTGATATGAAACCGGGGAATCCAGGCATGCGCCTCGGCAAACTGATATTTGGCGCTGGCCGGATCAAAGCCGATGAGCAATGGGACAGAGCAGATGGCGGTCAGCGAGGTGACGCACAGCGCCCATATCCGGGCAAAGGACGCACCGTGAAAAAAAAGCAGCACCGTTGCCCCGGCCAGCGGCAGGAAGATGAGGAAGCTGAGGAGGGGAAATCCCTCTTTGATGAGTAACAAATCCATTCTCTCGTTCCCCTTAAAGCAGCTGAAAAAAAATAAAGGTTACCAAAACAACGGCGGCAAGCGAAAAGGCGTAATACAGGGTAAGCTGAATTTGGCCGCTCTGCAGGATGCGGACCTTGCCTCCAAGGACCCGCACCGAGCGGGCAAGACCGTCAACCACGCCGTCGATCACCTGCCAGTCGAACCAACTCCAAAAACGGCTGAGTGTTTTCAAGGAATCAATGCCGACCACCCGATAGGCCTCGCCCCAGGCGGTATCGGCCGCCTGTAATGGCCGTTTGATCAGCCACAGGAAAGCGCAGCCAGCCTTGCGGTACAACCAATCCACATCCAGGCAGAGACGATCCACCGGCTGCACAAAGCGCTTGAGCAGGAAAAAGGCCAGGGCAGCAAACCCGAGCAACTGCAGAGTTTCCATCAGGTGGTACATCGTATGCGGGGTATAGTCCACCGCATGGGGCAACAAGGCATAGAGAAAACCGGGCGCCGTGCCAACCAGCACGCAGAGAGTGGCCCCCAAGGTCATGGCGATGAGCATGTTCCAGGCGGGATCAGCCGCCCTCTCCCAGGTTTCCCGGCTGCAGTTATTTTTGCCGAAAAACAAAAAATAGGGCAATTTGAGGCCGTTGTACATGAAGGTGCCGGTGGCGCCGAACATCAACAGCCAGGCCGCCCAGTTGAGATGCTGCTCAAAACCGGCAGTGATGATCAGCGACTTGCTGGCATAGGCGGCAAAACAGGGGGCTGCCGAAATCGACAGACACCCGATCATGGTGAAGAAGAAGGTGGCCGGCATCTTGGCATACAGGCCGCCCAGTTCGGTGAACTTGGTCTTGCCGGTCATGTAGAGCACCGAGCCGGTGCCCATGAACAGCAAACTCTTGTACAGAATATGGACCACTGCATGGGCGACGGCGCCATTGATGGCCATGTCGGTGCCAATGCCGATACCGGCGACCATGTAGCCCACTTGGGAGACGATCGACCAGGCCAGCAGCTTGCGGATGTCATTCTCCATCACCGCGTAGAGGACGCCGTAGAGGGCCATGATCACGCCAAGCACCACTAGAATCTCCATGCCGGCGCAGGCCCTGGCCAGGGTGTAGACCGCGGTCTTGGTGGTGAAGGCGCAGAGGAAGACCGCGCCGTTGAACGAGGCCTCGGAGTAGGCTTCGGGCAGCCAGGAATGGAGCGGCACCATGGCGGCATTGAGGCCGAAACCGATCATGATCAACCAGGTGTACAGCTGGGGATGGGCCACATCCATCAGATCGAAGGTGATATTGCCCACCGCCTGGTAGCGCAACAAAATGCCGGCCAGGAGGATAATGCCGCCGATGGTGTGGATGAGCAGATAGCGGTAGCCAATTCGCAACGATTGCGGTCCGCGCCGGAACCAGACCAGAAACACCGAGGCAAAGGCCATCATCTCCCAGAAGAGAAAGAGGCTCAGGTAGTCGCCGCTATAAATGACCCCTAGCGACCCGGCGGCATAGAACCAGGCGGCCATGTGCTCGCCGGCCCGATCGACCTGAAGGCCATACAGCGTACCGATCACCGCCATCACCGCCATGATCAGGGCAAAAACGGTGGACAGTTTGTCCACCCGGCCCAGTACCAGCTGCCAGTCGAGGAAGGGCATGACGGCAAAGGTGCCGCTCAGGGTCGTGTTCAGGACCACCGCCCCCAGGGCCAGCAACGGCACCAAAAAGAGATACGGTTTGCGCAACGGCCCCTGAACAAGGGGTAAAAGCAGCGCGCCTACGATCAGCAGCACAGAGGGATGGATAAAACTGGAGGTCATGCTTCTTCCTCGCAGGTCGTTGAGGTGGAGCGTTCATAAAAATCGGTCGGCGCCTGAATGCCGGAACCGCCGAACCAGCGGGCTGCGCCAATGATGATCGCGGCGGCGGCGAATCCGAACAGCGACCAGAAAGCCGGCACATGCTGCTCCGCCCAGGTATGGGCGTGGTGGGTGTCCACCAGCAGGGAGCCGCAGGCGATCACCGCCAACAGGACACAGCAGATCGTGACCACGGTTTTCGACCGGGCCTGGAGATAGTCAATGAGTGCGATCATCCTGTCACCATCCTGACAAATTGCATCATGAAATTGGGATACACGCCGATGATCACCGACACGGTGACCGCGATCAGCAGCGGAATGAGCATGCTGAGCGGTGCCTCCTTGATGCCGGTTTCGGCTTCGCCGTTGGGCCGTTTGCCGAAAAAGGCCTTGTAGGTCACCGGCGCGAAGTAGCCGACATTGAGGACGGTCGAGGCGATGAGAATCAGGAGAATGCCCACCTGATGGGCCTCCATCGAGCCAACCAGCAGATACCATTTGGAGACAAAACCGGCCACCGGCGGCGCGCCGATCATCGACAGCGAGGCAACGGCAAAGGCGCCGAAAGTAAAGGGCATGGTCCGGCCCAGACCGCTCATCTCCGAGATATACTTCTTATGGGCGGCGATGTAGATCGCACCGGCGCAAAAGAACAGGGTGATCTTGGAGAAGGCGTGGTTGACGATGTGGATCAGACCGCCCTCGATGGCATGGGGAGTCAGCAGCGCCACGCCGAGGATGATGTACGAGAGCTGGCTGACCGTTGAATAGGCCAACCGCGCCTTGAGGTTGTCCTTGGACAGGGCGATCATCGAGGCGACGATGATGGTGAAGCCGACAAAATAGGCGGTGGGAATACCGAGGTTCAACCGATCCATAGTCTCGACGCCAAAAACATAGAGCATGGTACGGGTGGTGCAGAACACGCCCACTTTGACCACGGCCACCGCATGCAGCAGCGCGGAAACAGGGGTCGGCGCGACCATAGCACCCGGCAGCCAGTGGTGGAACGGCATGACGCCGTTCTTGGCAAAACCGAAGATGCAGAACACATAGAGCATGGTCACCACCCAGCCGGTGGCGTCGGTGGGGAGGATGCCGCTGTTGATGTTATGCGGAAAATCCAGGGTCCCGGACAGCACATAGATGAGAATCAGGGCCGGCAGGAGGAAGAACTTGGCGGTGGTGGTCAGGTACACGATGTACTTGCGCGCGCCTTCGTAGGACTCCTCGTCCTGATGATGGGCGACCAGCGGATAGGTGCACACCGACACGATCTCGTAAAAGAGGTACAGGGTCAAGAGGTTGTCGGAGAAGGCCACGCCGATGGCGCCGAAGATGGCCAAGGCGAAACAGGCGTTGAACCGCGTCTGGCACGGCTCGTCATGGGCCCGCATGTAGCCCATGGAGTAGTAGACGGCAATCATCCACAGCGACGAGGCGACCAGCGCAAAAATCATGGAAAAGCCATCGGCGCGCAGGGTGATCGACAGACCCGGCAGCAATTGGAACAGCGTATATTTGAGTGTTTCTCCCGCCTTGAGGGCCGGAATGAAGGAGAGGACCATGAGGAACAGCAGCACCGAAGCGCTGGACGAGACAAACTCGCGCAGGTTCGGATGGTTCTTCAGGGTCATGACCACCAGGCTGGCGAAGAGCGGGATGATCACCGCCAGCAACAGGTTGGTGTTTTCGACGATATGTGCGGTGGTGGCAACGGTGTCCATGATTATTCTCCCCGTTACCCCTGCAGATCGACCAGATCGTCGGTTTCGATGGATTTGTAATTACGATAGACGGCAATCATGATGCTGACGGCAATGGCGGCCTCGGCGGCGGCAATGGCCATAATGAACAGAGTAAAAATCTGGCCGACCACCGGGTCAGGTGCCAAGAAGCGGTTGAAGGCCATGAAGTTGGTCGAGGCGGCGGCGAGGATGAACTCGGCCGAGATCAGCATGCCGATCACCGTGCGGCGTACCACCATGCCGTAGACCCCAAAGGCGAACAGCAGGGCGCCGATCACCAGGTAGGTCGGCAGACAGTTATACAGATTGAGCAGTTGCATCGGTTAATTTCTCCCCCTCTGTGCAAGCACCAAGGCGCCGATGATGGCCAGGAGCAGGACGATGGAAATAAGTTCAAAAACCATGCCGTGGGTGGTCAAGAGCGACATGCCCACCGCCTTGATGTCAAAGGAGCCTTGTCGCGGGAACACCTGCCACTGGGTTTTGAGGCCCAGCAGGGTCAAAGCGGCGAAGATCAGCGCAGCCACGCTGAAGGCCAGTGGTCCAGCCAAGGCGGACCGATGTTTCATGCCCGGAGTCTGTTGTTCCTCCGGCGTGGCCATCATGATACCGAAGGCGATCAGGATCGAGACCGCGCCCACGTAGATCAGCATCTGCATCATGGCCAGGAAAGGGCTGAGCAGAAAGTAATAGACGCCGGCCAGGCCAGTGAAGCAGACGGCTAGGCCGGCGACAGCACGGACCAACCGCCGCGCGTTGACGGCGATCAGGGCACCGATCACCACCAAGGCCACGGTCAGCAAAAAAATAATGCCCACCGCGCCTTCGGCCGACAGGAGCGCCGGGGCGGCGACCGGTTGACAGATTAGTGCTTGCATCCGTTCTGGTCCTCCAACCGTTGCATGAGATCCATGGTCATGAAGTCCTTCTTGTCAAAGCTGACCAGGTTGTACTCTTTCGAAAAGCGCAGCGCATTGAAGTTACAGCTTTCCACACAGGAACCGCACAGGCTGCACTTGGTAAAATCAAGGACATACCGTGTCAGGACCTTGCCCTTGCCGCTCTCGTTCTTCTTTCCGTCCAGACTGATACATTGGGAAGGACAGGCCCGTTGGCACATGCCGCAGACCACGCAGTTGGGCGCGCCGGTCTCCTCGTTGCCGATCAACTCGATGTGGCCGCGAAACAGCGGCGTCATGGTCGGGACTTCCCAGGGGTACTGTTCGGTCACCACCGGCTTGAAGAACTCCCGGGCCGTGATGGCCAGGCCGGTAAGCAGACTCTTGCTGCCGGTGAAAATATCGCTCCAATAACCACTCATATTCAGAATACCTTGATCAGGGCCGCAGTAATCAACAGATTGACCAGCGAGAAAGGAATCAGAATTTTCCAGCTCAGGTTCAAGAGCCGGTAGATCTGGGTCCGGGGGTAGGTCCAGCGGATCCAGATAAAGGTAAAGATCAGGATGTAAATCTTGAGCAAAAACCACCAAATGCCCGGTGTCAGGCCAAAGGGGCAGTCCCAACCGCCGAGAAAAAGAGTGGCGGTCAGACAGGCTCCGACCACGATATTGAGGTACTCACCCATCATGAACAGGCCAAAGCCCATGGAACCGTACTCGGTCATGAAACCAGCCACCAGCTCGCTCTCGGCCTCGGCCATGTCAAAGGGCGCGCGGTTGGTTTCGGCCACCGAGCAGATGAAGAAGATGATGAACGAGATCCACATGGTCAGGAAATGACCGTTTTCCAGGCGGAAGATGTTCCAGTGCCAGAAGCCGCCCTGCTGGTCGATGGCGATCTCACGCAGGTTCATGGACCCAGAGATCAGCACCACGGTGATCACGGTCAGCAGCATGGGAATCTCGTAGGCTAGATTCTGCGACACTGAACGAGCGGCCGAGATGATCGCGTACTTGTTGCCCGAGGCCCAGCCACCGAGCAGGATGGCCATCATGCCGATGGAGGCCAGAGCAAAAAGCAACAGAACCGAGAGCTCCATGGCCCGGGCGCCGATGTTGTCGGAAAAAGGGATCACCACCATGGAGGTGATGGCTGGAATCATCGCCAGGACCGGAGCCACCCGAAAAACGATGCCATCGACCCCTTGCGGCACCAGCAGTTGCTTGCTGAGCAATTTGAGGCCGTCGGCGAGCGGTTGCAACAGTCCGGCGAATCCAGCCTCGCAAGGTCCGATCCGCCGCTGAATGCGGGCGGCCCCCTTCCGCTCACACCAGCCCAACCAGGCGGCGTTGACGCCGGCAAAGGCCATGATGCCCACCAGATAGATCAGGGCACGCCACATACTTGTTTCCATATTTTCTTCCTCTCCCGATCAGCGGTCGATTTCGGGGATGACCAGATCCAGGCTACCCATGAAGGCCAGCGCATCGGCCAGGAGCATGCCCTCGGCCACTTCGCCAAATAGGCTCAAATTACAGAAGGTTGGCGAGCGCAACTTGAGTTTGTAGGGATTCTTGTCGCCATTGCAGACCAGGCGATGGCCGAGCGAACCACGCGCCGTCTCCACCGCCGAATAATAGTAACCCGCCTCGGGCTTGAGCATCTTCGACACCTTGCCCATCACCGGGCCTCCGGGCAGTTTATCCAGGGCCTGCTCGATAATGCGCATCGACTGTTCCATCTCGTGCATGCGCACCATATAGCGGGCCATGGAATCGCCCTCGTTAAAAACCGGGATATCGAAGTCGAACTCTGGATAGACCGAGTAGGGCTCGTTCTTGCGGATATCGTAATGAATTCCCGAACCGCGCGCCACCGGGCCGGTGGCGCCATAGCGGCGGCACTGGTCGGCGCTGACAAAGCCGATATCCTTGATGCGCTTGATCAGGATAATATTGTGGGTGACCAGGTCGTGGTAGAGACGGGGCATTCGGCCGCGCAGCCGCTTGATGAACGCGCGGGTGCCGGCGATGAACTCGTCATCAATGTCGTTGTACACGCCGCCAAAGCGCATGTAGCAATAGGTGAGCCGGGAGCCGGTGATCCGTTCGAGCAGGTCGATGATCTTCTCGCGGTCGTCAAAGGCATAGAGCAACGGGGTAAATCCGCCGAGATCGAGCAGAAACGCCGCCCACCACAAGAGATGGCTGGCGATGCGGTTGAGCTCGACCGTGATCACCCGGATATACTCGGCCCGCTCGGGCACCTCGATACCGGCCGCTTTTTCGACCACCAGGGCCCAACCATGGTTGAAAGCCAGGGCATGGAGATAATCCATGCGCGCGGTATTGGGCATGAACTGGGCAAAAGTGCCGCCTTCCGCCAACTTCTCATGCATACGATGAATGTAGCCTAGAACCGGCTCGGCCTTGACGATGTACTCGCCGTCCATGGTGAGCTTGACGCGGAGCACGCCGTGGGTGGCCGGATGTTGCGGCCCCAGGTTGAGGACAAAGGTTTCATCATGCCGCAGATGAACAGGAACGGTCATGGCATAAAATCCTTGAGAAGAGGATGAAAATCGGCATCTTCCGGCAGGAGAATGCGGATCAGGTTGGGATGATCCTGGAAGTGCACGCCATAAAAGTCATAGGTTTCGCGCTCGTGCCAATCAGCCGAGGGGAATATCGCGGAGATAGTCGGTACCACCGGTCCGCTGCGGGGCACCAGCGTGCGGACCATAACTCGGCAATGCGCGCCACCCAACCGATTGTAGTCGTAAAGAATCTCGAGCTGCTGCCGGTCTATCCAGTCGACTCCGGAAATGGATTCGAGAAAATACCCTTCGCTGTCCATAACCCGGGCCACCGCCACCACTTGGTCGGGCTTGCAAAGAACATCGAGATGGTGGCCGTGCCGGGCAGGATCGGTGGTCAGAATGGGTTCGGTTCGCGTGGCCGTCGCCACGTCGCCTTCCTCTGCCGAGACGGCGACTGGAGCTGTTTCGGGAAAAAGAGCACGCAGAGCCTTTTCCGTTTTTTCAAGCAAATCCATAGAGTATCTCCGATTCAGCCTGCCTGCACCCGCGGCCAGCGACGCTTGCCGGTAATCTTTTCCTCAAGGGCCATGATGCCTTCGAGCAGGGCCTCGGGACGCGGCGGGCACCCGGGAATGTACACATCCACCGGAAACAGCTTGTCCGCTCCCTCTACCACGTTGTAGTTTTCCTTGACCTTGAACGGGCCGCCGGATATGGCGCAGTTGCCCATGGCAATCACCCACTTGGGCTCGGGCATCTGGTCGTACAGGGTCTTGACCGCCAGTTCCAGCTTCTTGTTGATGGTCCCGGCGACGATCATCACATCACTCTGCCGGGGCGAAGGTCGGAAAACCTCGGCGCCGAAGCGGGAGATGTCGTAGCGGGAACCACCGGTGCACATCATTTCAATGGCGCAGCAGGCAAGCCCGAAGGTCATGGGCCAGAGCGAATTGGCCCGGCCGAGATTGAGCAGTTTGTCGAGCTGGGCGAACTGCACTATTGATGAAGGTACGATTTCTTCTCCCACGTGAACACTCCTTTACGCCAGGCATAGACGATGGCTAATGAAAGAATGGCGACAAACAGCAGAACCTCGAAAAAATCCCGCATTCCCAGTTCCGGACTGTTGTAGGCGACGGCCACCGGAAATAGAAACAGCACGTCGACATCAAAGGCGAGAAAAATGAGGGCATAGAGATAATAGATGATCCCGAATCGAATCCAGGCGCTGCCTATGGGTTCCATGCCGCACTCGATCAACTGCCCGGTCCGTCCGGCAGTCTGCCGGGTGTGGGACGAGGGGCTGAGCAGCTTGACGATGATGATCGGCCCAAAACCGAACAGCAGTGCCCCGATCAGAAACAGGGTGACATAAATGATGTTGGTAAGAACAACTTGGTCCATCTTTTTCTCCTCGACGACAGCGCCGCCAGCATCAATCCAACTGATGTGTTTAATCAGCACATCTTATTAAACTACTGAAAAGCGTTTTTGATGTCAAGTATAATTATTGCAAATAATGACTCATTTCTTGATTGGTTCCCCGTGAATATTGCGGTACGCCGCCTAAAAGTCATTGACCTATTTTTTGAAGGTGTTAGTTTAGCGCTAATTTTTCAATTCCGATCATGAGTATGTTCAATCACATTGATACGAAAGAGAGTTCATGGCTATCACCTTCAGACAACTGGAAATATTCATCGCGGTCGCTGAAACGCAGCAGGTAACCCGGGCCAGCAAGAAACTCCTGCTCACCCAGTCTGCGGTGAGCATGGCCCTTGGCGAGTTGGAGAATCAATTGGGCGGCCCCCTGTTTGACCGGCATGGCCGCAGTCTGCTGCTCAACGACCGTGGACGCTACCTTCTCCCCCTGTCTAAGGCTATCCTGCACCAAGTGGCCAACATTGAAACCATCCTCACCGAACAGCAGGACACCGTCGCCGGCGTGCTGGAGATCGTTGCCAGTTCGACCATCGGCAACTATGTACTGCCCTATCTGATCGGCGCCTTCATGCGGCTCCATCCCGAGGCCCACATCAATATGCTGGTCGTCAACACCATGACCGCGGAAAAGCTGGTGGCCACCGGCCAGGCCGATCTCGGATTCGTCGAAGGGGATATCAACGTCGACTCCCTGGTGGCCACCTCGTGGTTTGAGGACGAGTTGGGGATCATCGTCAGTGCAAACCACAAACTCGCCGACCGCGCGACCTTCATCATTCCCGACGATCTCAAGGAAACCAGTTGGGTGATGCGGGAAGAGGGTTCGGGAACTGCTGAAATTTTCACCAAAAAACTTGGCCGCTACGCCTCGTTGCTCAAGGTGGTCACCAAAACCGGGCACACCGAGGCCATCAAGAAGGCGGTGGAGTCCGGAGTTGGCGCGGCCTGCCTATCCATGCTCACCGTCTGTCGGGAAGCGGAAGAGGGTTGGCTGAAGATTTTGCCCATCGAAGGGATGGACATGAGCCGACAGTTATGGATCATCCAACACAAAGACAAGATCATCACCCGGCTGATGGCCGAATTTCTCCGGTTCTGCGAGGTGGTGGCGGAAAATCATCTGGGCCGGGAGTGTTTGTCCTCACCCTGGAAACTGCAGTCCCTGTTAGCCAAGAGCAAACTGGACAAGGACCTGTCCTCACCAACGAGCAAATAAACACCTCTCACCCCTTCCCCTCACGCGGAAGGAGCGACCAGGTGCAAGCACACAAAAAAAATCCGGACAGAACTATTGTTCTGCCCGGATTTTTTTTGTGAAAGCGGTTAGCGCAAATTGGCGAGGGCCTGCTTGATTCGCTCCATGCCCTTTTCGATCCGTTCCATCGAGGTGGCAAAGGAGAAGCGGATAAAGGCATCGGCGCCAAAAGCGGCACCGGGTACCGAGGCCACCTTGGCCTCGCCGAGAAAATAGTCAGCCAGGGCAACCGATCCGTCGATAACCTGCCCCTTGAACGATTTCCCGTAATAGGCGGAAAAATTGGGGAACACGTAAAAAGCCCCCATCGGTGTCACGCAGCTCACTCCGGGGATCGATTCCAGCGCTTTGACAAAATAGGCCCGGCGGGGGATGAAGGCCTCGCGCAGCAGACGAGGAAAATCCTGCGGTCCGGTCAGGGCGGCAAGGGCCGCGTACTGGGAAGGGGCGGCAGGGTTGGAGGTCGATTGGCTCTGAATCTTGTTCATCGCCTTGATCACCTCGATCGGCCCAACGGACCAGCCAATCCGCCAACCGGTCATGGCAAAGGACTTGGACACGCCGTTGGAGAGCACAACCTGATCCTTCAACTGCGGATCGGCATGAAGAATGTGAGGCACCTTACCCTCGGCGTAGTACAGTTCCTCGTACATGTCGTCGGTGATCACCAACCAGCCGTGGTCACGGGCCATCTTGGCAACCGCTACCAGGGACTCCAGGGAAAACACGGCTCCGGTCGGATTCGAGGGACTGTTGAGCACGATGGCCTTGGTCTTCGGAGTGGCATACCGGGCCAGGGTGGCCGGATCGAAATCAAAGTTGTTTTCCTCCTTGAGCGGCACGATCACTGGGGTACCGCCGGCCAACTGCACCATGGGCGGATAGGACACCCAGTAGGGCGCGGGAATCAGCACCTCGTCACCGGGATTGAGGATTGCCTGGAAGATATTGTACAGGCCGTGCTTGCCGCCGCAACTCACCTGCACCTGATCTGGGGCATAGTCCCACCCCTGATCGTTTTGCAACTTGGCGCACACCGCTTCCCGTAACTCCACGATACCCGCTACCGGAGTATAACGGGTGTAGCCGTCGTCAATGGCCTGCTTGCCGGCCTCGCACACATGGGCCGGGGTGGGCAGGTCCGGCTCCCCGACGCTGAAATTCAAAATATCCGCACCCGCGGCCCTGAGTGCCTTGGCCTTGGCGTTGACGGCAAGCGTTGGCGAAGGGGCGACCTGCAGCACTCTCTCCGCAAGCACAAACTTTTCTGGCAACATCATTGTACTCCTTTTGTGAACAAAAGTTCTCCGGTGAATAAAAAACAGTGCGCTGTAACGCTTTTGGCAAAATTTAACAAGTGCAAAGACTCTGCGTCCCGAACATTTTCCCAGTAAACGCAGGCCGTTCACGGCTCCTTGTACACCGGGCAGGATCGATGCCGATCATAGTCGCGATACGCTGGGTCGTCAGCCCGCTGATGGCAGTCCAGACAGAGTCCGACCCGGAGGATACGCCGCAATTCGTCACCGTTGAACGGTCGCAGATTCTTACGCGAACCATATTGCAGCGGCGTGCCGTCGATGGTGACAAAGGTGTCGAAGCCGGGGGTGCGTCCCTGCTCGCTCTCCACCCCTCGATCCACGGGAAAAAACTGCCATTGACCATCCTTCTTGACCACGGTGCCCTCCCCGAGCCCCACGGTTTTTGGCGAAGCATGGCAATCCTTGCAGGTCCGCCCCTTGGCCTGAATGGTGTGCGGGTTGATCGCGGCCATGGTGAAACGGTTGAATCCACCTTCGGACTTTCCTTTTTCATCGATCAGAGTAACCAAATCCTGGCAGCCGGGTGTGACCACCACCACCTCGTCGCCCCAAACCGCGAGCATCGGTTTTTCGTAGCGGATATAGGAGCGCCCCTCTTCCCACCATCCCGGTGTTTCCGTGAGGGTGAGTTTGTCAAGATGGGTATCGCGCTTGTCCCGCTTGACATGGCAACCGTAACATTGCGGCACCCAGGTGGAGTGGCAAGCCTCGCAGGTCACCCGCTTGTGACTGGGAGCCAAGCAGGCCTGCGGATGGGGCGGATTGAGCGGCCGCTCCTTGCCGTCGATCTTGCCGGTGAGTACCGCCCTGCCCTGCTTGCTGCCGACATTGGTCAGCGGCTTCTGCTTGCGAGTCATGCCGGGTTTGGGATCATGGCAGCTCTGGCAGGTGATTTCCAGCTGCTCCTCGTAATGGGCATAGCTGGTGCCGTCGCCCATGATCTCGTCACGGGTGTGACAATCGATGCAGGCCATGCCCTTGACGTGGTGAATGTCCGGGGCGATCTTGAGATAAAACCGATCGCCGGCCAACCGTTGCGAGGCGTGCTGCCCTTTTTCATACGGGGTGCCGTACCCCTCGGCCTCAAAGATGCCCGTGTAGGAGAGACCGATGCGCCCGGAGCGGTTGTGGCAGCGGATGCAGTTGTCCTCCGGCACCTGCCTGACCACCAGCGGGTGGGGACGATTCTTCCTGGCAGCCTCCTGCTCGGCAGCGGGAATCTCCGAGGTCACCGTGTTCTTTGGCGTGCCCGGCGGCAAAATGTAATGGCAGGCCGAACAGCCGCCACCCTTTTCATTGAAAAAAGCCGGCGCTCCCGGCAGATCGTTCTTTTGTTTCCACAAATGACAGGTGGCGCAGAGCTTGCGGTAATAGTCGAGGGCAAGCGAGGTCTCGCCGCTGGCGAGCAGTTGTTCGACCGTTATGTCGGCATTCTGGTGGTCCCGCTCGCCCCAGTAGTACAGCAGGGTGGCGAGAATGCCTCGGTTGGTGGCCATCAGCGAATGCTTGACCTTGTGGATGTCCGCCGGATGGCACCCCTCGACCCCGCAGGTTTTGGCCGCCACGCGCAGGTCACCTGGATTGAGCACCATGCCCGCATGGGCCTTGTCCTTGTCAATGGCCAATGGGTCTCCCAGATGGCAGGGCGAGCAGCCAACGACCAGACGATCATGGGCTCCATCCAAGGTCTCTTTGGTGTGGCAGCTCAGGCACATTTCGACCATGCCGGCAGTGGTGACCGCCAGTTGCTCGGGACGCTTGGTGGACTGCTCGCGGACAACCAAATACCCGATCAGCAACAGACTGACCGGTATAAACAGGATAAGGGAAAGGAGATTGCGGGACGGCCGGACCATGTCGCTTGCTGATCGTCTCGAAGAGAAGAAAATCCCTGAACGGGTGGGCCAAGATACCCAAAAAAAACAACGGCGTCAAAGCAAGATTTACCGCAGGCCGGCGACAGCTTGCGGTCCGCTTACTCGACGAACCCCTGCACCAGTGGATAGCGACGCCCTGGACCGAAAGCCTTGGTGGTAACCTTGATGCCCAGCGGCGCCTGCTTGCGCTTGTACTCATTGAGCTTGATCCGACGCACGATATCCCGGACCATCTGGGCATCATACCCATTGGCAACGATCGCCTCGATACTTTTATGCTCCTCCAGATAGGCCTTAAGAACACCGTCAAGCACCTCGTAAGGCGGCAGGTCGTCTTGATCGCATTGATCGGGCTTGAGTTCCGCGGTCGGCGGGCGGGTGATGATCCGTTCGGGGATAAGTTCCCTTTCCCGGTTGAGGAGATGCGCCAGTTCGTAGACCATGATCTTGGGCACATCGGCAATCACCGCCAAGCCGCCGCTCATGTCGCCGTAGAGGGTGCAATAGCCAACCGCCATTTCCGACTTGTTGCCGGTGGTCAGGAGCAGCCGCTTGAATTTGTTGGACAGGGCCATGAGCAGGTTGCCCCGAATACGGGCTTGGATGTTTTGCTCGGTGGCATCCTCCGCCAATCCGGTAAACAGCGGCGCCAAACTGGCGCGGTACGTCTCCATCAGAGCGGAAATGGCGATGATTTCGAAGTCACAGCCCAGGTTGGCCGCCAGCTGGCGGGCATCGTCTATGGATGCCTGCGAGGTGTAGGGCGAGGGCATGGCCACGCAGAGCACATTCTCCGGCCCCAGGGCCCGACAGGCGATCACCGCCGTCACCGCCGAATCGATTCCCCCGGACAGGCCGAGCACCGCCCGGCGAAAACCGGTCTTGTGGAGATAATCGCGCACCCCGAGCACCAGCGCCTGCTCGACATCGGCCACGCTATCCGCCGGCAACTGCCCGCCGTCCCTGTCCCAGTCCTCGCTGTCGACCACCAGCATGTCCTCGCCAAAGCCGGCCGCCACAGCCCGCAAGGTGCCTCGGGGGGTCATGACCATCGAATGCCCGTCAAAAATCAGTCCATCCTGGCCGCCGACCTGATTAACGTACAGCAGGGGCAGATTGTTGTCCCGGCACAGCCGGGTGAAGACCTGTTGCCGCTCCTCTAGCTTGCCGTAGTGGTAGGGCGAGGCGGAAATATTGATCAGGCAGTCCGGCACGATCGGCCCGATGACCAGATCCTTGAGGGGATCCGTCGGATAGATCTCGCTGTTCCACCAGATATCCTCGCAGATGGTCAGACCGCAATGCACCCCCTTGCAGGGAAACACGGTCGAGGTCGTTCCCGGCTCGAAATAGCGGGTTTCGTCAAAGACATCGTAGGTGGGCAGTAACTGTTTGCGCGCCCGCACCGCGATCTTGTCGCGCTCTAGGACATAGGCCGAGTTGTACAACGGCTTGCCCGGACCTTGTCGACGTTCAGGCACCCCGACGATACAGCTGATGCCAGCCAACTGTTTGACCAGATCGACCAAGGCGCGATCATGGCCATCCAGGAACGCAGGCCGTTCCAGTAAATCTTGGGGAGGGTATCCGCAAAGCGTCAACTCAGGAAAAACAACAAGATCACACCTGGCCTGCCTGGCCTTGCCGATCCAATGGAGCACCTGGCGAAGATTTCGTTCAAAGGCGCCGATGATGGGGTTCGTTTGAATAAGGGCGATCTTCACAACACATTCACCTGAAAAAAACGTTACGGCTGTGCTTGGCGCGTCCCAGGCAGGCAAACGCCGTCTGGCGGAAAAAAGAGAAAAAACAGGGAAACGCACAGCCTTCATGCCTGGAAAACGGCATGCACTGCCGTTCCCTGCCGAGGCCGCACAAAAAAAAAGCCCGGCGGGAAGATCCCGCCGGGCTTGAACAATCAATTCATTTTATTGTTTGGTGACATTGGCGGCAGCCGGTCCCTTGGGACCGTCAACGATTTCGAATTGCACCTTGTCGCCTTCATTCAATGTCTTGAAACCCGATCCACTGATCGCAGAGTAGTGGACAAAAACATCCTTGCCTGCTTCCTGCTCAATAAAACCGAACCCTTTGGACTCATTAAACCACTTCACTGTTCCTTTCAACATTGCTCCCTTGTTCTCCTTGTCTTGGGCTGAATGCTTTATCCATGCGATCTTTCAGGCCACTTTTCAACCCATACACACTGAATCAAAACCGTAACCAACGAAAATACCGCATAATCTACTCCTGTCCGGCGAACATAACATTAATTAAATTAAAAACAAGGAAATTCCTTCCTGCTCCCGCAAGCGCCATTTCGTGCAGGCGCGGAAGAGGACCGATACGCGACAAGGTTTGGCGAGCGGGTGCCCCAAATGATGGTGCCGCCGTTCAGCTTGTCAGCAAAAAAGGTTTACTTGCCGCGTTGATAGATCTGGACCGCTCGATTGTGGTCGGCCAAGTTGGTGGAAAAGACATGGGTGCCGTCGTTCTTGGACACAAAGTAGAGTGCTTGGGAATCCGCCGGGCGGATGACCGCCTCCAGGGCGGCGCGACCAGGGTTGCAGATCGGGCCGGCAGGCAGGGCGGGCAAGGTGTAGGTGTTGTACGGTGTGTGCCGCTTGAGATCGGCCTTGGTCAGATTGCCGTTGAAATCCTGGATGCCATAAATCACCGTCGGGTCCGATTGCAGGGGCATCTGGCGATCCAGGCGGTTGAGAAAAACCCTGGCAATCAACGGGCGTTCCACAGCGGCCCCGGTTTCCTTCTCCACCACCGAGGCGAGGATGACGAGCTGATGGCGGTTCAGCCCATGGGCTTCGTTGATGTTCAGATCCCGCCAGACACGGTGAAAACGCTCGACCATCATCCGCAACACCGACCGTTCGTCCGCCTCGTTGCGCACCAGGGTATAGGTTTCGGGAAAAAGATAGCCTTCCAGGCTGGGCGCATCCAGGCCCAGCTGCCGAATGAGTGTTTTGTCTTGGGAAAGCGCCAGAAATCGGTCCTGCTTGATCCAGCCGTCCCGCGCAAACAGCAGAGCCGCCTGGGCGACCGTCACGCCTTCCGGAATGGTCACATGATGGCGAAGCGTGCTGCCCTTGACCAGCAGTTGCAACAGTTCGGGCGGCGTCAATCCACGCGGCAGACTGTACTCGCCGGCCTGCAATTTGGCCCTGATTCCCGACAACCAGACCAAGGCCAAAAAGCGGATGTCGTCGCGCAGCAGACCCTTTGCCGCCAGCAAGGCGCCGATGCCGCGCACCCCGGTTCCCTTGGGAATCTCCACCACCATCTCACCGTTTCCCGGCGAAGGCGTTGTCAGGAAGGATCGGTACCAGAGTCCAACGCCGCCGATGACGAGGCAAACAACAAGGAGAAGAGGCAACAGGCGGCGCATGAAGCGAAGACGAATAAAGGTGAACAGTGATGCAGACAAAAAAGACTACCAGCGGCGGAAGCGACCTTCAGTCCCCCGCCGCCAGCCACGTTGGTCTCGTTATTTGTCTTCCTTGGCCGC
The DNA here is from genome assembly GCF_000186885.1 of Desulfobulbus propionicus DSM 2032. Taxonomy (GTDB): domain Bacteria; phylum Desulfobacterota; class Desulfobulbia; order Desulfobulbales; family Desulfobulbaceae; genus Desulfobulbus; species Desulfobulbus propionicus. Next base: position 945,367 of record NC_014972.1, on the reverse strand, counting down.
GGTTGCCTTGGGCGGGGTTTTCCGGCCACTGATTTTCCCCAGAGTCAATTCGATCACCTCGTCCATGTGCTTGACCGGATGGAAGGTGATCTTCTTGCGCAGTTCTTCCGGAATCTCGACCAAATCTTTCTGGTTTTCCTCGGGGATAATGATCTTACCAATCCCCGCCCGCAAAGCCGCCAGGGCCTTGTCCTTGAGGCCACCGATGGGGAGCACCCGGCCGCGCAGAGTCACTTCGCCGGTCATGGCGATACCGCGCTTCACCGCCTTGCCGCTGATGGCCGAAAACAGGGCGGTGGTCATGGTGATGCCCGCGGAGGGACCATCCTTGGGAATGGCGCCCGCTGGCACATGGATATGGATGTCGACCGAATCGAAATACTCCGGTTCCACCCCCAACTCCTTGTTGCGACTGCGGCAGTAGCTGAGCGCCGCTTGAGCGGACTCCTTCATTACCTCTCCCAGTTGGCCGGTGAGCAACAGCTTGCCCTTCCCCGGCAGAACCGAGGTTTCGATGTGGAGCAGCTCGCCGCCAACCTCGGTCCAAGCCAGGCCAATGACCAGACCAGGCTGACCACTGGTGTCCAAGTCTTTTTCCGGGAGGAATTTAGGCGGCCCCAGATATTTTTCCACCGTATTTTCCGAAATCACATAGGGCCCCTTGCCGCCCTCGGCCACCTTGCGGGCGATCTTGCGGCAGACCTTGCCGAGCGCCCGCTCCAGGTTCCGCACCCCGGCCTCATGGGTGTAGCGGCTGATGATGATCTCCAGCGTGGGGTTGTCGATCTTGATCTGGGTCGGTTTGATGCCGTTTTCCTTGATTTGCCGCGGTAGCAGATATTTGTTGGCGATCACCATCTTCTCTTCCAGGGTGTAGCCGGAGAGCTGGATCACCTCCATGCGGTCCAAGAGCGGTCCGGGGATGGTGTCGCTGCGGTTGGCGGTGGTGATGAACATGACCTTGGACAAATCAAAGGGCAGGTTCATGTAATGGTCGGAGAAGGTGTTGTTCTGCTCCGGATCCAGCACCTCCAAGAGAGCCGAGGAGGGATCGCCCCGATAATCGTCGCCGATCTTGTCGATCTCGTCCATCATGAACACCGGGTTGTTGGTACCCACGCTCTTCAATCCCTGGAGAATGCGGCCCGGCAGGGCCCCGATGTAGGTGCGCCGGTGGCCGCGGATCTCGGCCTCATCGCGCATCCCGCCAAGGGACAGGCGGTAAAACTTGCGGCCCATGGCCTTGGCGATGGCTTGGCCAAGCGAGGTCTTGCCCACGCCGGGAGGGCCAACAAAGCAGATGATCGGCCCCTTGGTGTCGGCATTGAGCTTGCGCACCGCCAGGTATTCGAGGATGCGCTCCTTGATCCGGTCAAGGCCGTAGTGGTCCTCGTCGAGCACCTCGGCGGCCACCTTGAGGTCGAGCACATCCTTGGACGATTCCTTCCAGGGCAGGTCGAGAAACCAGTCCAGGTAGGTGCGGACGATGGTGGCCTCGGAGGCGTCCGGATGCATCATTTCCAGCCGCCGCAGCTGCTTGCGCGCCTCTTTCTTGGCGTACTTGGGCATCTTTTTCTTGCGCAGCTGCTTGCTCAGCTCCTCGATTTCCTGGGAATAGCTGTCCTCGTCGCCAAGCTCCCGCTTCAGGGCCTGGATCTGCTCGCGGAGAAAATACTCGCGTTGGCTGCGCGACATCTCTTCCTTGGCGTCCGACTGAATCTTGGCCTGGACCGTGGACACCTCCAATTCCTTGTGGAGCAGATCGGCCACCAAGCGCAGGCGTTCAATGGGGTCGATGGTTTCCAGGATTTTCTGCGACTCCGAGATCTTCAGGCGCAGGTTGGACCCTACCAAATCGGCCAGCCTCCCCGGCTCCTCGATGTTGTTGATGATCATCATCAGATCCGAGCTGAGAATGCCGCGCAATGACATGATCTTTTCCGTCTGCTCGCGTACCGTCCGCATCAGGGCCTCGGTTTCGACGGTGATCTCCGGCGTTTCCGGCTCGTCGATCAGGTCGATTTCCACCCGGTAAAACGGTTTGCGCTGCTGGTAGGAACGGACCCTGGCCTTGCTCAGTGCCTGCACCAGCACCTTGAGCCGGCCGTCGGGCAGTTTGAGGGTCCGCATGATCATCGACACCATGCCGACTTCATACAGATCCTTCTCTTCAGGGTCGTCCTTGGTCGGGTCCTTCTGGGTAACGAGCATCAGCAGTTTGTTGCTGTTGAGGCCCTCGTTCACGGCGTCAATGGAACCAGGTCGGCCGACAAACAACGGGATGATCATATAATTAAAGACAACCACATCCCGAACAGCCATCATGGGCAAGGATTCGGGTATCTCCAGATCCTGCGTCTGCTCCCCGAAATCACCCATACTGGTCGATAGCGAATCATCAAATTCCACGTTTTTCCTCCTTAAAATCGCCTGGAACGATACCCCTGGCGCTGAATTGTCCCACGACAGTAAACACAACCCCCCCCGAAGTCAAGACAAGGGGAGGACCTTACCGGCAAAGAAAATTTTCCTTGAATAAATACCGGCAGCTCAATATAGAAAGGCTATTCTTCACCCCCGTTCTACCGCCTGCTATGGAGCCCGCGTATGCTGACCCCCGGATCATTTTTTGATCTCACCGATTTCCCCGATCCCGATCTCTTCGCCGAATGCCCCTATGTCTGGGATCCGCTGAAAAAACTCAAGGCCTATGTCGCCAGCCATACCGCCCCGACCTTTCAGCATGTCTGCATCACCGACGGCGTCCCCCTGGACAGCCCATACCTCTGGTTCAACGGCAAGCTGCGCAACGCCAGGGAATGCATCATTACCTACAACGACACCACCAAGGGCGGCCTAACGGTTTGGGAGAACGGGCAGTTCCTCGAGGGGGCCTCGGTGATCATGGCCGGGGCGGTTCTGGTGGGAAAAAACATCAAGATCGGCAGAGGGGTACTGATCGAGTCCGGGGCGATGATCAAATCCCCGGCCATCATCGGTGACTGCTCGGAAGTCCGTCAGGGGGCCTACCTGCGCGGCTACTGTCTGATCGGCAAACGCTGCGTGGTCGGCCACACCACCGAGGTCAAGCACACCGTCTTCCTCAACGACGCCAAGGCTGGCCATTTCGCCTATCTGGGTGACTCGATTCTCGGCAACAGGGTCAATCTCGGAGCGGGCACCAAGTGCGCCAATCTTCGCTTCGTTGCCGGCACCATCCCGATCCGGACAGCAAGCGGCCGCCTCGATACCGGCCTGCGCAAATTCGGTGCCATCATCGGCGATGGCGCCCAGACCGGCTGCAACGCGGTGACCAGCCCGGGAACGATCATGGGGCCGGAGAGCCTGCTCCTGCCCAACGCTACCGCACCTTCTGGACTACATCCTCGAAAAAGCGTGATACGCTAGAGTTGTCGCGCGGCGGCCGCTGTTCCGGCGGCAGTCCTTGTTCCGCATATTCATACAAGGCAAAGAAAAAGGCAAAAAGGATGCCGACGGTGAAAAACACCCGCATCAACCGATCCCACGGCAACCAGCCCTTACCCGAAAGCCGGCGGAACACGACCGCCACGATGTAGGTGAACCCCAAGGCATAGGGCGCGGTGAGCAGTATCTGGTAGGCGGTCCCCATGGCGACGGCACCAGGGTCGGCACCCACGCGCAGATGAAAGAGCAGATAGGCGACAGCCGTCAGAATAAATGTAATTTTTTCCCGTAATGTACTCATATCATGAATAAAAATATCGCCTACGTGTTTCCGGAAACCCTGCCCGACAAGGGCCTTTTGTCCTCCCTTGTACCGGTTTTCGATCAGGTTGTCTACCTGCAAGCCGTGGAAAACGACCCAGCGGAGCAGGAGGTTGGTTCCGGCTTTGTCGAGCAATGCTGTCAAGCGGGACGGCTGCGCAGCTGGATCCCGGCTCCTTTGGGCGAACAGCGCGAGCGGTTTCTTGCCCTGGTGAACGACATGCGCAGGAGCGGCGCCGAGTATATCAGCCAACTTGGCATGCTGGCGCTGGCTGGCTTGCACCACGACCATCGGTCTGAAAGCAAACACGCGATTCTTGCCGCCCTGCAGGGGCAAAACAACAGCGAGCACGAGGAACGGGAGATGCTTCTCTGGCAATCTCGATTGGTGTTGAAACTGGCGGAACTGTACGATGTCCAGCAAGCCGAGATCAACGAGGCCCTTGGCCGGATCGCCGCCCGTCAGGACACCCTTTTGGCCGAATTGCGTGACGAAGAAGAAGACACTCCCTTCAGCCTCACCACCAGCCTCCATGAAATCGGACAGGAAACGGACACCACGCTCCTGCACCGGCTCAAGGCCTGGAGCCGTTTGTGCCTGCATGATCCGGAACAGCCGCAGGGTCTGCTGGTGACCAGTGATCAGCAGGTTTTTGCGTTGCTGCAGGATACGTATGAGCACGGCCACCACCAAAGCCCCCGGTGGTCAGCCAGCCTGGAACTGCCGATGCATGATGGCGGTTCATGGAAGGAAAAAGCGACGATCGACGAGCCGTGCAGCACTCTGTGTCCGAACCTGCAGCAAGCGCTGCGGATGCTGGCCCCATCCTCGACAACCGCCCCTGCGCCGGAGGAAACGGTCAAGCAGCTCCTGACGGAAAGCGCGGCTCAATGGACCCAATGCCTAGACAACCGTTACCCGAAAAACCTGGTGGGACGCTGCACCCTTGACTTCTATTATTTCCCCGATAGTTCAGCCCGGCACCTCTTGCGGGATGGATTTGTCGAAAAAAGACGATCCGCGGGAAGAGTAGACGGCCCGTCCGCCAACGGCTGCTTTATTGGCCTGTTGCGGAGGAATGGAAGAAGATGACAGAAGGAGTTGCGCCTGACTCTAGAGACGCTGTTGCGCTTCAAGCGACATCACGTATTCGGTCCATTGCCACGGGGCTTCCTCGATTTCCACCCCGACGCGCTTGCTCAGCCGTCCGGCCCGTTCCCAGCGCGGCCGGACGCGAAACTTGAAATATTTCTCCCCACTGGAGGCCACCACGGTATAGGCGTCGATATTCTTGCCAAACCGTTTGGCCATATCCACCAAACAGAGGCCTACGCGGGAGACATCGCGCACATCACCCGAGCAACAGCCAATACCGTCTGATACATCAATGCTCATTCCGTGCACCGGTATTCGTGGGTGTTTTCGTTTTTCCATTTTTTTGCCCTCTCGCGCAGCCCATAGCTGCAAATCAGGACCATCAAGGCCGGGGAGGTGCCCCATGCCGTGGAGCGCCACCCTCTCCGCTGACCTCGGTTGCCGGCCCCAAGATGCGCCGCCGTCTGGTTTCAGGCGGCGTTGCTCTCGCACTCCTCCCGGTAGGGATTGATGGTCATCACCGGACAACAGGCCGTCTTGACCACCTTGTCGGCCACGCTGCCGAACATAATCCGCTCCAGCCCCTTGTAGCCATGCGTGCCCATGACAATCAACTGCACTTTCTTCTTGGTCGCATAATTCAAGATTTCCTCGCCCACATCGCCGGAAAGGACCTTGCCGGTGACATGCGAAACCCCTGCCTCGGCAAACATTGCCTTGTTCTCTTCCAGATAGGTTTCCATCTGCTGCTGGGCCGAGGCAAACAGCTCTTCTTCCAGATTCGGCAGATTAATGGGCGGAACAAAAAAACCACTGTAGTCTTCAAACGTCTGCACCACAAACACCAAATGAAGTTCCGCCTTGAACGTTCCCGCCACATACGCCGCCGCCTTGACGATTTTGCCGGCATTGTCAGAAAAATCGATCGGAGTCAGAATACTGCTGATCTTCTGCATACAGAACCTCCTTGGGTGAAAGAAGAGAGAACATCGTCGTCGGTCATTTGTAACTTAATATATACATTAAAGAATTTTTCACCACTATTAATTTTTCCCGGCAGCAACACCTCGACAACCATCCGATAAAGCTGTTGACCCTGCCGCTTATCGCGAATATATTCCAACCCGTTCATCTGGCTGCAACTTTTTTATCACTGCAAGGAAAACAGAGAGGGGCTTCGCATCCAAGCCTCACCGGCCGGCCTCTGTACGTCTCCTTCAATCCGGCCCGGACTGAAAATCATTATGGAATTCACACCCAAGTGGATCGCCTGGGAAATCACCCGCCGCTGCAACCTCCGTTGTGTCCACTGCCGCTCTTCCTCCCAACTGGAGATCGACGGCCACCCCGATTTCAGCCTGACCGAGGCAAAGCGGGTGCTGAACGAGATCCACGCCTATGCCAACCCGGTCGTGGTGCTCTCGGGCGGCGAACCATTGCTGCGGCCGGATGTGTTTGAAATCGCCGCCCACGGCACCAGCCTGGGCCTGCGCATATGCCTGGCCACCAACGGTTCGCTGGTGACCGCCGAGACTTGCCGCGACATCAAGCAATCCGGTATCAGAATGGTCTCGCTGAGCCTCGACGGCTCCACAGCCGAGGTGCATGACGATTTTCGCAACCAGCCCGGCGCCTTTGCCGGGGTGATGAACGCCATTCGCCTGTTCAACGAGCACCAGATCGATTTTCTGATCAACTCGTCCTTTACCAAGCGCAACAAGGCGGAAGCACCCAAAATCTACCACTTGGTGAAAAGCCTGGGCGCCACCGCCTGGTACCTGTTCATGATTGTGCCCACCGGTCGCGGCGAGGAAATCATGGAAGAGCTGATCCCGGCGGAAGAATACGAGAAGATCCTGAACTGGCATTACGACATGGAAAAAGAAGAGCAGGACCTGCTGGTCCGGCCCACCTGCGCCCCCCAGTACTACCGGATCGTGCTCCAGCGTTCCAAGGCTGAAGGCGAACAGTTCAAGCGGCGGACCCTTTCCTTTTCCACAGGCGGTTCCAAGGGATGCCTGGCAGGACAGCTGATCTGCCTGATCGACGTTGACGGCAACGTCCTGCCCTGCAGCTATTTCCCCCTGGCAGCCGGCAACCTGCGCACCCAGTCCTTTCAGGACATCTGGGAAAACTCCCAACTGATGCTTGATCTGCGCAACTTTGCCGGCTACAAGGATAACTGCGGCCGCTGCGAGTACATCCAGGTCTGCGGCGGCTGCCGGGCCCGTGCCTACGCGGTCACCGGCGATTATCTGGCTGGCGAGCCGTTCTGCGCCTACCAGCCGCGGCGATGAACCCCCACCGCCCGAGGCAAATCAACCGGCCCGATGCCGGCAACCCCAAGCTCAACACACCGCAATGAACGACACCTTTCTTCAAGCCTGCCGGGGTGAACGCACCGCCTACACCCCGGTCTGGTTCATGCGCCAGGCCGGCAGGTACCTGCCCCAATATCAGAAAGTCCGCGGCCAGGTCAGCTTCCTTGAACTGTGCAAGACCCCGGAACTGGCCACCGAGGTGACCCTGCAGCCGGTCGACCTTTTTGGCTTTGACGCAGCCATCCTCTTTTCCGACATCCTCATTCCGATGGAGGCGATGCGCCTGTCCCTTGAATTCCACGAAGGGAGGGGACCGATCTTTGCCGATCCGGTACGCAGCCAGAAGGCGGTGGATGACTTGGTGGTGCCCGTGCCGGAAGAAGCGGTTCCCTTTGTCCTGGAAACCATCCGCCTGCTGCGCCGCGAATTGCGGGTGCCGCTGATCGGTTTTGCCGGTGCGCCCTTCACCCTGGCCACCTATCTGATCGAAGGCGGCAGCTCCAAGGTGTTCCTCAACACCAAAAAGATGATGTTCCGGGAGCCTAGGCTCTACCACAACCTGATGGCCAAGATCACCGCCTGCACCAGTGCCTACCTCCAGGCCCAGGCTCGTGCCGGCGCCCAGGCCCTGCAGTTGTTCGACTCCTGGGTGGGCATCCTTGCCCCCTGCGATTACGAGGAGTTCGCCCTGCCCTACGTGCGCTCGATCATCACCGACCTGCGGGCGACCACCGACGTGCCGATCATCTATTTCGCCAATAACGGTGCCACGCTGACCCGAATGACCACCACCGTGGGCGCCGACGTGCTTGGCTTCGACTGGCGCCTGCCCATTGGCGAGGCTGCGGCCCGCTCCGGCCGCCATGCGGTCCAGGGCAACCTTGACCCGCTGGCCCTCTTTCTCCCCAAGGAACGGCTGGAAGAGCGGATCCACGCCATGTTGACCGATGCCCGTGACGCCCGGGGCTACATTTTCAACCTCGGTCACGGTATCCTGCCGGAGACTCCGCCCGAGCAGGTGCGGATCGCGGTCGAGGCCGTCCACCGTTTCAGCGGCAAGCCCTAAAACGGCCACGGTGCTTCCCTTGCCCGCCGTGCAGACCAACCCAGTTCTGCCCTCGCTCGCTGACTGTATCCAGCTCATGGACCAATACGGCATGCTGGGCAATATCCGCCATCACTCTCTGGTGGTGGCCCGGCTGGCCGAACAACTGCAGGCCGGGTTGGCCGCCGTGGCCCCGGATCGGCCCCAGGCGGACCGACACCTCGTGATCAGCGGCGCCTTGCTCCACGACATCGCCAAGACCCCCTGCCTGGGCAGCGACCGCGATCATGCCAAGGCCGGGGCCGAGATCTGCCGACAGCACGGCTATCCGGAAATCGCCGCCATCGTCGAGCAACACGTACTGCTCTGGGACTACGATCCCCTGCGGTATCGGAACGGTCATTTCACCGCCCGGGAGATCGTCTACTACGCCGACAAACGGGTGCGGCACAACGTGGTGGTCAACCTTGACGAGCGACTGGAGTATATCCTTGAGCATTATGGCAAAAACAATCCCAACCGGCGGGAGCTGATCCGAGAAAACTTCAACAAATGCCTCACCCTGGAGCAGCATCTCTTCCACTGGCTGCCCTTTGGCCCCGAGGAACTAGGCCGCTTCTGAGCGGCGGCCCCCCTTTTGCCCCACACATTTTTATGCACACCACAACTTTTGACTGGGTGGAGCACTATCCGGCCGCAGTCAGCGTTTGCGATACCCAAGGAACGATTATCGCCATGAACCGAATGGCCAGGGACCTGTTCGCCAAGGATGGGGGCGAGCGCCTGATCGGCACCAGCTTGTTTGCCTGCCATCCGGAACCGGCCAACGCCATCATCCGCCGACTCTTGCAGGAACAGCGGGCCAACATCTACTTTACCGAAAAAAACGGCGTGCGCAAACTGGTGCACCAGACACCGTGGTACCAGGCGGGCCGGTTTGCCGGCCTGACCGAGACCATCATCGTCCTCCCACCACAGGTGCCGACGCGAAAGAGGGGCTAAAACAACGCATGCGGCACGCGCCCCCCTGCCTTGACAGCCTCCGGGGGGCGGGTATACTCAGGGAAACGCATCCATCCGCGCATCCGTTGGGAATGCAGCCACGATGCAGGCCACCCCAGGAGCTGACACCATGAATCACCGTTCCCCCCTGCCCCTTGTCGTTATCCTCTTGTTGCTGCTGGTTGCCGCGCGCCCCTTGTCCGCCGCCGCGACATCCCCCAAATCGGGCGCCACCCCCCAGGTCTCGCAGGATGGCCGCTATGTCCGCATGGCCGAAAATTTCTTCATCTTTTACGATCCGTCCACCGCCATGGACGTACCGTACAAAACCACCGGTCTGACCCGGATCGAGGCGCAGAAGCAGATTCTGCGCGAAAGCAACGCCTCGCTTCCCCCGCTCAACTGGCAGGCCGGCCTCTACCCCCACTGGAAGGGGGAACTGTGGCTGCCCGCCTCGCCCTACGCCTTCAAACCCTATTACCGCCTGCAGAATTACCGCAAACAGGACTACGCCAGCGCCATCGAACAACTGCCGATCACGCCGCAGAGTCCGCCGATGCTCCAAACCGGACTGATGAAACTGGAGCATCTGCTCGGTCTGCCTGGCCGCACCGAAATCTTCCTCTTTTCCGACGGCAAACACATGACCTATCCCGGCCTGGAACCGCAACCCCTGACCGAGGCGCGGATGCTGGCCAGCAAATACGATATTTGTTTCAACATCGTTTCCAGCGCCCGCGACGCCAAGGAGCGGAAACTGCTAGAAGACATCGCCGCGGTCAACAGCTGTTCCCTGGTGATCGATTTCGACACCGCCTACACCCACCCTGAGCATCTCCTGGGCAAACTCTACATGGATACCGAGGCCAATGGTTTCAACAATATCCTCTTTGATTTCGACAAGGCCTTTATCCGCCCCGAGCATCACGCCCAACTCGACCAGCTGGGCCGCCTGCTGGTCGCCAATCCGCATGTCTATGTGGTGCTGTCGGGATTCTGCGACAGCCTTGGCAGCGAGGCCTACAATATCCGCCTCTCCCAGCGGCGGGCCGAAAGCGTTCGACGTTATCTGCAGAAAAAATTCACCATCAAGAAGGACCGGATACTGCTCTACTGGTACGGCTACGCCAACCCGGTGGCCTCCAATGCCACCGAGGAAGGTCGTCAGCTGAACCGCCGGGTCACCATCGTTCTGCGAGGCACCCGGTAACAATCCCATTCCGAATCCACACCGGAGGAAAAGATGCGCATCACCTTTCACGGCGCCGCCCGCAACGTCACCGGTTCCTGCCACCTGGTCGAGTGCCGGGACAAACGAATTTTAATCGACTGCGGCCTCTACCAGGGCAACCGCGAAATGGACGAGGAAAACAGCAACGATTTCGGCTTCGATCCCGCCTCGATCGACTACCTGCTGCTCACCCACGGCCATCTTGACCACTGCGGCCGCATCCCCCTGCTGCACCGGCTTGGTTTCCGCGGGACGGTGCTGACCACCGCGGCCACCCGGGAACTGGCCCGGCTGGTGATGCTCGACTCGGCCCGAATCCAAGAGGAGGAGGCCCGCTACCGCAACTACAAGGCCAGCAAGCGGAGGAACCGAGAAGCGACGTTCGAGCCGCTGTACAACACCCTGGATGCCCTCAATGCCCTGGATGCCTTTGTCGATATCGCCGCCTTTGATCAACCCCACGACCTTTGCCCAGGCATCCGGACCACCTTCTACGATGCCGGCCACATCCTCGGTTCAGCCTGCATTCTCCTGGAGCTGACCGAAGGGACCCACCAACGGCGGGTCCTTTTTTCCGGGGATCTCGGCTACGACGGCAGGGCCATCCTCCCTGATCCGGCCACGCCGCCACAGGCCGACACCGTGATCATGGAATCCACCTACGGCGATCGGCTGCACAAACGCCTGGAACCCTCGATCGAGGAACTCTTTCAGGCGATCAACACCACCATCGCCCGCAACGGCAATGTCCTGATCCCCAGTTTCGCCCTGGAGCGCACCCAGGAACTGCTCTACTACCTGCGCGAGGGCATTGAGCAGCAACGGCTGCCGCGCCATCTCCAGGTGTATCTCGATTCGCCCATGGCCATCTCCGCCACCCAGATCTTCCGGCGGCATCGCGAATGTTTTGACGAAGAAACCTGGGCGGTCATTTCCGCCGGTCAAGATCCCTTTGAGCTGCCAGGCCTGGAGATCATCCGCGACACCACCGAATCCATGGCCCTCAAGCATGTCCGAGGCGCGGTGATCATCGCCGGATCCGGGATGTGCACCGGCGGCCGCATCCGTCACCACCTGCGGCACAATCTCTGGCGGCGCGAAGCATCGGTGGTGTTTGTCGGGTATGCGGCCGAGGGCACCCTGGCGCGACGGATCATCGAGGGCGAGGAGGTGGTGCGGGTCCTGCAGGAAGATGTCGAGGTCAACGCCGAGATCTACACCATCGGCGGATTCTCCGCCCATGCCGACCAGCGGGAACTGCTCGCCTGGCACGGTCGCACCGGTTCCCCCGAGCGCACCTTTCTCGTCCACGGCGAACAGGAGGCCATGCAGGCCCTGGCCAGCCGTCTGACCGACACCAAGGTGGAGATGCCCGGCCTGCACGAATCCTTCGATCTCTGAGTACCAACCGGCGTGCCCCCTTCCGGGGCGAGCCGTGCACGGCAGCCCCCTGCCGTGCACGGCCAGAACGGTTTCAACGCTTACTGCTGCCGCTCCGGGACAGAGGTGGCGGGGGGAACCGTCTGCTCCGGAGCTCCAGGCGCGGACGGCGCGCCAACAGTCGGCTGGCTCGGAGCATCCGCCGCTGCCGGCGGTTGGGGAGCAGTGGCCTCATGAATCAGTGCCTTGCCCTTTTCCCAGACCCCCTTGGATTCCTCCCTGGTCACCTGCCAGGCCTCTTTCGATTTTTCCCCCACCGTATCGAACAGTTCCCGAGAACCGGCCCTGGTCTTTTCCCAAACGTCCACTGACTCGGTTTTCATGGCCTCCCAGGCGGTTCCCGCCGTGTCCCTGGTTGCCTCGGCCACCGCGCCAGAGGCCTCCTTGACCTCATGGCCGGCCGCATCCCATTTGCTGGCTTCCTCCTTGGGCACGGCCTCGGCAGGCGGGGAAGCGGCCTGCTCCGCAGCGGAACACAAGGGTTGGGCAATAAACGTCATCATCGCGAAAACGCTGCCTAGAACAATGTGATTGATGTTTTTCTTCATGGTCATTGATAGTCTCCCGATCAAATGCTCGATCACTTCCTCTAACCGTTGATCGTCTCTGCATTGGTATTGCAAAAGATACGATTTCGCCCTATTTTCCGAGGTAAACGTCTCGGGCAACCACCATGCCTCGAGCGCGTCTTCCCCTTTGTCCGCTTTTCATCGCGCGGAAAACTATATCCATCACCTCGCTCTTTCACACGGGAAAAACCGCCCATGCCACTCCATTGCAACAGATCGCTGCTGCTCGCCTGTCTGCTGACGTTCACCCTCTCCCCTGGACCGGCCGCCGCTGGCCAGACCGCTCCCCCCGCTCGCTGGGCCGTGCGCGAAGCGGTGATCTTTGCCGTCGAGCACAATCCCGATGCGCGGGCCGCGCTGGAACGCATCAAGGCAGCCGATGCCGATATCAAGGCGGCCAGGGCCGCCTTTTATCCCCAGTTGAATCTGAGCGCCGAATACAGCCGGACCAACAACCCGATGTATTCTTTCGGCAACATCCTCAACCAGGGCATGTTTTCCGACACGATCGATTTTAACGATCCGGGCACGACCGATACTCTGCAGACCAAGGCCTCGATCCAGTACCGGCTCTATAACGGGGGCCACGACCGGGCGGCCCTGGAGGCGGCCGACGCACGCAACCGGGCGGTAACCCAGGAATGGACCGCTGTTCGTTCCCGGCTGGAATTCGAGGTGGTACGCGCCTTCTGTACCATTGTCCAGGCCGGCGAAAGCGTGCGATCGCGCCAATCCGCCCTGGAGGCCATCTCCGCTTCGCTGGCCGTGGCCCAGGCACGCTTCGAAGAGGGCAGTCTGCTGAAAGAGGAGGTACTCAATCTCGAAGTGCAACGGGCGCGGGCCGAAGAGCAGCTGATCCAGGCACGGCATGGATTGCGTCTGGCCCAGCGAGGCTTTCTCCATCTGCTCGGGCTCACGGGCGAGACCGTGACCCTCGACCCCTCCGCCACACCAGCCCAGGAGATTCCGGGGGAGCGCGATCCCCACAACCGCCCGGAACTGACCGCCATGGCCGCCCTGGTCAAAGCTCGGGAGGCCCAGGCGCGTCAAGCCCGCGCCGGCTATTACCCCACCGCCGATGCCTTTGGCAGCTACCAGGTCGACAAGGGCACGGAATTGGACGACGGTTCCGGCAACTCCTGGACCACGGGCGTCCGCCTCAACTACACCCTATTCAACGGCGGGCAGACCAGCGCCGCCACCGAACGGGCTGATGCCCAACTGCGCGAGGCCAAGGAGCAGCAACACAAGCTGGAACTCGCCCTCAATCTGGAGGTGGAGCAGGCGGCGCTCGCCCTGCAGCAGGAAACCGAACGGCTCGCGGTCACCGGCAAGATGGTGGAATCAGCCGAGGAAAGCGCCCGTTTGTCCCGCCTGCGCTTCAAGGAAGGAGTGGTCCTTTCCTCGGAGCTGATCGACACCGAAAACCGTCTCACCGATGCCCGCCTGAGCCATACCTTGGCCACCGCCGCCCATGCAATCGCCATAGCCGATCTCCGCCGCGCGGTCGGCCTGAGCCAATTCAATCAGGGGAAATAACCATGTCCCGTGTCATGCCTCCTTTGCAGATCCGCCTGCTTGCGCTGATCATCGCCATCCTGTTCCTCGTCCCCGGTTCGGCTGCGAGCGCGCCGCCACCCGCAACACCCGCGGTACCGGTGACCGTAACCAAGGTGCGGACAGGCGAGGTGGCGGCCCTCATCGAGCTGGCCGGGACCCTGCAGGCGGCCGAGCGTGCCTCCATCGCCGCCAAGATCACCGGCGTGATCACCCGCATGCCGGTGGTGCTCGGCTCCACGGTCAAGGCTGGAGAACTGTTGGTGGCGATCAGCGCCGAGGAGATCACCGCGCGGCTCAACCAGGCGGAGGCCCAGCTGGCGCAGGCCCGCCGCAATCTGGAACGGGAACAGAACCTGCTGGCAAAAAATGCCGCCACGCCGGACATGGTCAAGGCGATGACCGATCAGTACAACATCGCCCAAGCCGGATACCGCGAGGCCAAGACCATGCTCGGCTACACCACCCTCACCGCCCCCTTTGACGGCGTGGTGACCCGCAAGCATGCGCACAGCGGCGATCTGGCCACACCCGGAACCGCGCTTCTCCAGCTGGAAAACAACCGCCTGCTACAGGTGCGCACGGCGGTTCCGGAAAGTTTGGTCCTGCAGATCCGGCCCGGTGATGTCCTCACTGTCAGGATTCCGGCGGCTGGGGTGACGGTCCAAGGCACGGTGGCCGAGGTAGCGCCGGCGGCTGATCCGGATTCACGGACCGCCCCGGTGATCATTGATTTGCCCGCCCATCCCGACCTGCGCACCGGGCAGTTCGCTCGAGTTCTCCTGCCCGGCACCAGAACCCCATCCCTGCTGGTGCCGGCCAGCGCCCTTGTCCCGTCCGGACAGATGGACCGTGTGTTCGTGGTCGAGAACGCACGTGCCCAGCTCCGTCTGGTCAGGGTTGGCGCCAGCCATGATGGCATGGTCGAGATTCTCGCCGGCTTGGCGCCCGACGAAACCGTGGTCACCACCAACAACCGCCTGCTGGTCCATGGTCAGGCATTGCAGGTTCAGCCATGAGCGGCAACTCGACCCATCCTGGTTTTGCCGGACGGCTGGCCGCGGCCTTTGTCGGTTCCAAGTTGACCCCAATCGGGTTGATCGCCTCGCTGCTGCTGGGCTTGCTGGCCCTTTCCCTGCTGCCGCGCGAGGAGGAGCCGCAGATCAAGGTACCGATGATCGACGTGATGGTCTCCATGCCCGGCGCCACCGCCAAGGAAGTCGAGCAGCGCTTGGCCGTCCCCATGGAGAAGTTGCTCTATGAACTGCCCGGCGTCGAGTACATCTACTCCACCTCCATGCCCGGCCAGTGCCTGCTGATCGCCCGTTTCTACGTGGGCGAGGATTTCGAGAAAGCGATCGTCAGTCTCAACCAGAAGCTGCAGACCAACTTCGACCGCATCCCCCACGGGGTATCCCTGCCGCTGATCAAACCGCACTCCATTGACGATGTGCCGATCCTGGCCCTGACCTTCCATTCCACCACCTCCGATCATTTCACCCTGCGCCGTCTGGCCGCCGAGGTCGATGATGCCATCAAATCGATCTTCGAGGTGGCGGAAACCCGGCTGATCGGCGGTACCCGCAGACAACTGCGGGTGCAATTCGATCCCCTGTTGCTGGCGGCCCGCGACCTCAGTCCCGGGGATCTGGTTCAGCGCCTGCAGCAGGCCAACCGGCAATCCCAGTCCGGCACCCTGCGCGCCCTGAACAACGAGGTGCTGCTGCAGACCGGCACCTTCCTTGATTCCGCCGAGGAGGCCGGGCGGATCGTGGTCGGGGTCCACGGCGGCCGGCCCGTCTATCTGCACGAGGTCGCAACGGTCATCGACGGCCCGGAGGAGCCCCAATCCTACGTGCTGTTCGGCAGGCAGGACGGCGATCCCGAAGCGGCGGTCACCCTGTCGGTGGCCAAGCGGCCCGGCGCCAATGCGGTCCACGTGGTGGAGACGGTGCTGCGCAAGGTGGACAGCCTCAAGGGCACGCTCATCCCACCCGAGGTTTCGGTAACCGTCACCCGCGACTACGGCGAGACTGCGGCCGAAAAATCCAATGAACTGCTGCTCCACATGGGCATCGCGGTCTTCGGCGTGGCCCTGCTCATCCTGTTTTTCCTTGGCTGGCGCGAATCGATCATTGTCCTCCTCGCTATTCCCTCGACCCTGTCGCTGACCCTGCTCCTGTTCTACCTGTACGGCTACACCCTCAACCGCATCACCCTGTTCGCCCTGATCTTCTCCATCGGCATCCTGGTGGATGACGCCATCGTGGTGGTCGAGAATATCGTCCGCCATCTGCGGCTGCCAGCCAGCCAGCGCGCCTCCCTCAAGGACATTGCCGTGGCGGCGGTGATCGAGGTCGGCAACCCCACCATTCTCGCTACCTGGGCGGTGATCGCCGCCATATTGCCCATGGCCTTTGTCGGCGGCTTGATGGGTCCCTACATGCGGCCCATCCCGATCGGCGCCTCGGCGGCCATGGTCTTTTCCCTGGCCATCGCCTTCACCGTCACCCCCTGGGCGGCCATCCGCATCCTGCGCCCGCCCAAAGGAGCCGGCAACGAGGCTGGCCACGATCCGGACCACGCCCCGGACGATTGGTTCACCCGCCTCTATCACCGGATCATGGACCCGCTCCTGGCCCATGCCGCCTGGCGGCTGGGATTTTTCGCCCTGATCGTGATGCTGTTGCTCGCCTCCTGTTCCCTGGTGTACCTGGGCAAGGTCAAGGTGAAAATGCTGCCTTTTGACAACAAGTCGGAATTTCAAATCATTCTCGACATGCCCGAGGGGTCGACCCTGGAACAGACCGCTCACGTAGCCATGAAAATGGCCGAGGCGGCCGGCCGCGAGCCCGAGGTGGTCAATTACCAGATTTATGCCGGCACGGCCTCTCCCTACAATTTCAACGGCTTGGTCCGCCACTACTTCATGCGTTCCGGCCCGACCGTGGCCGATGTCCAGATCAACCTCCGTCCCAAGGCGGACCGCGACAGTCAGAGCCACGACATCGCCAAACGGGTGCGGCCGGAAATCGCGCGGATCGCGGCCCACTACGGGGCAGCCGTGGCGGTGGCCGAAGTACCGCCCGGTCCGCCGGTGCTGCAAACCCTGGTGGCCGAAATCTACGGTCCGGATGAGTGCAGCCGGGTACGACTGGCCAACGAAGTCAAGAATATTTTTGCCACCACCGACGGTGTGGTGGATATCGATTGGTACCGCGAGCAGGAACGATCCAAGCTGGTGCTGAAGGTGGACAAGGAAAAGGCCGCGCTCAACGGCCTGTCCGAGGCTGAAATCGCCCAGGCGGTGGAGATGGGCTTGTCCGGCCGTTCCCTCGACCTGTTTCACCAGCCCCGCGACAAGGAGGAGATCGATATCGTGGTGCAGCTGCCGCAAGCACAGCGGGCCCGGATCGACAACCTGCTCAACATCTCCCTGCGGCCGGCGACCCAGCCCCAGGCGCCGCTGGTGCCCCTGCGCGAACTGGTGCGGGTCAGCGAGCAGCCGGTTGATCAGCCGATCTACCGCAAGAATCTCAAACCGGTGGTCTACGTCACCGGCGACGTCGCCGGCGCGGCGGAAAGCCCGGTATACCCGATTCTGCAGATGAACCAGCGGCTCAAGCAACTGGATGCGGCCGACTTCGGCGGCCAGGCCGGACCGGTGACCGTGTACAACCTCAACCAACCTTTTCTGGAAAACCAGCCGGCGATGAAATGGGACGGCGAGTGGCACATCACCCTGGAGGTCTTCCGCGATCTGGGACTAGCCTTCTGCGTGGTCATGGTGCTGATCTACATGCTGATGGTCGGCTGGTTCAAGGACTACGTCACCCCGCTGGTGGTGATGGCCGCCATCCCGTTCTCGCTGATCGGCATCCTGCCCGCCCATTGGGCGCTGAACGGCTTTTTCACCGCCACCTCGATGATCGGCTTCATGGCCGGAGCAGGCATCGTGGTCCGCAACTCGATCATCCTGGTGGATTTCATCGAACTGCGCCTCAGCCACGGTCTCTCGCTCGCCGAGGCGGTGGTCGAGGCCGGGGCCATCCGTTTCCGGCCGATGCTGCTGACCGCGCTGGCAGTGGTGGTCGGCGCTTCGGTCATTCTTGCCGACCCGATTTTCCAGGGCCTGGCCATCTCCCTGATGTTCGGTGAAATCGCTTCATTGCTCATCAGCCGGATGGCGGTGCCGGTCCTGTATTATCTGGTCAGGGCCAGACAGCGATGACAAGCCCGCATCCCTTGAAATGTCGGCGCGAACAATGCCCGCTCGCAACGAGGAACGGGCACGATTTTTCTTTCGATACAGAGAAGCAAAGGTGACGTTCAGGGAACGTCGCCAACCGCGACGACCCAAGATGCCCCGTGAACTCCGGACACCGGAACCTATCAGCACACGGGGCCGAAGATCGGCAAGCTCAACCAATCAAGGGGAGGGACAGACATGTTATGGCGTGACGGACGGAGATCAAGCAACGTGGAGGATCAACGCAGGGTCCGGATTCCGGGAAAGGTCAAGGGCGGCGGCTTCGGCATTCTTCTCCTCGCCCTGGTGGCCATGTATTTCGGCATCGATCCCTCGCTCATCCTCAACATGGGCGAGACGTCCCAGGTCAGTCAGCCGGGACGCCTCGAAAAATCTCCTTATTCCCAGGAAGAACAGCAGTTGGCCGATTTTGTCTCCGTGGTCCTGGCGGACACCGAGGATACCTGGCACCAGATTTTCCGCTCCGGCGGCAGGGAATACGCCGAACCGACCCTAGTGCTGTTCAGCGGTGCGGTCCACTCGGCCTGCGGGTTTGCCCAGGCGGCCATGGGTCCCTTCTACTGTTCGGCGGACTCCAAGGTCTATATCGACCTCTCTTTCTACCACGACCTGAAACAGCAGATGAACGCTCCCGGCGATTTTGCCCAGGCCTATGTCATTGCCCACGAGGTGGGGCATCACGTGCAGAACCTGCTCGGAATAGCCAACAAGGTCCAGGCGCTACGCCAACAGGTGGCCGAGGTCGAGTACAACAGGCTGATGGTGAAAATGGAACTGCAGGCGGATTGCTTTGCCGGCATTTGGGCGCATCATGCGGACAGGGTCAGGCAGGTGGTGGAGCCGGGCGATATCGAGGAAGCCCTCAACGCCGCCAGCCAGATCGGCGATGACCGTTTGCAGCAACAACACCGGGGATACGTCACCCCTGATTCCTTCACCCATGGAACGTCCGCCCAGCGGGTGCGTTGGTTCCATCGGGGCTACCAGACGGGAACGGTGTCCAGCTGCGATACCTTTGGCGCCCAATCCCTGTAATCATGCGCCTCTCAAAGAATGAGCCATGGGCCACGGAGGCGGTGCGCCGGTTGCTCCGGCACCCCAAAAAAGGGAAAATCGCCCGGCCTTCTTTGCTCCTTGCGCCGCTCAGGATGGTCTGTTCGGTAAAACCGCGCGGATGACCGGGGCGAGGTCATGCAGGGAGACCGGCTTCATCATGAACTCGCGGATGCCGGCCTTGGCGACCCGCTCGGGCGAAAGGGCCGAGCTGTAGCCCGAGCAAAGGATGATCGGCAGGTCGGGCCGCAGGGCCAGCATGTTGCGGGCCATCTCAAAACCCGTCTTGCCGGGCATGGTCTGATCGGTGATCACCAAATCAAACGCTTGGGGATTGTGCTCAAACAACGCCAAGGCGCTGCTGCCGTCGTTACAAATCGTGATCCGATAGCCTAGTTGCTCAAGAAAACCCTTGAGATAATCGGCCACCATCTGTTCGTCATCGACCACCAGAATGGATTCATCACCGCCGACGAGCGACTGTTCCTCCTTGCACGGCCGCTGGGCTTCAACCCCGGCCACCACCGGGAAGTAGACCTGCACCGTGGTGCCCTGCCCCACAGTGCTCTTCACCTCGATCCGTCCCCCGTGACTTTCGACGATTCCGTGGACCACAGCCAAGCCCATGCCGGTTCCCTTGCCGCTGGGTTTGGTGGTGAAATAGGGTTCAAAAATACGTTCCAGGGTCGCAGGTTCGATCCCGCAGCCATTATCGGCAACACTGATCCTGATCCACTCGCGCTCTTCTTCCTTTTCCCGCAATAGCTTCCTGACCGATTCCAGGCTCAGGGTCATTTCTCCTCCCTGTTCTTCCATGGCATGAAAGGCATTGGTACAGAGATTCATCACCACCTGATGCAACTGGGTGGGATTGGCAAGGATCATGCGGTCGGTGGCGGCAATTCGTTCACGAATGGTGATGGTCGACGGGATGGTGCCCCGCAGCAACTTGATGACCTCCTTGATCAGGACGCCGGGTTGAATGGGGATGCGTTTGGTGGTTTCCTTGCGGCTGAAGGCGAGGATCTGATTGACCAGCTCCGAGGCCTTGCCGCCGGCCTTGAGGATCTGACGAATCTCCCGCTGCAACGCCCCACCCGGGGGAAGCTTGAGGAGCGCCAGCTCGGCATAGCCGAGGATTGCCGCAAGCAAGTTATTGAAATCGTGAGCAATACCTCCAGCCAAGGTACCAATGGCAGCCATTTTCTGTGATTGGCGCAGCTGTTCCTCCAATTGCCGCTGCTGCCGGATGACCTTCAGTCGTTCACTTACATCGCGGATCAACTCCAAGGTACCCAGCAACCCTCCCTGATCGTCTCGAATCTCGCTGTTCAGGGTCTCGCCGAGGAAAACGCGGCCATCCTTGCGGACAAAGCGGCGGCACCAGGTGGTGGGAAAATCGTCATGGCGAAAAATTGCGCAGTTGTTTTCATAGAGCACCGAAGGATCGAGTCCTGCCAACTCCTCGTTGCTGTAGCCGAACATCCTGCAGAGGGCGGGGTTGGCCTGCCTGATTTTGCCGGAGGGGTCCATCACCACCACCCCGTCGGGGATGCTGTTGAGGATGGACTGAAAAAAAACGCGCTGCTGATCGAGGTCTTTGATCTTCGCCTTGAGTTCGGGATAATAACTCTTGCGGATGGAGCGCTCGCCCAAGCCGACAATGGCATCCTTGAGGTGATCCCACTGATCGTGTTCATCGGTGCGATGGCTCATTGCTCAGAAGGCCTCCCCATAGATTTCCTCGATATCGCGAAGTTGAATACGTTTCGGGTTGGTGGCCACGCAGGGGTCGGCAACGGCCTTGCGGGCCAGCACGCTGATATCCTCCCGCCGCACCCCCCTAATACCGAGCCCGGGCTCCAGACCCAGGTCCCGCTTGAAGGAGCGGATCGCTTGGAGCAAGCCCTGCCGCCGTTCTTGCTCCGTCAGCCCGTTCGTCTGCACGCCAAAGATTTCGCCGATGCGATCGTAGCGTTCCGGCGCCGCACTGTAGTTGAAGGCAATCACCGCGTCAAGCAACAGGGCGTTGCACTCGCCGTGGGGCAGATCGAGCAGGCCCCCCAGACTGTGGGCCATGGCGTGCACGGCGCCCAGACTGGCGTTGGAAAAAGCCAGACCAGCCTCCAGGCTGGCAAGCATGACCTGTTCACGCAGATCGATATCGTCGAGCCGCTCCACCACCTGGGGGAGGAAACGGCGGATCAGACGGATGGCCTCCAAGGCATGCAGGTCGGTCAGCGGCGAACTGGCTGAACTCACATAGGCCTCGATGGCATGCACCAAGGCATCCACCCCGGTGCACAGGGTCAGATGCCGGTCCATGCTGAGGGTCAGCCCAGGGTCGAGCAAGGCCAGGTCAGGCACCATGGTCTTGCTGATGATCGCGACCTTGACCTGTTCCTGGCTGTTGTTGATGATGGCGAACTGGGAGACATCGGCCGAGGAGCCGGAGGTGGTGGGAATGCAGATCAAGGGCGGACCGGGCACCTCCACATTGTCCACGCCTTGAAAGTCGAGCACATGCCTGTCGTTGGCGGACACGATACTGACGCCCTTGGCGCAGTCCATGGGGCTGCCGCCCCCGAGGGCGACAATGATGTCGCAGCCGGACTCACGGTACAGGGCGGCCGCTTCCATCACCTCAAAATCGCGGGGATTGGCGCTGACCCGATCATACACCACCGCCTGCACCCCGGAGGACTGCAAAATCTGAATCGCCCGCTCCACGAGACCGGCTTGGGCAATACCTGCATCGGTGACCACAAAAACCCGGCTTGCGCCAAAATTAAGGGCATAGCGCCCGAGCAGTTCAATGGCGCCATCGCCAAAAACAATCTCGGGAGCAAGAAACTTACGAATGTTCAACTCGGTCAGCATGGCGTCCCTCCCCGAAATGGCCCCTGACGGCAACAGCGTGTCTTCGTCCTTGTTCTTTGGTCTATCCTATGGCAAAACGCGGTCCCCGTCAAACACCTTTACTCGCCAGGATTGCCCCTGATTCGCGACCATCTCGTCCGGAGGATGCCGCTAGCGGATCACCTCCTTGTCCCTGGCCAACGGCAGGCCGAAACGATCCTGACCGAGCAGGAAAATGCTGTCGGCGCCGAACAGGGCGAGAAAGCTGGAATCGGCCATATTGCAGCGGAATCCTCGACAGGCGCGCGGCCGGTGGTGATAGATCCGGCAGACATGCTTGTCATTTCTTTTCTCAAGGAAAATACATCCCCTGTCGTCGGGGTGGATCATGAACACCTTGCCGTCGGCACGGGCCTCGGCCACCAACTCGTCCATGGTTTTGCCGCGCAGCTGGGACAAGCTGATGTCCACCCCGACATGGCCGCCCATCTTTCGTATAAACTCCACCTCGTCGGGCTGGAGGGCGATTTTGCGATAAGAGGTGCAACAGGTGCCGCACTGGCGGCATTCAGCGAAGATCGTCCGCAGCGACGTGGTATCAACGGTTGTGTTTTTTGTCATAATTGCAGCGAAAAAGGGGGATCATCGCTCAATTCTCATACCGTCCAGAAAGCATGCAGGGGATGATTCTCAAGGATCTTGGCCGCCCGTTGGGAATGGACCACTCCCGGCCGGCGGCTGGCGGGATGCAGCAGGCTGTCCACCGTGACCAGCACCGAGGCCTGCAGCGAGTCCGGATTGTACCCTCCTTCCAGCACGAACAGCAGCCGGTCGTTGCACGCCTCGTGGGCCAGGTATTTGAGCAGTTCCGTCACGGTGGCATACCATTGGGTGGACAGCAGGACACGGCTGATCGGGTCGTCGCAATGGCCGTCAAATCCGGCGGAAACAAGGATGATCTGCGGCAGATACTGTTCCACCACCCCGCCGAGAACCCGGCTGAGCAGATACAGGTACTCCTGGTCGCTGAACTGCGGGTGCACCGGCAGGTTGATGGTGTAGCCCCGTCCCTTGTCGCTGCCGGTCTCGCGCGCCGATCCGGAAAAAGGGAAAATTTTTTCCTGATGGATCGAAACGAAAAAAACCTGATCGGTCTCGTAAAAAACTGTCTGGGTGCCATTGCCGTGATGGACGTCGAAATCGACGATGAGAATCCGCCGCAGGCCATACACCCGGCGCAGATATTGAGCGGTGATCGCCACATTGTTGAACACGCAGAACCCCATGCCCCGACCCGGTTCGGCATGGTGTCCGGGAGGGCGGATCAGGGCGAAGCCATAGTCGATCTCGCCGTCGAGGATCCGATCGGCCAGCTCCAGGCAGCCGCCGGCGGCCAAGGCCGCCGTATAGAGGCTCTGCTCCATCAGATAGGTATCGCGGTCGTAGGAATAGGGATCGTCGATATTGACATGCTCGCGCAGCTGTTCGAGGTAAAAGGCCGAATGGACGGCTTCAATGTCGGCCGACGAGGCCTCGCGCGGGAGGAATGTGCGCAGCTGGCCGGCATATTGCGGTCCTTCGAGGGTACGATAGAGGCCGCGCACCCGGCCCGCGTTCTCCAGCGACACCTGCGGGATGCCGTGCTCGTAGTACCTGCGGTCAAAAAGAAGCCCTGGCGGCTTAGGCATCGGGATACTGGTAGATGGGCTCATGGACAAATCGCTGCCGATCCAGCCGGTAGAGGGAGCCCAGCCGCTGAACCTGTTGATCGGCGTAGGACAGGGACTGGGCGAGTTCGAAGCCGAGTTTGCGCAGGCAGCGCTGCTGGGCCAGGTTGTTGACATCGGTGTACATCTCGATCCGACGGATGGCGAGCCGGTTGAAGAGAAACAGGATCAAATATTTCTGCGCCTCGGTCCCGTAGCCTTTGTTCCGCTCCTCGGTCCGTGCAATCTTCACCGCAATCACCGCCGCTCCCGGGTCCTCGGAGCGAATCCAGTATTGGATCGTGCCGATGGGCTCGCCGTCGCGCAGCTCGATCAAAAACGTCTTGTTCCGCTCGTTCCACAATACCCCCGCCCGTAGCTGCATGCCCAGATGATCGACGGAATGGTTTTCCGGCGTCAGGTACTGTCCATGGGCCTGGGGGTCGCCGCTCCATCGCGCCAAAAGCTGCAGGTCTTCGAGCTCGATGCGCCGCAGCTGCAAACGCACGGTGAAGATCCTGTTGCCAAAAATGGTCATGACACCATATCCTCCCACTGGGCGGCGCGGCGGGACCCGACTCTCGGGCTCCGGCCGCGCCGAATGCACCCTATTTGCACAGACTGTTGACCGCCTCTTGCAACGAACTGCTCGAGGCCATCAACCGGTCCAGGGCCTTGACCGTGTCACCGACCGAGGTCTGCACGGTTTCCGTGGTCCTTTGGTTCTCGCCGGAGGACGTGACCACGGCTTGAATCTGCTCCATCACCTTGTGGCCGTGGTCAGCCAAGGCTGCGGCTCGGCCGCTGACGTCCTCGACCGAGGTCGAGATCGTCATGATGCCGGAAGAGATCTCGTCCATGGCCGAAAGCGCGGTACTGATCACCTGGGAGCCGTCATCGAGCATGCGCATGCCCTCCTGCATGGCGGCGATGGTCTGCCGGCTGTCGTTCTCCACCATCTTGACGATATTGGAAATATCCACCGCCGAGCGCGAGCTGTTCTCGGCCAGCTTGCGCACTTCGTCGGCAACCACGGCGAACCCCCGGCCGGCATCGCCGGCGCGCGCGGCCTCGATGGCGGCGTTGAAGGCCAGCAAGTTGGTTTGCGAGGCGATCTCCTTGATGATATCGACAAAGCCGCCGATCTTTTCCACCTGGGACACCAGGGTGGCGACCATCTCGTTGTTCTGCTGCATCGATCGGTTGATCTGCCGCATCTTGTCGCCGGCCTCGGCTCCGGCCTTGCGACCATTTTCCGCCTCGCGCGACATCGAGCCGGCCAGCTTGTTGACCTGCTCGCTCACCCCGAGCATTTCGGTGGACGATTCGAGCATTCTGCGAATGGTCGTCTCCGACTCGTCGAGGCGGATTACTTCCTGGTTGAGCGAATCGCCCATCAACCGCATGTTGCCGCGCACCTCCTCCATCTGCTGCTGGGAATCGGCCACCAACTCGGCCACCTCCTGACTGGCCCGGCTCACCAGTTGCTCAACCCCGGTTTCGGCACTGATGTCGAGGGCAAACTCCAGGGCGCCCTTGATGTTGCCCTTGGCGTCCTTGATCGGCGCGCCGGTGTACTTGAGCGGGATCTCGCGGCCGTTGACCCTGGCCACGGTCTTGGCCGCGACCACGCTATCGCTTTTCATCGCCTGGCCGCAGGCACAGTGTTCGGTGTTGCAGTGGGTGGTGTTGAACAGGCTGTAACATTTTTTACCGATCAACTCATCGACGCTCGCCCCCAAAACCCTGGCGCCGGCCGGATTGATGTAGGTGATGGCGAACTCGGTGTCGATGGAGAAGATCGGCGTGGGGATGGCGTTGAGATTCTCGATCTTTTCGTTGGCCTCCTGTCGCTGCCGGGCCTCGTCGGTGATGTCGAGGACGAACTCAAGCGCGCCGGTGATGTTGCCCTTGGCGTCCTTGATCGGCGCGCCGGTGTACTTGATCGGCATGATCATGCCTTCCCGGGGCCGGGCAATGGTTTCCTCGCTGACCACCGTGTCGGACTTCATTGCCCGCGCGCAGGCGCATCGTTCGGTCTGGCAATGCGGGGTTTTGAACAGGTCAAAGCATTTGCGGCCGATGGCGCTGTCCGGGGTGAGGCCGACGGCGGCCGCACCGGCGGGATTGATGAAGGTGATGGTATAGTCGGTGTCGATGGACAGGATCGGCGTGGGAATGGCGTTGAGGTTCTCGATCTTGGTGTTGGCATCGTGGCGTTGCCGCGCCTCCTCGGTGATGTCGAGGATAAACTCCAGGGCACCCTTGATGTTGCCCTTGGCATCCTTGATCGGCGCGCCGGTGTACTTGATCGGCACGATCACCCCGTCCCGGGGACGGGCAATGGTCTGCTCGGAAACAATCGAATCGGTCTTCATCGCCCGCGCGCAGGCGCACTTCTCGGTCCGGCAATGGGGGGTTTTGAACAGATCGTAGCACTTCCTGCCCACGGCCTCGTCCGGGGTCAGGCCGGCCACGGCCGCACCGGCGGGGTTCATGAAGGTGATGGTAAAATCAGTGTCCATGGCCATGATCGGCGTGGGAATGGCATTGAGGTTCTCGATCTTCTCCTCGGCCAGCCGCTGCTGCTTATTTTCTTCGGTGACATCGAGCACATATTCAATCGCCCCGACAATGTTGCCCTTGGCATCCTTGATCGGCGCGCCGGTGTACTTGATCGGCACGATCACCCCGTCCCGGGGACGGGCGATGGTCTGCTCGGAAACAACCGAATCGGTCTTCATCGCCCGCGCGCAGGCGCATTTCTCGGTCCGGCAATGGGGGGTCTTGAACAGATCGTAGCACTTCCTGCCCACGGCCTCGTCCGGGGTCAGGCCGGCCACGGCCGCACCGGCGGGGTTCATGAAGGTAATGGTGAACTTGTCGTCAATCTCAAGCACAGGGGTAGGGATGACGTTGAGGTCGGTTTCCATCTGCCGTAACCGCGCTTCCAGCAGTTTTCTGTCGCTTATGTCGGTCATGGTGACCAGGGTTTGACCGCCATCCTCGCCCACTGGCCGGGCCAGTGAACGGTAATAGCGGATGCTGGCACCGTGGTTGCGTATTGCCTCGGCCGCCACCGGTTTGTGCATCCGGCCGGCCTTGTCCACCGGACAGTCCTTGGTGCCGCAGAGATGCAGATTACAGCTCTCCTCGCAGGTCATCTTGCCGATCACCTCGTGCGCCTCCAAACCGAAGGCTTGGAGAAACGCCGCGTTGGCCCAGGTGATGATCCGCTTGCCGTCGACCATAAATCCGGGCTCTTCCCAGGTCTCCAGTACGGTCAGATCCATGCCCATCGGTGGTTGCGCTCCAGTTGTCATTGTTTCCTCCATTCCCTGATTCCTTTGTTCCTTTCGTGTTCGCGATTACTTGATTGGCGGCGAATCGATCAAATCCGCCGGCGCCGCCACGGGCGTCACCGTCTCCTGGTCCGCGATCAGGAGATGGTGACGCAGCAAATTGGCGACATTGACAACCAGCACATGCTCCTTCAGCCCCTCGCCGTTGATGAACTCGATCAACCGGTCCAGGGTGTCCTTTTTCGCCTGCAACTCAGGCCTGAGCGACGGGGTGGCGTGGTACCGTTCCTGTTTGTAGATAGTGATAATTTCATCGACCAGCAAGGCCACCAGGTTGCCATTGGCCCGGCCGATGATCAGCTTGTCCTCCGGGCTGGGGTCCCGGCTCACCACGTTGTGGTCTGGACAGGCGTAAAAGTTGCGCAGGCGGATCACCGGCACGATCCGGCCACGCAGGTTGATGATTCCCTGCACCAGGCCATCGCCGGCAATCGGCATGCAATCGCCGCAGCCGATGATTTCCTGCACATCCTTGAGTTCAATTGCATAATGCTTGCCGATGGCAAACACGAGATAGCAGTGCTCGGTGATGAGGTGGCGGGCCGCCGATTCCTCCTCCGCCTCGGTCGAGCCGTTGTTCTTGCGCAGCCGCGTCATGGCGCTGATTCTGTCGGCCTGGGAACCGATCAACCCCTGAACATCGAGCAGCATGATGTCGTTGTAGGGCGCGCAGGTGCACACGCCCCGCAGATGCGGCAGGTGACGCCCCGGAATGGCCATGATGGCATCGTCGGCCACCACCAAAATCTGATGGATCTTGTCGACAATCAAACCAAAGGACAGAAGCCCCGACTGCATCACCAGGATGCGGGTCTCCTCGGTGGGGGTGATCGTTTCTTCCGCGCAACCGAGCAGGGTCGCGCTGCACAGCACCGGGATGGTCTGACCGCGCAGCTGCAGGGCGCCTTCCACCTTGCCGCTCTTGAAGGTCTGGTCAATGTCGCTGAAAAAGCAGATCTCCCGCGAATCGCCCACCGGAATGCCGTAAATCTGCTGGCGGCAGGAAAAAACGACGAACTGCGAATAACTGCGCTGCACCGCCGGTGGCGGCTCGTCATGGTCAAGGGCCTCGTCGACGCCGGACCCGCCCGTGGGAAAAAGCCGCCGCAGATCGAGCAGCTCCAGGGTCCGCCGCCCCTGGTCCAGCTTGATCAGGTCGACGATCACCGTCTCCTCGGTGAGAAGAAAGGGATCGAGAGGCTGGACAGCGTGGGGGGAAACCCGCAGCACTTCGCGGATATCGTCCACCAACAGGCCGTACCGCTTGCGGTTGAACTGGATCACTGCCACCTTGGCATCGTCGCCGTATGCGGTTTCCGTCAAGGCCAACCGTTTTTTCAGGTTGATTACCGGGATCACATCGCCCCGCAACGGCATGATTCCCTCAAGAAAAAAGGCCCCGGTGGGCAAGGGCTGGATCGGGGCCGCGAGGGGCATGGCCTCGACCACCTGTTCCGCGGGCAGGGCGATCTCGAGATCGGCCTGACGGTCAAGGAGAAAAGAGGCAAAGAGTTGTTCCTGACTCATTGGGAGTACCCCGTCTAAGGATTGCGCGAAGAGCCGGCGCCAAAACGATGGTCCTGGCGGGATTCCAACCGGGCCAGCACGGCGCCGACCTCGCTGAAATCGCTGTCCTGGTAGGCGATGAAACGCGGCCGCAACTGATGGCCGCGCGCCACGGTCTCTGTATCGGCATCCGGCAGCACCAGAACAAAAAACACCATTTCCAGCCGAAAACGGAAGGGTTCGAACACCTGCAAATCCTGATGGCTTGTCGCCTGGAGCACCACGGTTTCCGGCAACGGATCGGGGTTTCGCAGATACTGGATCAATTCCGCGATGCTCCCGCAATCGGTCAGGGATTCCAGGGACGTCAATGTCTCGATGGACTGTTTCAGCCGTTCACCGCTTGCCGTCTGTTTGGCCGCATACAACAGCACGTTCATGCATAGTTCCTCACTGTTCTCCACGGACCGCGATGTGCCTGTCCGCTGCTCCTCATTGGCAAGGATCATGCCGCCTGGAGCAAAAAGAAGAAAAATGCCGATAGCCGGCGTTGGCGCGGGATACGACCGATCTGGCGAGGGGATGAATGGGGATCGACAAGCGGGCAATCGTTCACAAAAAAGCACAGTGTGCCGAAAAGTGAACAGTTCGGAACAAACAACCGGTACACGACCTGGCCTGCATCGGTAGAGCAGGAGATAGCGGCACACAAGCGCCGGCGGCAGGGTCGATCAGAGCGAAGAGCCAGCCAAGGATTCAGCCAAGCTGAAACTTCCTGATCAACTGGTAGAGGCGGGTGCGGGAGAGGCCGGACAGTCGGCCGGCTTCCATGATATTGCCAGCACTGTGGCGGAGAAGCCGTTGGGTGTACTCGCGCTCAAAGGCATCCTTGGCCTCCCGCCAGGCAAGAATGGCCTCGGAACTCGGAACATCGGCCGGGATCGTTTCATGGCCGCGAACGTTGGCTCGGGCATGGGCCGTGCGGATATGCACCGGCAGGTGTTGCGGAAAGAGCACCGGCGAATAGACCGCATGGGCAAAGGCGGATTCCATCGCCTGGGACAGCTCGCGGACATTGCCCGGCCAGGCGTAGCTGGTGAGATAGTCCATGAAATCGGGCAAGCACTCTTTTCTCTCCTGGCCATACCGCTGCACCAAGCGGCTGAGGAAATGTTCCACCAACCGGGGGATGTCGCCGTCGCGCTCGCGCAGGGGCGGCAGGTGCAGGGACAGTCCCCGCAGACGGTAGAGCAGATCCTCGCGGAACACCCCCTTCTCGGTCATGGCCACCAGATCGCGGTTGGTGGCGCAAATCAGGCGAAAATCGCTGTGACACTCCTCCTGGCTGCCCACCGGACAAAAGGTGCGTTCCTGAAGGACACGGAGGAAACTTTTCTGGGTGGCCAGCGGCAGCTCGCCGATCTCGTCGAGAAAAAGCGTTCCCTTGTCGGCATGGCGGATCAGACCGCGATTGGCCCGATCGGCGCCGGTGAAGGCACCCTTGACATGGCCAAAAAGCACGCTTTCCACCAGTTGTTCCGGCAGGGCGGTGCAGTCGACCACCACGAAGTTGCCGCTCCTGCGGCGGCTGTTGGCATGGATGGCCCGGGCAAAGGCCTCCTTGCCCGTTCCTGACTCCCCGGAAACAAGGACGCTGGCATCGGCTGCCGCCGCCTTGGCCAGCATATCCAGGCATTGGAGGAAACGGGGACTTTCGCCGACCAGCTGGTCGCGCTCCACCGTCTTGAGCACGGCCTTCTGTCCGCTCAGGGCCTGGCGGTACTGCAAGGCCCGGGTCAATGGCAGGGTGATCTCCTTGACAATCGAGCTCTTCTCCAGATAGCACCAAGCGCCGTGACGGATGGCCAGCTCGGCCCCATCCGGATCTCCCTGGCCGGTGATGATGATCACCTGCGGGTCCGAGGCCACGGAACGCAGCCGATCGATGGCCAGCAGGCCGTTGCCGTCCGGAAGACAGACATCGAGCAGTACCACGTCAAAACGGCCCTCGACCGCCGCGGCAAGGCCGGCGGTCAAGGTGTGCGCGCATCGGGACGTGTGCCGCAGGCTGTCGAGCTTGTCGGCCACGGTTTCCGCGAACAGGGGGTCATCGTCGATAATCAGGATTTCAGCCATCCATTCTCCGGTTCCACAGCACGGGAACATGGAATATTGTCTAACATTTTCAAGAAACTCTGCCCACAACACCTACCACATACGCCCATTACACAGGCTGTCCCGGAAAATGTCAAGCCGGCGGCAAAAGACGCCCCACCGTGTCCAACAGGTGGTTCCGGTTGATCGGTTTGGACAACCACTCCGTGACACCGGACAGCGAGAACGGCCCCCCGGAACACTGCCCTTCATGGCCGGTGATGACGATGACTGGCAGGTCCGGACGGATGGTCCGCAGCTGCTCGCGCAACTCGATTCCACCCAGGTTCGGCATATCGAGGTCGGTGATCACCAGATCGTAGGCCAACGGTTCCCGGCGCAGCCCGTTCAAGGCCTCGCGGCTGTCGATGAAACCATGAACCTGCAACCCGGCCCGTTCAAGGTACCTCCGGAGAATCTCCACCACATCGGGTTCATCGTCGACGATCAGCACACGGCCCAATCTCCCGTCGGCAACGGTGGGAAGCGATGCCTGCTCCGTGGGTTCGGGCCGGGGCGCATGCCGTGCCTTGGAAAGGGAGCGTATCCCGTCCACCAACTGCTCGCCCCGGCGGCTGGCCGCGATGATCCGGTCGAGCCGCCGTTGCAGCGTCTCCATGCCCCTCGATTCCTCGCCGATCATTTCCGCGTTGGCGATTATGATGCTGAAAATATTGTGCAGGGCATGCCCGTGTTCCCGGTTGAGCCGGCTGTCCTCCGTGTCGCGTGCGTGTGGTGCTGCATTGTGCTCGTCCATGATCTCTCCCGGAGACGGCGGTCGTTGGCGTGGCATGGCGGCGCTGACCAGAGCGACCTTGGCCGTCGGCGCAACGAATCCCTCATCCCTCATCGTGTTCTTGTTTACTTCCCCACCAAGAATGGCTATGTTGCGAGGCGCCTGCCGGCGGATGACAGCGCCGCGCGGGGCAATTCGCCTGTCCTCTGGCGGACGTGTCCCCGGAGTGCGGACTTCGGAGGGGATGTCGCAGCCAGGCGGCACACCTTGTCAAGATATTCACCGGCCAGCACGATTCCCGCCCCGCCCGTTCCCCCGGTTGCTCTCGCCGCGACGGAACCGGGTCTATTGCTCACAGATTGTTCTGCCCCCAATACACCTATTCTCATGTACCGCATCCGCCCGACATCGAAAAAAAAGAAAAAGCAGCCCCTGAGATTCACCGCCACCTGCGGCTTTGGCCTGGAACCGCTGGTCAGTGAGGAAATAGCCTCCTTCGGCGGCGAACAGATCGACGCCCATCCCGGTGCGGTCACCTGGAGCGGCCACCTGGAAAGCGGCTACCGCGCCTGTCTGTGGTCGCGTTTTGCCTCGCGCATCCTGCTGGAACTGGCCCGGTTCGACGCCCCCAATCCGGACGCCCTGTATGCCCATGCCGGCAACATCCTCTGGGACGAGCATTTCACCGCTCAACAGACCTTTGCCGTCCACACCACCCTGGTCAACGCCTCCCTCACCCACAGCCAATTCGCCTCGCTGCGGATCAAGGACGCCATTGTCGACCAATTTCGCAAACGGTTCGGCAAGCGTCCGGATGTCAACGCCTTTGCCCCGGACATTCGTCTCAACCTCCATGTCCAGGGTACCGGCGCATCGCTCTCCCTGGATCTCTCGGGGGAGAGCCTGCACCGGCGCGGCTATCGCACCGGCAGCGGTGAGGCGCCGCTCAAGGAGACCCTGGCCGCGGCCATCGTCCGCCTTTCGGGCTGGCTGGATCGTCGGCAAGCGGAACCCATCCTGCTTGACCCGATGTGCGGCGGCGGCACCCTGCTGATCGAGGCGGCCCTGATGCTCAGCGACAGCGCTCCCGGCTTGCTGCGCAAAACTTTTGGCTTCATGGCCTGGAACAAACATGACCCGCTGTTATGGGAACGCTTGGTCCAGGAGGCCTTGGACCGCGAAGGTCGGAGTTTGCCCGAAACCTGGCCACAGTTCATCGGCTACGACGCCGACCCCAAGGTGGTGGCCGCGGCCCGCAAAAACGTGATCGCCGCCGGACTGCGTGATGTGATCGTCATCAAACAACGGCAACTGGCCCGCCTGCAGAGCCCGGGCCCCAGGGGATGCCTGCTGACCAATCCGCCCTACGGCGAGCGTTTGTCGGAAAAAGAGGCGGTCAAATATCTCTACCGCTGCCTGGGCCGGGTATTCCGTAGCCAGTTTTCCGGCTGGACGCTCGGCTTTTTCACCGCCAACCCCGATCTTGCCGAGATGACCGGCATGCAGTGGCAAGAGCGGCACCGGCTGTTCAATGGCCCGATCAAGTGCCAGCTGCTGGTAGGTCAGGAGAGTCAGATGGGAGAAAAGGCCGTGCACCGCTGGGCCCCGGTCGCCCTGGCGGCCGGCAGCCCCGGTGAGGATCTGGCCAACCGCCTGATCAAGAACTGCACCACCCTCCTGCCGTGGGCCGAGGCCGAAGGCATCACCTGTTTTCGCCTCTATGATGGCGACATCCCGGAATACAACCTGGCCATCGATTGCTACGAGGAATGGCTCCATGTTCAGGAGTACGCCCCGCCGGCCACCATCGATCCCGCCAAGGCAGAGGAGCGATTCCAGCAGGCCCTGCAGGTCATCCGCGCCGTGTTCGACGTGCCCCGCAGCCGGCTCTTTATCAAGACGCGGCAGAAACAGAAAGGGGCGCAACAGTACCAGAAAAAACCGGGAACCGGCACCCTGTACGAAGTGCGCGAGGGCGGCGGCCGATTTCTGGTCAACTTCACCGACTACCTCGATACCGGTCTGTTTCTCGATCATCGACTGACCCGGACGCGACTGGGCCAGTTGACCCACGGCAAAACCTTTCTCAACCTGTTCGCCTATACCGGCTCGGCCACCGTCTATGCCGCCATGGGCGGCGCCACCGCCACCACCACGGTGGATGTTTCCGAAACCTACCTGAGTCGGGCCCAGGCCAACCTGGCGCTCAACGGCTTTGGCGGACCGCTGCACCAGTGTGTCGAGGCCGACTGCATGGACTGGCTCAAGCGCAACCACGACCGCTTCGGGGTGATCTTTGTCGATCCGCCCACCTTTTCCAATGCCCGCCACCGTAAGCAAACGTTCGACATCCAGAACGATCACCCTGCCCTGCTCCGCCTGGCCATGCAGCATCTGACCAAGGCCGGGGTGCTGATCTTCTCCACCAATTTTCGCAAGTTCAAACTGGACCCGACCCTTGAGCAGGAATTCGACGTGCGCGAAATCAGCGACCAGACCGTGCCTCTGGATTTCCAGCGCAACCGCCGCATCCACCGCTGCTGGGAGATGCGTCACCCGTTCAGCCCCTCGGAGCCCCAGGAGGCATGCTGATGTTCACCAATCCCGCCGACGAGATCGTGACCATCGTTGATCGTGACAACACTCCCCTGGGCGCGGTCACCCGCCGGATCATGCGCCAGCAACGCCTCATCCACCGGGCCAGTTACATCCTGGTCTTCAACACCGCTGGCGAGCTGTTCATCCAGAAACGGTCGATGAACAAGGACATTTATCCCGGCTACTGGGACCTGGCCGCCGGCGGCGTGGTCCTGGACGGGGAAAGCTACGAGGAATCAGCGCGGCGGGAACTGCATGAAGAGCTGGGCATAACAGGACTCAAACTCCGCCCCCTCTTTGATCAGTACTACGAGGACGATCGCAACCGCGTCTGGGGCCGCATCTTTGCCTGTACCAGCAACGGCCCGTTCACCCTGCAGGCAAGCGAGATCGAGCACGGCCGGTTTATCCCCTTGGGCCAGATTGAACAGCTGCATCAGATCGAGCCGGTCACTCCGGACGGCCTGGTACTGCTCCAGCGGCTGCCGCGCTAGGTTGCGGGATGGTCTGGTCCAAAATCTGATTTTCCCCCACGCAGCCTCCCTGGGTGCAGTCGGCCACCGATTCCATGGATATCTGGCTGCTCCGTCCACCCTCCCGGCCTGCCCCGCAGCTGCTTATCCCCTCGTTTCCCATAGACCAAACAACTGGCCAGTGCCCCGTGCAGCCAGTTCCGCCATGGCGGTGAACAATTGTGGATGGAAGGGTCCGCCCTCGGCCGTGCTCTGGACCTCGATCCAGCGGCCGTCGCCGCTCATGACGAAGTTGGCGTCCACCTCGGCGGACGAATCCTCGGCATAATCGAGATCGAGCACCGGCTGACCAGCCACCACCCCGGCGCTGATCGCCGCCACCGGCAGCAACGGCGGCAGGGCCGGCAATCGACCGCGCTCGACCATGCGCGCCAGGGCCATTTTTACCGCGAGCGCGCCGCCGGTAATCGATGCGCAGCGGGTGCCGCCGTCGGCGTTGAGCACATCGCAATCGACCCGCAGGGTGTGCTCGCCCAAGAGGCTCAAGTCCACCATCATCCGCAGGGAGCGCCCGATCAGCCGCTGGATTTCATGGGTCCGCCCGGACAGACCGGAAACCGCTTCCCGCCGCCCCCGACTGTGGGTGGCGCAGGGCAACATGCCGTACTCGGCGGTGATCCAGCCCTGACCTTTGTCCTTGAGAAAAGGCGGCACCCGATCCTCCACCGTAACCCCGCACAGCACATGGGTATTGCCCATGCGGATCAGCACCGAGCCGTCGGCATGGGGCTGAACCCCGTATTCCACACTGAACGGCCGCAATGCATCGGCCGAACGTTCACCGCTGCGCATACATCCTCCTTGGTTGATCTATTGCTCTGGATGACACCGGGACCACCTCGGCACGGTAAGACTATCGGTTACAGTACGACCAGGGTAACGCCGGGGTTGGCGCGATTGAGATCACGGTGGGCAGCGAGAAAGGGAAAGCGGCGCAACAACTGACGGCCGCGGCCGGAGCGGCCTTCAAAGTGTTCCCCGGGAATAATCGCCTCGATCCGACCCTGATGCCGCAGGAACTGCAACTGGTGCTGGACAGCGGTCTTGATCGCCCCGCCGGTGCCGCTTGAACCGTAGCCGTGAATCAGGGTCAAGACCTTGCACCCTTCGGCGGCGTTCTGGCGAATTGCACTTTCCAGGCGATCGAGCGCCTGCTGGACCAGCGGCATGCCCTGTTTCAAATTGACCTGGCGGTGCAGCACCTCGGCAGGGCGTGGCAGGTTGACGCCACACGCGGCCTGGCAGTACGGGCACTGCAACGGCCCAGGTGCAACCTCGTTGCCGCATACCGAACAGAGCGTCACTCCCATCACGCCCCTCTTCCCGCGCACACGGCGTCTGCTATCTCCGCCGGACCTCGATCACCTCCGGCATCTGCAGCAGGTGTTGCTGCAGGAGCTGCAGGTGTTTGAGATTGACCACTTCAAGCAGCACCTCCAATTCGGCGATGTTTTCCACCGTGGTACGGGCGTTCAGCTCGACGATATCGGCATCGTCGGCGCTGATGGTGCCACTGATATCGGCCAGCAGATTCTTGCGATTCTCGGCCCGGATCAGCAGTCCGGCCCGGTGGGTGCTCTGCGGCGAACCGGCCCAGGAAACCTCCAGCCAGCGGGTGGGATCGGTGGCCTGCAGGTTGTGGCAGTCGGCCTTGTGCACCGAGATGCCGGAACCGGTGGTGATGAAACCGATGATCGGATCGCCGGGGACCGGCCGGCAACATTGACTGATCTTGACCAGCATGTTGTCGACGCCGTCAATGTCGATGATGTCGCTTCGGGTGGCGCCAGCCCGGCTCTCCTCGGCGGCGCGCTGCGCCCGCTCGACCATCTCCGCGATCCGCCGTTTCTCCTCGGCCTCGCGAAATTCTTCAGGCTGCAGGGTCCGGATGAGATGGGGCACGGTGATCGAGCCGCTGCCCACCCGCACGAGCATGTCCTCCAGCGAGCTGCAGTTGAGCTGCTTGAGCAGCAGACGCAAATGGCCGCTCTTGAGCAGACCGCGCAGGTTGACATCGTACTTCTTCAGTTCCCGCTCGCAGATCTCCCGGCCGAGCTTGAGCGAGCGTTCCTTTTCCTCGCGTCGCAGGTACTGGCGGATGCGGGTGCGGGCCCGGCTGGTCTTGACCAGCTGCAACCAGGCACGGCGGGGGTGCTGGTTCTTCTGGGTGAGGATCTCGACGATGTCGCCGCTCTGCAGTTCATGCTTGAGCTGGACGATCTGACCGTTGACCTTGGCGCCGACACAGGTGTCGCCGACCGCCGAATGAATCGAATAGGCGAAATCGATCGGCGTACTCCCTCGGGGCAGTTCGCGCACCTCGCCGGTGGGAGTCAGGGCGAAGACATCGGGTTCGAACAGTTCGCCGCGCAACGATTCCATGAATTCGCCCGGGTCCTCGACCTCCTGCAGCGACTGCACCAGCCTCTTGATCTCCTTGAACAGCCGGGCATCACCGCTGGTGATCTTCTGCCCCTCCTTGTAGGCCCAATGGGCGGCCACGCCCTCCTGGGCCACCCGATCCATCTCCTCGGTACGGATCTGAATCTCGATGAAATGGCCGTGCGGTCCGGCGACTGTGGTGTGCAACGACTGATAGTTGTTGGACTTGGGCGCGCTGATCCAGTCCTTGATCCGTCCGGGCACCGGCGTCCAGTCGGCATGCACCGTGCCCAGGGCCTGGTAGCACTCCTTGACCGTGCGGACGATGATGCGGAAGGCCACCTTGTCGTAGACCCGCTCCAGGGGAATGCGTTGGGCCACCAGCTTCTTGTAGATCGAGTAGATGTGCTTGGGCCGGCCGATGATCCGCACCGGCACGATCTTGTTGGCCCGCAGCTTTTCGTGCAGGATCTCGATAACCTCGTCCACGTAGGCCTGACGCTCGGCCAGGGTGCTCTCCAGGTGGGCGGTCAGGTCAGCATATTCCACCGGCAGCAGATACTTGAAGGCCAGATCCTCCAGCTCGCGCTTCAGCCATTCGATACCGATACGACTGGCCAGCGGCGCATAGAGGTCCATGGTCTCCCGTGACTTGGCCCGCCTTTCTTCCTCCCTGACCGCATCGAGGTTGAGCATGTCCTGCAGACGGTCAGCCAGTTTGACCAGAAGCACGCGGATATCCGCGCCCATGGCCAGGAGCAGCTTGCGAATGTTCTCCGCCTCGTGGGCCAGCTGCGAGTTGTAGCGGACGTTGGTGATGCGGGTGGCGCCATCGACGATATTGGCGACATCGTTGCCGAACTTTTTTTTCAGTTCCTCATGGGTGGCCACCTGCTCCTTGAGCGTGCCGTGGAGCAGACCGGCGACAATGGTGTCCAGGTCGAGCTTCATCGAGGCCAGGCTCGAAGCCACGGCCAGGAGATGATCGACATAGGGTTCGCCGGTATCGTAATACTGGCCGGCGTGGCGTTCGCAGACGAACTCGTAGGCCTTGGCAAGCGGCGTCAGGTCGACCCCGTGCAAATACCCGGAAGCCAGGGAGAGAAGCGGTTGAATGTTCGGCATGGTTACGCGGTTTCCAGTCGATGGAGGCGAGCTCCGGAATCAGGAAAGAGCCAGGTGAACGCGTTCGGCGAGATATGCCGTCGCCTCCTCCAGGGAGAGGACCTGCGTTTCCCCGGTCTTGCGGGAACGGATCTCCACCTTGCCTTCCTTCTCGAAGGTCTTGCCCACGGTAAGCCGGTAGGGAATGCCGAGCAGATCGGCATCGGCAAATTTGGACCCCGGCCGCTCGTCACGGTCGTCGAGAAGCACGTCCAACCCCTGGGCCCGGAGTTGAGTGTACAGGTCTTCAGCCGCCGTGCAGTAGCCTTCATCCTTGGGGCCGAGGTTGAGGACAATCACCTGGAAGGGGGCCAGCGGCACCGGAAAGATGATACCCTTGGCATCGTGGTTCTGCTCGATGGCCGCGGCCACCACCCGGCTGACGCCGATACCGTAGCAACCCATGACAAAGGGTTTTTCCTGGCCGTCACTGTCCTGGAAGTTGGCTTTCATGGCCTCGGAATATTTGGTGCCGAGCTTGAAGATATGGCCGACCTCGATACCCTCCTTGAGCCGCAAGCCGCCGCCGCAGACGGGGCAGCGGTCATTCACCGTGATTTGTCGCAGGTCGCCGACCACATCGGGGGTAAAATCGCGGCCCGGATTGACGCCGGTGAGATGGCAGCCCTTCTCGTTGGCCCCGGCCACGGCGTTGACCATGCGCATCACCTCCTGGTCGGCCACCATCTTCAGCTCCAGGCCCACCGGCCCGAGATAGCCCACGGGCAGACGGGTCTGCTGCCAGATCTGCTCCTCGTCCAGGGGCTCGACATCGGTGGCGCCCAGCAGGTTCTTCAGTTTGACCGACTGCACCTCGCGATCGCCCCGCACCAGGGCCGCCACCACCACACCGTCGGCCAGGTAGAACAGGGTCTTGATCACCGCAGCCGGCTCCACCTTGAGAAACTCGGCCACCTTGTCGACCTTCTTCATCCCGGGAGTTTCGACCTTGACCAGCTCCCGCAGAACTTCCATCGAAGGAGCGGCCTCGGCAAGGGCAATGGCTGCCTTCTCGACATTGGCGGCATAACTGCAGGACTCGCAAATCACCAGGGTATCCTCGCCGGTTTCGGCCAACACCATGAATTCATGGGAAAAGGAGCCGCCGATGGCGCCGCTGTCGGCTTCGACCGCGCGAAATTCCAGACCGCAGCGCTCGAAGATGCGATGGTAGGCCTGGCGCATGATCTCGTAGCTGCGACTGGCGCCGGCATCGTCGACGTCAAAGGAATAGGCATCCTTCATCACGAACTCGCGGCCGCGCATCAGGCCGAAACGCGGCCGGATTTCGTCGCGGAACTTGGTCTGGATCTGGTAGAGATTGATCGGCAACTGCCGGTAGGATTGCAGTTCGCGACGGGCGACATCGGTCACCACCTCCTCGTGGGTCGGCCCGAGGCAGTAATCGCGGTCATGACGATCACGGAAGCGGAGCAGTTCCGGACCATACTTCTTCCACCGCCCCGACTCCTCCCACAGATCGCCCGGCTGCACCATGGGCATGAGAATCTCCTGGGCGCCGGCGCGGTTCATCTCCTGGCGGACGATCTCGGTCACCTTCTGCAGGGCGAGAAATCCCATGGGCAAGTAGGTGTACATGCCCGAAGTCAGTTTGCGAATGAATCCGCCCCGCACCAACAGCTGATGGCTGACGACCTCCGCCTCCGACGGGGTTTCCTTGGTGGTGGGCAACAGCATCTGTGAATAACGCATCTCGAATCTCCGTTCGAATAGAAATCAGG
Source organism: Desulfobulbus propionicus DSM 2032 (assembly GCF_000186885.1). Lineage (GTDB taxonomy): Bacteria > Desulfobacterota > Desulfobulbia > Desulfobulbales > Desulfobulbaceae > Desulfobulbus > Desulfobulbus propionicus. The sequence goes on along the minus strand of NC_014972.1, from coordinate 905,294 downwards.
GATAAGGTTGACGGTTCGGTTGGCGGCGTCTCGGTCACGCCTTGGTTTTGCGCTCCGCTTCCAGTCGTTCCAGTTCCTCAAGAAAGACCGGCAGCAGATCCGCCTCCGGAACCTTTTTATAAATTTCGCCTTTTTTAAAGACAATGCCGACCCCATGACCGCCGGCAATGCCGATGTCGGCCTCGCGCGCCTCGCCCGGACCATTGACCACGCAGCCCATGACCGCCACCTTGAGGTTGCTCTCCATGGTCTGCAGCCGCTGCTCCACCTGCTCGGCCAGGGTAAAGAGATCGATGCGGGTGCGGCCGCAGGTCGGGCAGGAGATCAGCTCGGGACCGCGCTCGCGGATGCGCAAGGAGCGCAGCAGTTCATAGCCGACCCGAATCTCTTCCACCGGGTCGCGGGTCAGGGAAATGCGAAAGGTGTCGCCGATCCCCTCGGACAGCAGAATGCCCAGGGCTACGCTCGATTTGACCGTACCGGCGATCAGCCCCCCCGCCTCGGTAACCCCAAGGTGGAGCGGATACTCGGTCCGCTGCGCCAACTGGCGGTACCCGGCGATGGTCGTCAGGGTGTCCGAGGATTTAATCGAAATCTTGATGTCGAAAAATCCCTGCTCTTCCAGCAGACGGACATTGCCCAGCGCGCTTTCGATGAGCGCATCAGGGCGCTCCGGGGTGGGGTAACCAAATTGCTTGAGCAGATCCTTCTCGATGGAGCCGGAATTGACCCCGACCCGGATGGGTACCCGGTGCATCGTGGCCGCGGCCACCACCCGCGCCAGTTTGTCCGGTCCACCCAGATTGCCGGGATTGATGCGGACGCCCTGGGCGCCATGCTCCATGGCAGCCACCGCCAAACGGGAATCGAAATGGATGTCGGCAATCAGGGGGATGGTGATCTGCTCACGGATGGCGGTGATGGACTCGGCCGCCGCTTGATCCGGAACCGCCACCCGGATAATCTCGCATCCGGCCTGCTCCAGTCGTCGAATCTGGGCCACGGTGGCCTCGACCTCGCTGGTCAGGGTGTTGGTCATTGACTGCACCGCAATGGGCGCCCCGCCACCAATGGCCACCGGCCCGACATGAATCTGGCGCGTTGTCTTGCGTTCAATCATCGCTGTCTCTCTCTGATTTTAATGCCGTAGGCTCAATTCGGCCTCGGAGGCGCGTACATAGAGGGGCACGAGGTTGTCCGCGTCCACGTCCGCCTGCCCTTGGATCAACATGGAGGCCGCGCACAGGCCGACGACGGCGGCCCGTGGATGCAACATGGCGGTGGCGACCAGCCGTGCCTGGGGATGGCTGGCAAGCTGCGGCTGGCAGGCTCTGACCCCCGGGCCAACCACCAGGGTCGGCTCTTGGATGGAGGCGACCAATTGCTCGGCCGACAGGACGAGAAATTCGCTGGTCCGCAGGTATTGCGACTGTCCGTCGACACGGTAAAAGGCGGCATACACCTGCTGCTTTCGCGCATCCAGGAGACAGCAGAGCGGCAATTCGCTGGCTGCCACCTGCGCGGCCAGTCCATCGAGGGTCGGCACGCCGAGTAGAGGCCGCCGGGCAGCCATGGCGATCCCCTTGGCTGCCGCCAAGCCGATCCGAAGACCGGTAAAGGATCCCGGGCCCAAACTGACGGCCACGGCGTCAAGCTCGGCCCACCCGACGCCAACCGCCGCCATCATCGTCGCCACGGACCCCAGCAGGCGGCGGGAGTGGGTCTGCTCGGGTTGGAGGGTGTATTCGGCCAAGACCTTGCCGTTTGCCCTGTCTCCCTTGGTCAAGGCGACTCCGCCGCATCCGGTTGCGGTCTCGATCGCCAGGATCAGGACATCAGCCATCGTTTGACCAGCCGGAGAATATCATTGTAGAAGACAAAAATCATCAGCGTCCCGAGGATGGCGATGCCGACCCGCTGGCTGATTTCCATGGTTCGCTCGCTCAAGGGCCGGCGGCGAACCGCTTCCAGGGAAAGAAACACCAGATGGCCGCCATCGAGTACCGGAATGGGCAGCAGGTTGAGAATACCCAAGTTGACGCTCAGCAGGCCCATGAAATACAACAGGTTCATCCATCCGGCCTCCAACTGCTGGCCGGCCAGTTCGGCGATGCGGATCGGCCCCCCCAATTCACTGGCCGGGATCACCCGCTGGATCATCTTGACAATGCCCATCACTGTCAGATAGCCGAGATTCCAGGTTTGCACCACAGCGGCTTTGGCCGACTCTGCGATCGACGCATCCACGTAACGGATTTCCTCGCTGCGAACGATTCCAAGCATGTACCGCTCGCCTGTGGTCTCGCCGAACAGGTTCTTCACCTCGCGGATGGTGGGTTTGGCGCCTATGGTCAATTCCTGTCCCTCACGGAGCACCACCAGGGTCACCTCGTTGCCCTGGCTGTCCCTGATAGCCTCTGAGACATGCTCCCAGGAGGTCGTCGGCTTACCGTTGATGGACAACACCGCATCGCCGGCCTTCAGCCCTGCCTGCGCGGCGGCCGATTCGGGGTTGACTTCACCGATCTTGGTGGAATCCACCGGTTCAGGCATGCCCGCGACGACAAACAGCAGAAAAAACAATCCCACGGCAAACAGGAGATTGAACAGCGGTCCGCCAAAAACAATGCCAAAACGCTGCCACACCGGTTTATGGGAAAAAGAACGATGTCGGTCTTCGGGAAGAACTTCTTCCTCCTGCTGCTCTCCGTACATTTTCACGTACCCGCCAAGGGGAAAGGCGCTGATCAGGTACTCGGTCTCCCCCCATTTCTTTCCGACCAGTTTGTTGCCAAAGCCGAGGGAAAATTTAAGGACCCTGACGCCAAAGGCCTTTGCCAGCAAGAAATGGCCGAGTTCGTGCACAAAAATGAGTACGCCAAGAACGAGAATGAATGACAGAACGGAATTCATGAACAACCTACGGAATAGTCACTAACAGAAAAAACGAGAGGGTTGCGGTCGACAATCGCGGATGAGTTCAGGCCTGGAGCGCACGGGTGACCATGGCACGGGCTGCCTGGTCAGCCGCGAGAATGGCGTCCAGGTCCAGTTCATCCCCTTGGGCGGTCTCCTGCAAAGCCCTGTCAACCACTTCGGCGATGCGGGTGAAACCAATCCGGCCGTTGAGGAAGGCCTCGACGGCAACCTCGTTGGCGGCATTAAGAACAGCCGGTTTAACGCCGCCCATTGCCAAGGCGTCATAGGCCATGCGCAGGGCCGGAAATCGTTCATGATCGGGTTGTTCAAAGGCAAGCCCACCGCACTGCGCCAGATCAAGCCGTGAAAGGCCCAATTCAAGCCGCTTGGGATAGGACAGCGCATAGGCGATGGGGATCCGCATATCCGGGATCCCTAACTGGGCAACCACCGAACCGTCCTGATATTCCACCAGTGAATGAACAATCGATTGCGGATGCACCACTACCTCGATTTGCTCAGGTTCGACGTCAAAAAGCCAGCGGGCCTCGATTACTTCAAGCCCCTTGTTCATCAACGTTGCGGAATCGATGGAGATCTTGCGCCCCATACTCCAATTGGGGTGGGCAAGAGCCTGCGCGGGGGCAGCGGTTGCCAGATCGTCCTTGCTCCAGGTCCGAAACGGACCACCGGAGGCGGTGAGAATAATCCGGGCCACGTCCTGTTTGCGTCCAGCCTCCAAGGCTTGAAAGATGGCGCTGTGTTCGGAATCAATGGGCAGCAACTGAACCTTATGCTGCTGTGCAGACCGCATCACCAGTCGACCAGCCATGACCAAGGTTTCCTTGTTGGCCAGGCCCACATCCTTGCCAGCCCGAATGGCGGTCAAGGCTGGCAGCAGGCCAATCGCACCAACCACGGCAGAAACCACCATGTGAGCAGAGGCTAGCGAGGCCACCGCGCAGTTGCCCTCGGTCCCGCAAACGATACGGGAATGATAGGACGGGGGCAGCCGTTGTGCAAGAGGGGAGACTAACGCTGGCTCAGCCACCGAAATGCATTCCGGCTGAAACTCCAGCACCTGCTCGGCCAACAGGGCGACATTGCGGCCGGCCGCAAGGCCTACAATCCGGAACTGTTCGGGAAACTGTCGCACCACCGCCAGCACATTGGTGCCGATGGACCCGGTCGATCCCAGCAAGGATAACGCCTTCATCAAAGCACGCCCAAGCGGAGCAAGTAGTAAAGCACGGGCCCGGTAAGCAACAAGCTGTCAATGCGATCGAGCAATCCGCCGTGACCAAGAAGAATGGTGCCCGAATCCTTGACGCCCACCGAGCGTTTAATCATCGATTCGGTCAGATCACCGACAATGCCCACCACGATGAGCAGGGCGGCCACTGGGAGAAGCAGGAGGGGGTCGGTTTTCTCGGGAAACAGCAGGTTGATGCCCTCGGCGGCGGCAATACCGAAAACAAGACCGCCCACGCCACCGGCTATGGTCTTCTTCGGGCTAATTTGCGGGAAAAGTTTGCGTTTGCCAAATGTCTTGCCGGCGTAATAGGCACCGGTATCAGAACCGGCGACAATGGCGATCAGCAAGATCAACCAGAAGGGCCCCTGGGGCAGAAAGCGAATGAGCACCACATGGGCCAGACAGACCGCGATATAAAGACTGGCAAAACCGCTGACACAGAGGTAACGAAACACATCCGGAATAACGGTATATCCGTGAAGAGCCATCGCGACGATCGCCATGAGGCTGGCCACCAGAGCGGCCAAGACAGCCTCGCCCGAACCGGACAGCGCGGCAAGAACCGGCAACAGGGAAAGCAACAGCGTTGTCGCAAGACGGGGACCTGTCAAGGTGGGACAGGTCATGCGAAAATACTCGTGGAGGGCGATACCGGCTCCGCAGACCCCTACCCCCCAAAACAATGCAGCCGAGCCCCAAAAAAGCAGAAGCACCCAGCCGACGGCCATGAGCACCCCTGGGATCACACGATTCATCGCGGCCTACTCTGCCTGCAGTTGTGCACCGGTTTTGCCAAAACGTCGCTGTCGGTGCTGAAATGTTTGGATGGCTTCCAAGAATTGTTCCTTCCTGAAATCAGGCCACTTGACCTCGGTAAAATACAGTTCCGCGTAGGAGGCCTGCCAAAGAAGGAAATTGGACAGGCGATGTTCACCCCCGGTACGAATCAGCAAATCGGGATCGGATTGACCAGCGGTGAACAGATACTCGCCGAGAGTACTCTCGGAGATGTCCTGCCAATCCAATCGCCCTTGCTGGCATTGTCGGGCTAGCTCCCTCGCCGCCCCGACAATTTCGCTGCGGCCGCCATAACTCAGGGCCAGGTTCAGGATCATGCCCTGACAGCACCGTGTTTCATCGATGGTTTGCTGGAGGATGGCACGTACGTCGCTTGGCAGGCGATCCTGCTGTCCCAGGCAATGGAGGCGGATATCGTTGCTGAGCATAGTTCGCAACTCCGCTTGGAGATAGCTCTTGAGCAACCCCATCAGGCCATTGACCTCGGTCGACGGACGGTTCCAATTCTCCGTCGAAAAGGCATAGAGGGTGAGGACTTCCAATCCGATGGAGCGCGCAGTCTCAACGACAGCACGTACCGATTCTACCCCTGCCTTATGGCCGTACAGTCGCGGCCGGTGTCGCTCCTCCGCCCAGCGGCCATTGCCATCCATTATAATGGCCACATGGCGAGGGATGAGGGAGAGCTGTTCTTGAGTGACCACGGATGACATGGCGAAAGCAGACGAGATCAGACCGCCATCACTTCCTTTTCTTTGCCGCCGGTGATTTCGTCAATCTGTCCGATATAGCCATCCGTTACCTTCTGCGCCTCTTCCTGCAGACGGAACAACTCATCTTCTGAGAGTTCCTTGTCCTTTTTCATCTTTTTCAAGGTTTCAATGGCATCTCGACGAATATTGCGAATGGCGACCTTATACTCCTCCCCTATCTTCTTGACCTGCTTAACCAGTTCCTTGCGTCGCTCCCCGGTAAGAGGTGGGATGGTCAAACGGACCACATTGCCGTCACTTGCCGGGGTCAACCCCAACCCCGAGGCGAGAATCGCCTTTTCAATGGCGGGCAAGACCTGCGGATCCCAGGGTTTGATCGCGATCATATTGTTCTCGGGAATGGTCAAGGTACCAACCTGATCGAGGGACATTTGCGAGCCGTAGGCATTGACTTTGATTCCATCGAGCAATGAAAGGCTTGCCCTTCCCGTCCTGATCTTCACCAGATCGCGTTTCAGGGCCTCGCTGCTTGCGGTCATCTTTTCTCTCAACTGATCAATAATCTTTGTCGACATATCTTCCTCGTCAGCATCATGCGGTTGCTGTTGACATGAAAAGTTAAAACAATCTCTTTCCGGAAAGAAATACCCATCAGAGGCCGGCGCTAATTGGTAATCAGCGTCCCAACATCTTCGCCCATCACCGCTTTGACAATGTTTCCTGGTTTGGTCATGTCAAAGACAAAAATGGGCAGGTTATTGTCTCGGGCAAGGGAAATTCCCGCAGCGTCCATGATCCGCAGGTCGTCGCGTAAAACCGTTGAAAACGTAAGGGTATGGTACCGCACCGCGTTGGGATCTTTTTCCGGATCGCGATCGTACACCCCATCGACCCGGGTCGCCTTCATGATTACATCCGCCTTGATCTCAAGAGCCCGGAGCACCGCAGCGGTATCGGTGGTGAAATAGGGGTTGCCGGTACCAGCGGCAAAAATCACCACTTGCTTGTTTTCGAGATAGTCAAGGGCCTTCAACCGTTCATACGTCTCGCAAACATTCAGCATGGTGATGGCCGACATGACCTTCGTTGGGATGTCGAGATTTTCCAAGCCATCCTGAACAGCCAAGGAATTCATCACCGTGCCCAACATGCCCATGTTGTCCGCGGAACTTCGATCCATACCACTGGCCGCGCCAGCCACCCCCCGAAAAATATTGCCGGCACCGATCACTAGGGCGAGTTCAATTTTGAGATTGTGCAATGCCTGGATTTCCTGCGACACGAATTTAATGACCTCGGTGCTGATGCCATAAGGTTTATCTCCCATTAAGGCTTCACCGCTGATCTTCAACAATACGCGCTTGAACTTCATTCCGCCGTCCTCCACGACTTATCCCCAATCATGGGGATATCGAGATATCCCATTGAATCAACCCTAGAGACCGGAGGAAGCTATCAACCAATCTGGAATCGGGCAAATTTCTTGATAGAGATATTTTCACCCATTTTAGCAACCAGTTCGTTCAGCAGATCCTGAACGCTGAGATCGGGATTTTTAACATATTTCTGCTCCATGAGACAAACCTCGGCCAAATATTTCTCAATCTTGCCACCAACCATCTTTTCAACAATCTGTTGCGGCTTGCCGGATTCCAGGGCTTGGTTGACATAGATATCCTTTTCACGCTGCAAAATTTCCGGTGGGACATCTTCACGGGTGACCGACACGGGATTGGCCGCCGCAATATGCATGGCTATGTTCTTGGCGAACGCTTTGAAATCATCGGTCTTTGCGACAAAATCGGTTTCACAGCCAACTTCAACCATAACACCGAGTTTGCCGCCAGCATGGATATAGCACTCAACAACCCCTTCCTTGGTTTCACGACCAGCGCGTTTGGCCGCCACGGCCAAGCCTTTCTGCCGCAACAAATCGACTGCTTTTTCCATATCTCCGCCGGTTTCCGTCAGAGCTTTCTTGCAGTCCATCATACCGGCGTTGGTTTTATCACGAAGTTCTTTTACCATCTGGCTTGTAATAGTCACGTTACACACTCCTTATCGTATCGCAGGGTCGCAACCCTGCAAATCAACTAATATGAGGCAATACACGGAAAGACCGACACAACAGCCTTGGACTGCCATGTCGGTCTAGGTCAGGAAGGCCGCTGAATTATCCGCAGACCCGAAACTTATTCTTCTTCCATTTTTTCGGCGAGTTCTTCTTCCACTCCCGCACTCATGGAAGCTTCGAGCTCATTGAGGTTGGCTTCAGCTTCTTCACCGCGCCGCGATTTCCCTTCCATGATAGCTTCAGCCATCATGGAAGAAATCAATTTAATTGCCCGGATAGCATCGTCATTACCGGGAATGACATAATTAATACCGTCTGGATCGCAGTTGGTATCAGTCAACGCAATCACAGGTATACCAAGTTTAACGGCCTCACCAACGGCGATATCTTCCTTCTTGGGATCGATGACAAATAAAACATCGGGCAAGGTTCGCATATTTTTTATCCCACCGATATTGCGATCAAGCTTGACCCGTTCCTTTTCCATCTGCAGAACCTCTTTCTTGGGAAAGCGGTTGATGGTTCCATCGGCTTGCATCGATTCAATCTTTTTCAACCGATCAACCGAGTGCTTAATGGTTTGAAAGTTGGTCAACATACCGCCAAGCCAGCGATGATTGATATAGTACATGCCACATCGCTCAGCCTCTTCTTTGATAATTGCTTGCCCTTGACGCTTGGTGCATACAAAAAGCACAGACCCTCCATTGGTCACCGCCTCGACCATGGCACCATATGCCTTCTTGAAAAGCTTCATGGTGATGTCGAGATTAACAATATAAATGCCGTTCCGGGGACCGTAGATATAAGGCTTCATCTTGGGATTCCACCGTCTTGTCTGATGGCCGAAATGAAGACCGGCTTCAAGCATTTGCCGCATAGTAACTGCTGCCATGTACATTCTCCTCTTTTTGGTTATGTCCTCCATCCCTCGAACCGATTTCATACGCGATATGAAACACCAATGGTTGAGACGGGATGTGCGTAATTGGGGCCACGCGTAGCTGCATGGCTCCGTAAATAAAATTTTTTATTTTAGCATTACTCAATAAGATTTTCAAGTCTACCCTCTTCTCAAGGGTAAAGGCTCACCACAATGAACACGCTATTTTTTGACCAGTAACTTCCGCCCTCCCAAGATAAATTCAAGCCAGCGAAAGCCAAACTGGAGCAGGGCACCATCATTTTTATTAATTCGCTTAACCTCATCTTTACGCAAATGAAAACCATTCAATAATTGGTGAGTTTCGACGTACGAACGAAATCTGTCAATATCATAACACACCATAAAGGCTAGCCGCTGATACGGACCCGCCTTTCCTTCGCCGGCCCAAGGATTGGTGGCAAAAAAGGCATCGAGCTCGGCCCATAAATCGTTATACATGTTGCAGTCATACAAATTTTGATCGCGTTCCCACTGTGAAATTGTGTAACTTCGTGACTCGAGGTGCCCCTTGCAATACGGGTGATGCGTCAAAAAATAATGAGCCTTAAGAGACTTTCCTTTTCCTGGATTTTCGACACCACGCTCAAGAGGATATGTGCGGCAGGCAGAAGGGCGGTTGACATAAACGGAACATCCCTGTTCTCCTAAGAAAGGGCAAGACCGTTCAACATTTTCGCGCATTTTTAGCTTGAGACTAGGAAAAAAAGGATGGCTTCCTGCAGTAATAGAAGTAAAACGTTCAATAAATTCGGTAGAGTTGATAGCCAGATATTCTTTTAATAAAATAATATCATACGGGAAAAGCAACATATCAACGTTATGGCAACAATGAAGATAACAACTCACCCGTGAATGACAGTGAAATTGAAATCTACCGTTTTCTATGGTTGTTCGCCCGGGCAGAAGATGATTTTCAATATCCATTACTCAGTACAAATGAAAAAAAAGAGCTGGTATGATTACTCACACCAGCTCTTTACTTAACATCAAAAACAAAATTACTATTGCTCTTGCTCGGCGGTTGCGTTGTTCGCCAGATCTTGATAGTCGACAAGTTCCAGAATGGCCATTGGCGCAGCGTCACCGAGCCGTGTCCCTGTTCGAATAATTCGAGTATACCCACCTTGACGCTCAGCATATTGATTGCTCAGCTGATCAAATAATTTCGCAACAATACTTTTTGAACGAATAAAAGCTAAAGCCTGGCGACGTGCGTGCAAGTCCCCACGCTTGCCCAGTGTAATCATCTGTTCGGTTACTCGTCGTGCTTCTTTGGCTTTGGTCACTGTTGTTACGATTCGTTCCTGTTCAAGGAGCGATGTGACCATATTGCGCAACATAGCATCACGATGCGATGCCGTGCGGCCTAATTTTCGTCCTGCTTTTCTATGTCTCATGCTATTACCCTTTCTTCGTTACAATATAAAATATTGGTTCGCGGTGAAGAATCATTCCTCAAGTTTTTCTTCGCGCTTTTCTGGAGCCACCCACCCCTCGTATTTCATACCGAGAGTCAAATTATGCTCAGCAAGCAACGCCTTTATTTCGTTGAGAGATTTACGCCCAAAATTTTTGGTCTTCAACATTTCAGCGTCTGTCTTGTTGACTAACTGACCGATATATTGAATTTGAGCATTTTTGAGACAGTTAGCAGAACGAACTGACAGTTCGAGATCTTCAACATTTTTATCAAGAAACGGTGGATAGGCTTTGCCGTCTTCGTCGCTATCCAAACTATCAGGTGCTTTGGCAATTTCTTCGTTAAAATTGATAAAAATTGTCATTTGCTCTTTCAAGATTTTGGCAGCATAGGCAAGTGCACTTTGCGGCTCAACACTTCCATCGGTTTCGATTTCCATTGTCAAGCGGTCATAATCAGTCTGCTGACCTACACGGGCTTGGCTAACAACATATTGAACCCGAATGATGGGTGAGAACGCAGCGTCAATAGGAATAACTCCTATAGATTGCCCTTCTTTTTTATTTTGCTCTGCCGGTACATACCCCTTACCCCAGTGCACTTCGAGCTCAGCACGAAAATTGGTCTCACTTGTCACTGTACAAATAACAAGTTCAGGATTCATAACTTCGACATAAGCTCCGCCATTGATATCGCCAGCCAACACTCTACCCGGACCATTCTTTTCAAGGACAACGGTCCGAGATTCTGGCCCATGTAGTTTCAATCGAACCTGTTTAAGATTCAATATGATTTCAGCAACATCTTCATGCACACCGTCGATAGTGGTGAACTCGTGCAACGCATTCCCAATTCGGACGGAAGTGATCGCTGCCCCTCGGATGGACGAAAGCATGATGCGGCGCAGCGAATTGCCGATAGTAGTGGCAAAACCGCGCTCAAGAGGTTGGCAAACGAATTTTCCATATCGGCTGGTGAGTGTCCCCTCATCAACCTCTAACTTTTCCGGACTAATAAGGCTATGCCAATTCTTGTAAAAAGGATTATCGTCCAAAATTTCTTGTGCCATGCAATACCTAACGATAAAAATTTATTTGGAATACAACTCAACAATAAGTTGTTCCTGTATGGGCATCGTTATTTCTTCACGGTTAGGCAACGCTTTGACGGCACAATGAAACTTAGCTTGGTCAAGCTCAAGCCAACTTGGCAGACCTCGGCGAACAGCCCCTTCGAGGTTGTCAATGACCTGTTCACTTTTCTGGTATTTTTCTTTTAACGCTATGATGTCACCAGCATTAACTTGATGCGAAGGAATATTGACTTTTTTTCCATTGAGGGTGAAAAGGTTATGGCGAACCATCTGGCGAGCCTGATCTCGTGAACTGGCGAATCCGCTACGATAAAGGACATTATCCAAACGTCTTTCCAACATAATAAGCAACGTTTCACCAGTAACGCCCTTTGCCCGCTCAGCGCGCTCAAAATAGCGCCGAAATTGGGCTTCAAGCATGCCGTACATCTGCTTAACCTTTTGCTTTTCACGCAACTGAACAGCGTAATCCGAAACTTTACGGAAACGATTTTGTCCGTGTTGACCAGGAGCAAAGGACCTGCGCTCGAAAGCGCATTTGTCGGAATAACAACGATCTCCCTTGAGGAACATTTTAAGGTTTTCGCGTCTGCACAATCTGCAGGATGCACCAGTATATCTAGCCAACTTTTACCTCCAATGAATGACCGATAAAGTCATGACATTTAGTTTAAATTAGAGATCAGGTTAAACCCTGCGTCGCTTGGGCGGCTTGCAGCCGTTATGAGGAAGAGGGGTGACATCAACAATACGGCTCACATCAAGATCAACCGTTGTCAGCGCTCGTAATGCTGCCTCTCGACCCGGACCGGGGCCTTTGACCCTGACCTCCACTTTACGCAAGCCATGCTCTTTGGCTTTCAACACCGCATCATTCAATGCATTCTGGGCCGCAAAGGGTGTGGATTTCCTCGACCCCTTAAAACCAAGCACTCCAGCACTCGACCAAGACAGTGCATTGCCCTGACGATCGGAAATCGTCACCACTGTGTTGTTAAAGGTTGAATAAATAAAAATAATACCCTCTGTGACATTTTTTTTATCTTTTTTCTTTACCTTCGCCGCAACCTTGCCCGCTTTTGCCATAATGACTCCTAATTACTCCTCTTTCTAAAGTGATTCCAGAAGAGTAGAATTATTTTTTCCGTACCGCAGCACCCCGTCGAGGCCCTTTACGCGTACGCGCATTCGTTTTTGTCCTTTGCCCTCGAACAGGCAGACTTCTCCGATGCCGGCGCCCACGGTAGCAACCAAGATCCATCAGACGCTTGATATCCATAGACACCTCGCGCCGACGATCCCCCTCGACCACATAACTATTTTCAATTATGGTTCGAATACGGTTTACATCATCAGCACTCAAATCATCGCTATTCATCTGGTAAGGCAAATCCGCCTTATCAAGAATTTGACGAGCAGAAGTTAACCCGATTCCGTAAATGTAGGTTAAAGCGCGGTCCATATGTTTGTTGCGTGGCAAATCCACACCAGCTATTCGTGCCAAATCTGTACTCCTTGGTCAGAATCCTGCTAAATTTTTAAAGTGACATTATCCTTGACGCTGCTTGTGTTTCTTATTTGCACAAGCAACCCGAACAACACCTTTTCGCTTTAAAATCTTGCATTCACTGCATATTTTTTTAACAGATGAACGTACTTTCATGGTGCACCTACGACAATTTAATTATTTTTTCCCTTTCCCGCCCTTGGCGCGAAAGGTAACCCGCCCCCTTGTTAAATCATAAGGGGATAGCTCAACGGTTACGCGATCACCAGGAAGAATCTTAATGTAGTGCATACGCATTTTCCCGGAAATATGCGCAAGCACTTTGTGACCATTATCAAGTTCTACCTGAAACATAGCATTCGGTAATGGTTCGATAATGGTACCTTCTACTTCAATGGCTTCTTCTTTCGCCATAAAGAAATCCACCCCTAAATGATAGAGCTAAAATTTAAACTTATATCGAATAAAAATAAATTTTTCAAGAAATTTTGCCCTATATAGCGATAATATCAAACTCATGGGGATTAATAGGCTATATGGGGTAACCGTTCGCTGAGAACCAGAGGTCCTGATGAAAGTACCGCGACGGAATGTTCGAAGTGGGCTGAGGGCTTCCTGTCAGCAGTTACAACTGTCCATTGATCATTAAGAACTTTTACCTTTTCTCCGCCCATGTTGATCATAGGCTCAATTGCCAACACCATACCTTCGACAAGCCGAGGCGAAGCTTGTCTTTGAACATAGTTGGGAATTTCAGGAGGCTCATGCAAATTCGCCCCAATGCCATGACCAACAAATTGACGTACTACAGAAAACCCGTATGACTCAGCATAATTCTGAACTGCACGTGAAATATCCGAAACTCTATTACCAACTCGAGCCTGCTCAATACCTCTTAAAAGAGCGTTTCTAGTTACTTCAAGAAGACGTTCAACTGTTGGTGAGACGTTACCCACAGTTACAGTTATTGCTGAGTCACCATAAAATCCTTGATATAACACACCAAAATCTAAAGATACAATATCCCCTGATCGAAGAAGTTTTTTCTTTGATGGTATTCCGTGTACTACCTCTTCATTGACTGATGCACAGAGACTTGCGGGAAAACCTTTGTAACCTTTAAAAGCAGGTTTTGCATGGTGATCATAGCAATATTCTTCAGCCAATTTATCAAGCTCAAAAGTTGTTATACCTTCGGTGATATTAGATTCCAGTAAGGAAAGCACGCCAGCAACTATCTGGTTTGCTTTATGCATAATTGCTATTTCATCAGAATTTTTAATGATAATCGCATTTTCGGTATAACTTTTTGTCACAATACTCCTAATTCCGTCCCCGTATCCGATTATTTTTCATAAAACCATCATAATTTCGCATAATAAGGTGAGATTCTATTTGCGAAATTGTATCGATTGCTACACCAACTACAATTAAAAGAGCTGTCCCGCCAAAGTAAAAAGGAACCTTTAACTCGGCAATAAGAAGAGTGGGCATAACACATACGGCACTTAAATAGATGGCTCCTACAACTGTAAGTCTAATTAATGTGCTATCTAAAAATTCAGAGGTTCGTTTTCCAGGCCGAATGCCTGGTATAAACCCACCATTTTTCTTTAAATTCTCAGCCACATCATCTGCTTTAAAAGATACTGCTGCATAAAAAAAACAAAAAAATACAATCATTCCCACATAGAGAAGATAGTAATACACTGTTCCAGGTGAAAAGGCAGCCGATATCCGTTGCACCCAGTCTATATGAACAAAGGAACCAATGGTCGCCGGAAACATCATGATAGACGAGGCAAAAATAGGGGGAATAACACCAGATACATTGATTTTAAGAGGTAAATGGGAGGCCTGCCCCCCATAAACCCGTCTGCCTACAACCCTTTTTGCATATTGGATGGGGATCCTGCGCTGGGAGGTTTCAACAAAAATAATAAATGCAACAATTAAAAACATTAATGCCAATATCAGGGGAACAAAAATGAGAGACAGCTCCCCTGTTTTTATAAGCTCGATTGTATTTGCGACTGCAGATGGCATTCGCGCTACTATTCCTGAGAAAATAATAAGCGAAATGCCGTTGCCGATTCCACGCTCAGTCATCTGTTCCCCGAGCCACATGATAAAAGCAGTGCCAGAGGTAAGCGTGAGTACTGTCATTAATTTGAAGTGTAAACTTGGATCTATTACAATGGGAACGCCGTTGGGACTTGTCATTCCTTCTAAGCCAGTGGCAATAAAAAAGCCTTGGATTATAGAAAGCACGACTGTACCATATCTTGTATATTGTGTGATTTTTCTTCTACCGGATTCACCTTCTTTGGAAAGCGTTTCAAGTTGCGGAACAACGACGGTGAGTAATTGTATTATAATGGACGCCGAAATATACGGCATAATTCCAAGGGCAAATATGGAAAAGTTCTCTAAGGCACCGCCTGAGAACATATTAAACATGCCAAAAAGGGTACTTGCATTTTTTTCAAAAAAAGCGGTAAGGGCTTCTCCGTTTATGCCAGGTGTGGGAATTTGCACTCCCATTCTGTAGACCAAAAGCATCAAGAGAGTGAAAACCACTCTCTTGCGTAAATCAGGAATACTAGCAGCACTGATGAGACCGCTCATGCATTACTCCTCAATGGTTCCACCAGCAGCAATGATTTTCTCTTTAGCACTACTGCTAATCTGAGCAATTTTGACATTTAATGCTCTCGTGATTTCGCCATTGGCTAAAATTTTAACCGATTGACCAGGCTCAACTAAACCAGCATCGATCAGACAATTTAAATCAATAACGGTTCCAGCATCAAACCTGTTCAGTTCATCCAGCGACAATATGGTATATGTCTTTTTGAATATGTTATTAAATCCTCGCTTTGGAAGCCGACGATGCAAAGGCATTTGCCCCCCCTCGAAGCCTGGGCTGGCACTGTATCCGGACCGTGCACGAGCACCTTTATGCCCACGAGCTCCGGTTTTGCCATGACCACTTCCAGGGCCACGTCCGACACGTTTCTTCGCTTTTCTCGCGCCTTCACTTGGAGCGAGTGTGTTTAACTTAATCACGTTCTAGTCCTCCAATTTAACCAGGTGCTGGACCTTGTTCAACATGCCGCGTAATTCAGGTGTATCCTTACGGGTCACTGTTTTGTACATTTTGGTCAAGCCTAATCCGATCAAAGTAGCACGGACGGCTTTTGGACTTCCTATGTAACTTTTTATTTGAGTGAATGTAACTATTTTGTCCATTTTTGTGAGCCCTTTTCCACCAGAAGCTTTATGCTGCAATCTCTTCTATAGTCTTATTGCGGAGCTTAGCAATCTGCTCAGCTGTGCGCAAACGCCGGAGACCATTCATAGTGGCCTTGACAAGATTGTGAGGATTGTTTGATCCCAAACACTTCGTCAGAATATTTTGAACCCCTGCGGCCTCAAGAACCGCGCGGACAGCACCACCGGCTATAACACCTGTTCCATCAGAGGCTGGCTTCAACATGACACTTCCTGATTTGAACTGACCAACGACATCGTGTGGGATCGAAACGGATGTCAAGGAAACATGTTGCATATCCTTACGAGCTTGCTCAATACCTTTGCGGATTGCCTCAGGGACTTGGTTTGCTTTTCCTAAACCATATCCAACTTTGCCGTGCCCATCTCCAACAACGACAATGGCACTAAAGCTAAACCGCCTACCACCCTTAACTACTTTTGCTACTCGATTAATGAAAACAATTTTTTCGATGAGCTCTTCCTGGATCCCGTCTTTTGATTTCTTAAATTCAGCCAAGAAACACCCCCGTCGCAATAAAGAAATTATGAATAATCTGTATGTTAATTAAAACTCTAATCCACCTTCGCGAGCGCCATCAGACAAGGCCTTGATCCTGCCATGATAGAGATATCCGCCCCGATCGAAAACTATCTTGTCAATTCCGATAGCTTTTGCCTTTTCCGCAATAAGAAGGCCTACCTTTTTTGCTTTTTCACATTTATTGATCGATTCTGCATCATCAAAAATCTTTGAATCACTGGACATCGCGACTAAAGTTTTGTGGTGGACATCATCAATAATCTGAGCATATATATGTTTATTACTTCGATATACGCTCATTCTAGGTCGCTCGTTTGTACCGAAAATTTTGACCCGGATACGTTGAACTCGTTTTCTTCTTGCGGTGACTTTAGGATTTGTCTTCGCCATAGTTCACTATATTATTTGAGATTTGTTTGTTTATTATTTCTTACCGCCGGCTTTTCCGACTTTTCTCACAATATGCTCATCAAAGTATCGAATACCCTTACCCTTGTAAGGTTCTGGTTTCCGTATTCCGCGGATTTGCGCTGCGACAAGTCCAACGAGTTCCTTGTCTATACCTTGAAGCATAATAGAATTATCCTTTTCAACAGATGCAGAAATGCCTGCCGGTAGACTGTATTCTACACCACTAGAATATCCGACGTTCAGAGTGAGGACATTTCCACTGACAGAGGCTCGATAGCCAACGCCCTCGACCATTAATTTTTTAGAAAACCCTTGGTCAACACCGACAACCATATTATGAATTAAAGAACGAGTCATTCCCCAAAAAGCCATTACTTTTTTACTCGTGCCTTTCGGATTACAGACTAAGGTATTGTCGTATGCCACGACTTCTATTTCTGGCCGAATATCGCGTTCAAGCGTTCCTTTTCCCCCTAGCACCTTGATATGTGTACCTTGAATTTCAATCTTGACACCAGCGGGAATTGGAATTGGTTGTTTTCCTATTCTGGACATTAGCTTCTCCTGTTAACAGCTAAACTTACAAAAGTTACCATACCTCGCAAAGAAGCTCACCACCAATATTTTGCGTACGAGCTTCTTTATCAGTGATGACTCCTTTTGAAGTAGTCAAAATTGCAATACCCAATCCGCTCATGACTTTTGGAATATTATCACTGGTCGTATATCGTCGATGACCGGGTTTGCTTACCCTACGTATGCCGGAAATGACAATTTCATTGTGAGCACCATACTTGAGGTGTAATTTCAATATTCCTTGAGGACCATCTTTTATAATTTGATAGTCAGAAATATACCCCTCATTTTTCAAAACGCGCGCTACACTAACCTTAAGAGTCGACAGTGGTATTTCCACAGAGTTGAAACGCGATTTCGTAGCATTTCTAATTCTAGTCAGCATATCTGCTAACGGGTCACTCATGGACATCGAAAAATCCTCTTATAAAATTTGAACCAGTTTGATGTAAAATTACCAGCTAGATTTAGTTACACCGGTGATCTCGCCTTGCGATGCCAATTTGCGAAAACATAGCCGACAAATGCCAAATTTCCTGTAATAAGCGCGGGCTCTTCCACATAATGGACATCGATTATAGGATCTGGTCGAAAATTTAGAAACACGCTTGGCTTTGGCAATGAGTGATTTTTTTGCCACTGAATTTTCCTCCGAGACTTAACGTAGCAGTTGTGGACTAAAAATTATTTTTTTCTGAAGGGCATGCCAATGGCATCCAGCAAAGCTTTAGCCCCCTCATCAGTTTTGGAGCTAGTGACTATAGTAATATTGAGTCCTCTGATTTGATCAATTTTATCGTAATCAATTTCAGGAAAAATGATGTGTTCGGTCACTCCCATGGAGAAGTTGCCGCGTCCGTCAAATCCTTTGAAAGAAATGCCTCTAAAATCACGTACTCGCGGTAAAGCAATATGGATCAATTTTGCAAGAAAATCATACATTCGATCTTTTCGCAAAGTCACACGTGCTCCAATCGGCATACCTTCACGCAATTTAAAGGTCGCTATTGATTTCTTAGCCCGAGTCACAACGGCTTTTTGTCCTGCAATCAACGTTAGCTCGTGAGCGGCTTTTTCTACAACTTTTGGATTTTGAACTGCATCGCCTAAGCCCATATTTAAAACGATCTTCTCAATCCGCGGAATCTCCATAACATTAGAGATTGCTAATGATTTTTGTAATGCGGATTTAAGTTCATTTTCATACTGTTCTTTTAATGTGCCCATCATTTGCTCCGTGCGCCGACAAGTTCTACTATTTGGTAGATTCAATGGTTGCTTGACATTTCTTACATATTCTAACTTTAGTGCCATCCTCGAGCACCTTCTTTCCGATCCTTACAGTTTCGGCACACTCTGGACAAACTAACATTACGTTGGAAAGATTAATGCTGGATTCGCGTTCGATTATCTGCCCGGTTTGTGAGGCATCTTTGGCTTTTTGATGCTTTTTTATTAAATTAATTCGCTCAACAAGAACCTTGTTCTTTTCGCGATCAATTTTAAGAATTTTACCTACACGACCTTTATCCTTTCCAGTTATAACTTCAACCTTATCATTAACGCGTAAATTCGTGCTACAATGGCGCATCTTTCCAGTACCTCAATATATTCCGTTTGTTTTATAAAATATTATAAAACTTCTGGAGCTAGAGAAATAATTTTCATGAATCCCAGTGACCTAAGTTCACGGGCGATAGGTCCAAAAATTCGTGTTCCTATAGGTTCACCGTTATTAGCTAATAAAACAGCAGCATTCTCATCGAATTTAACGGTAGTGTCTTCGGGTCGTTTAATTGATTTTACAGTTCGAACAACAACTGCGTTAAGAACATCCCCTTTTTTTACCTTTGCATGCGGAATGGCTTCTTTAACAGTAACAACTATGATATCACCGATTCCTGCGTATCGTTTCTTCGTTCCACCCAATACTCTGATACAAAGCACCTTCTTGGCACCTGAATTATCGGCAACATTTAACACGGTTTCAGTTTGAATCATGACCTCACCCGACTATTTCCAAATTTCATTTTATCAAGCTTAAAAAATCCACACAAAACATCATGCGGCCCGCTCGATAATGTTTCGAACCAGCCATCGTTTATTTTTAGACAGAGGTCGACACTCTTCTATCATCACCAAATCGCCGATTTGACATTGGTTGAGGGCATCATGGGCCATATACTTAACACGTTGTCGAATATATTTCCCATAAAGTTTGTGAGGAATCTTCCTTTCCACTAAAATGACAACACTTTTATCCATTTTGTTGCTTACAACAAAACCTTGACGTGTTTTCTTTACATGGTCGCTCATAGTCGTTTTCCAAGACATATTTTAGCCGGTTAGACGGATTGGCCCTTTTGTTTTTGTGTGAGGACGGTTTGGACCCTTGCGATATCCTTTTTAAGTTGACTCAGTTTTGCTGAATTCTCAAGCCGTCGGATAGAATGCTTAAAGCGAAGCCGAAACAAGTCTTCACGCATTTCCTGATTTTTCTTGAGCAAATCGTCTACAGCTAAACTTCTTAACTCTTTTGCTTTCATATCGTTTTACTCTTGCTGATAACCGTGGTTGGGAAAGGTAATTTAAAGCTCGCAAGTCGCAATGCCTCAATCGCGAGTTCCTCTGGGATTCCCTTCAATTCGTACAAAATTCGCCCTGGGCGTATCGTCGCCACCCAATACTCGGGAACACCTTTTCCTTTACCCATTCGTGTTTCAGCGGGTTTCTTCGTGATAGGTTTATCGGGGAATATTCTAATCCACAATTTACCACCACGTTTGACTTTTCGATTAATTGCGATACGGGCAGCTTCTATCTGCTGGGCGGTCATTCGTCCACATCCAACAGCTTTTAGCGCATATTCACCAAATGCAAGTTCAGCACCACGATAAGATTCACCGGTCATCCTACCTTTATGCTGTTTTCGATGTTTAACTTTTCGAGGACTTAACATACTATCAAACTCCTAAAAGGAACATTTAGTTCAAGGAGAACTAATTAAATATCGAAAAAATTAATTCGCCTGGGAAGGTTGTTCACTAACCTGCTCAGTGTCAGCTAAAATTTCACCCTTAAAAATCCAGACCTTGACACCAATTATCCCATAAGTTGTCTTGGCTTCAGCTGTACCATAATCAATATCTGCGCGAAGGGTGTGGAGTGGGACCCGTCCCTCTTTGAACCATTCCGTGCGGGACATTTCTGCACCCCCTAGCCGACCTGAACAAGAAATCTTGATACCTTGTACGCCAAATCGCAAGGCAGAATTGATTGATTTCTTCATGGCACGTCTAAAAGCAATGCGCTTCTCCAATTGGGAGGCAATATTTTCAGCAACCAGTTGCGCGTCCGCTTCAGGTCGACGTACTTCCTGAATATCAATAAAACAATTCCGTTTGAATTTGGTCTCGAGATCTTTTTTTAACCCTTCGATCTCAGTCCCTTTCTTGCCAATAACGATACCTGGACGTGCAGTAAAAAGTTTGACTTTCACTTTTTCTCCCGTACGTTCAATGACGATACGAGATACACCGGCATGAAAAAGTCTTTGTTTTAGGTATTTCCGTATAAGCTGGTCCTGATGCAAATTATTCGCGTAATCTTTATCAGCGTACCAAATGGATTCCCAAGAGCGTGTGATGTTGATCCGCAGTCCGACGGGATTGACTTTCTGTCCCAAGATAATCCTCCGTTCCCTCTTCTATTAGTTTCAAAAAGTATCGCTTAGAATTTACGCTTCATCAACGACAACAGTGATGTGGCTGGTTCGCTTAAGAATTCTAGTCGCTCTCCCCTGTGCACGTGGACTAAATCGTTTCAACATGGGTCCACCATCAACAGTGATCTCCTTCACATAAAGGGTATCGACATCAATGGATTCCATCTGATCCGCATTTGCAACTGCGGATTCCAAAACCTTGCGAATAACACGAGCTGCTTTTTTGGGCATGAAACGAAGGGTTGTGACCGCTTTTTCTGCATTCATTCCTCGTATAACATCGGCAACCAAGCGAGCTTTTTGTGGGGAAATTCGTATATATTTTGCGACGGCTCTTGTCTCCATCGTTTTCACTCCTAGTAAAATCTGGCTACGAAATCTACTACCTATTTGCCTTTTTTATCAGATGCGTGGCCATAATAGGTGCGCGTCGGAGAAAATTCCCCCAACTTATGTCCGACCATGTTTTCAGTTACATACACAGGTATAAATTTGTTGCCATTGTGAACAGCAAACGTCAAACCGACCATCTCTGGCAATATATCAGATCGTCTAGACCATGTCTTAATGACCTTTCTAGATCCGGTTTCCTGAGCTTGTTCAACCTTTTTCATGAGATGATCATCAACAAAAGGTCCTTTTTTTATGGATCGAGCCATTACAATAATCTCCTTTGACTATTTCCGTTTATTGACGATATCACGGTCTGAGGCTTTACGTTTCCTCGTTTTATATCCTTTTGTTGGAATACCCCAAGGAGAGCAAGGATGTCGACCACCTGAACTTTTACCTTCACCACCGCCCATTGGATGATCAACAGGGTTCATCGCTACACCACGTACCGAAGGTCTAATTCCCTTCCAGCGTGCCCGCCCTGCCTTACCAAGCTTTTGGCTTCCATATTCGGCATTTCCTACTTGCCCAATGCAGGCTCTACATTCTTTATTGAATTTACGAACTTCACCTGAAGGAAGCTTTACAAGTACTTGGTTGCCATCCTTGGCCATAAGTTGCGCCGCTGCGCCTGCCGAGCGCACGAGTTGAGCACCTTTACCAATTTTCATCTCAATATTATGGATAACAGTACCAAGAGGAATATTCGTCATAGGAAGACAATTTCCCAATTTTATATCCGCACTGGGACCTGAAATTACCGTATCTCCCACTGTCAGCCCATTAGGAGCCAGGATATAGGTTTTTTCACCATCCGCGTATGTTAATAAAGCTAAATTGGCAGATCGATTAGGATCATATTCAATTGCGGTCACTTGGGCTGGAATTTCTGTTTTGTTTCGCTTCCAGTCAATAATTCGATATTTTCGCTTGTGACCGCCGCCTTTGTGTCGAGCAGTCACTCGGCCATAGGCATTTCGACCGCCCGTCTTAACCAATTCAGTGGTGAGCCGTTTTTCAGGGGCTTTATCCGAAAGTTCTTGGCGGACAGATACATGATGACGGCTACCTGGTGATGTCGGTTTGTGGATTTTAATAGCCATTGCAATTCCTATAATCTTCGCAAATCTTTAGCGTATAATGGATCAAAGCTCGTCGAGAAAATTTATTTTCCCTTCTGATAAGGTAACATATGCTTTTTTCCAATCACTCGTCTTGCCGGCGGACCGAGCACCAACTCGCTTTTTTTTGCCCGTCATATTGCTTACTGCAACTTTAGAAACTTTAACACTGAAAAGACTTTCAACGGCATTCTTGATTTCTATTTTATTGGCAAATTTATCGACTTTAAAAACGACTTTCGACTGCATTTCTTGAAGAGCGTTCCCTTTTTCCGTGAGGCAGGGGCTCTTAATTATATCATAAATAGCCTTCATGCCATTAACCTCTCTTCAATTTTAGCCAGACTTGATTGAAGTATCATCAATTTAGAATGCTTAAGGATATCATAAACATTTAAACCAGCAACTGGCAGGACCTTGAAACCAACCGCGTTTCGAGCAGACAATCCGAGATTGTCTTCGGATTCAGCGGTAACGACAAGACAATTCTCAAATTGGAAATTTGTCATGACTTTGAGAAACTCTTTGGTCTTAACTGCAGGCAAATCGAATTGATCAACGATAACAATATTTCCTTCTTGACAACGTGCACTCATGGCCATTTTAAGGGCAAGTCTCTTGACCTTTTTTGGCATCGAATAACTATAATCCCTCGGTTTAGGACCAAAAACAGTACCGCCTCCACGCCACACCGGGGATGTTCGACTGCCCGATCGGGCCCGGCCGGTTCCCTTCTGGCGCCAAGGCTTAGCCCCGCCGCCACTCACCTCACCTCGGGTTTTTGTGCATGCATTTCCGCTTCGTCGATTAGCACGTTGCATACATACTACTTCATGAAGAATGCCCGTATTGACCTCAAGGTTAAACAATGATTCATTCAGGTCAATCTCGCCTACTTTTTCAGCGCGAGTATTGTAAATATCACAAGTTGCCATGAAAATCTCCTTATGCGCTGACCAGGGATTAGCCCTTTGAATAGATATTAAGCAATCCGTTTTTTGCCCCTGGAACAGTACCGCGAACAAGCAAAACGTTATCCTCGTTTCGAATATCAATAATTCTCAAATTCTTTTGAGTCATTGATTCGTTACCCATTCGCCCTGGTAACTTCTTTCCTTTTAAAACCCTGGATGGCCATGCACTACAACCGATTGATCCGGGAGCTCGATGAAAGTCGGAGCCATGAGTGGTCCGCCCACCTGCAAAACCGTGACGTTTAATGACCCCTTGAAAACCTCGCCCCTTACTTTTCCCTGAAATATCAACAAGATCACCTATAGAAACGATCTCGGACACGGTGATTTGCTGCCCGACCTCATAAACATCAGGATTAGTTACTCGGAATTCCTTGATATAATAAAATCCCTTTCCTCCTGATCGTTTACAGTGTCCTACTTCAGGTTTATTCATCCGAGTTTCTTTTTTTTCCAAAAAACCAACCTGAATGGCGTTATACCCTTCTTTCTCTACAGTCTTCTTTTGAAGAATGGTACATGGTCCAGCTTCAATAACAGTCACCGGGATTGATCGGCCATTTTCGTCATAGACCCGAGTCATTCCTAGTTTCCGTCCTAAAATTCCTTTTGTATTCGGCATTTGTCTACCTGAATTCAATTCGTAATCACGTGCGCGATTATCATTTAATCAATCAGTTATTAGCCTAGGCTACACTCATCAGGGAAGTTTGATTTCCACATCAACGCCAGCAGACAACTCTAGTTTCATGAGAGAATCAATAGTTTGCTGCGTGGGTTCGAGAATATCCAGCAAGCGACGATGTGTCCGCATCTCGAACTGTTCGCGCGACTTTTTATCCACATGCGGTGATCGCAGCACTGTGAATTTATTAGTACTAGTAGGCAGTGGGATAGGACCAACAACCGTTGCGCCTGTCCGTCGTGCGGTATCCACTATTTCACGGGTAGAAAGATCAAGCAGTTTATGATCATATCCTTTGAGCCTGATCCGAATTTTATCTGTAGGAATCATAAATCTCCTTTTATTCGATAATTTCGCTGATAACGCCTGCGCCTACCGTGCGCCCACCTTCCCGGATGGCAAATCGCAAACCAGCCTCCATGGCGATCGGCGTGATCAATTCACCGGTGATATGGATATTATCACCAGGCATAACCATCTCCACACCCTCCTCAAGCGTACACACACCGGTCACATCGGTTGTCCGGAAATAAAACTGTGGACGATACCCATTAAAGAAGGGGGTATGCCGACCGCCCTCTTCCTTGGTCAATATATAGGCTTCTGCTTTGAATTTCTTGTGCGGCTTGATCGAACCCGGCTTGGCTAGCACCTGACCACGGACAATCTCTTCGCGCTTGACACCGCGAAGCAAGGCGCCAATATTATCGCCGGCCTGCCCCTCATCAAGCAATTTGCGAAACATCTCGACACCGGTACAAGTGGTTTTCGCGGTCGGGCGAATCCCGACGATCTCCACCTCGTCGCCCACGTGAATCACACCACGCTCAATTCGGCCCGTGGCAACCGTACCACGCCCAGAGATGGAAAAGACGTCCTCAACAGGCATCAGGAACGGCTTATCAATGGCTCGCTCGGGCTGCGGAATGTAGCTGTCAACCGCCTCCATCAGATCCCAGATGCACTTGGCCTTGACCTCGTCTTCCGGAAACTCAAGTGCATTCAGCGCCGACCCCTGGATAATCGGAATCTCGTCACCGGGGAAATCGTATTTATCGAGCAACTCGCGAAGCTCCATCTCGACCAGCTCGATCAATTCCGGATCATCGACCATGTCGCACTTGTTCAAAAAGACGACCATTGCCGGCACACCAACCTGACGGGCAAGAAGGATGTGCTCCCTAGTTTGCGGCATCGGACCGTCGGTTGCCGCAACCACGAGAATCGCGCCATCCATCTGGGCGGCACCAGTGATCATGTTCTTGATATAGTCCGCATGGCCAGGACAGTCCACATGGGCATAATGGCGGGTTGGCGTTTCGTATTCGACATGTGCGGTCGCGATGGTAATGCCGCGCTCCTTCTCTTCCGGCGCCTTGTCAATCTCGCTGAAGTCAGTGAACTTGGCCATGCCCTTGGTCGACAACACCCGAGTGATCGCCGCCGTTAAGGTCGTCTTGCCATGGTCAATGTGACCGATTGTTCCTACATTGACATGCGGCTTTGTCCGCTCAAATTTTTCCTTCGCCATTCATGCACCTCAATCGGCTATGCTATAATAGTTATACGCCTTTAATCTTATGAATTATTGCCTCAGCTCGTCGAGCGGGTACTTCCGCAAATTCACTGAAAAGCATTGTAAAAGTTGCTCGCCCTTGCGTAGCCGAGCGAAGATCTGTCGAGAATCCGAACAATTCGGCCAATGGAGCCTTTCCTCGAACTACTTGCCTCCCGTTTTCCGCATGCACACCGTTGATTTGGGCCCTTTTTCTGTTGAGATCATTAATGACATCACCCAAATATTCATCAGGAGTTACGATTTCCAGCTCCATGATGGGCTCCAAAAGAACCGGGGCAGCCTGATCCGCCGCCTTCCTGCATGCCATAGTAGCTGCTACACCGAAGGCCATCTCGGTTGACTTCTCCTCATCATAGGAGCCGCCAACAAGCTTGACATTCACGTCAAGCATCGGATATCCGATAATTGGCCCTGAATCCAAACTATCGAGCACGCCTTTTTTTATTGATTCAACAAAGCGAACAGGTATCTGGGTTTCATCAACCAAACAGTTGAATTGTTTGCCGCTCCCCTTCGCCCCAGGAGCTATTTCAACTTCAACGTGCCCGTATTGCTCTTTCCCACCGCCCAGCGTTTCAAATCGACCTTCAGCTCGAGAATTTCTGGTGACTGTTTCTCGATAGGATACCTGGGGCCGCCCGACATTAGCCTCAACCTTGAACTCTCGGATCAAGCGATCGACAATAATTTCAAGGTGCAACTCTCCCATTCCTGAAATTATAGTCTGTCCAGTCTCCTCTGAAACAGTGACTTTGAAACTTGGATCCTCGTGCGCAATTTTTTCCAAGGTATCAGCAAGGAGCTTTTCATCTGCCTTGGTTTTCGGTTCTATGGCCACACCAATAACAGGTTCCGGGAAAACGATGGTTTCAAGCACAATGAAATCGCCGTTTTCGCACAGCGTATCGCCAGTCCGGGTAAATTTCAGCCCAGCAATAGCACCGATATCGCCTGCAACAATACTGGAAACTTCTTCCCGTTTGTTTGCATGCAGCTTGAGCAGTTTCGAGATCTTTTCCGTTTTATGTTTGCGTGGGTTAAATACCTTTTCCCCGGCTTTCAGTTCACCTGAATACACACGGATAAAGGAAAGATTTCCCACATACGGATCGCTTTGCAGCTTAAACACCAAGCCGCAAAATTTTTCACTCCTTTCAGGCTTGCGGATAAGCGGCGCACCGTCCTTATCCGTCCCCTCCACCGGGGGAACATCAACGGGTGATGGCAAATACCAAGTGATGGCATCCAACAAGGGTTGCACCCCCTTGTTTCTGAATGCTGAACCACAAAGCACTGGCACTACATTCAGGGCAAGCGTTGCATTGCGAAGCGCTGCCCGAATCTCACCAGGAGCGATCTCTTGATCGTTTAAAAATTTTTCCATGACGCTCTCATCGAAGTCGGCCAGCTTCTCGACGAGCGCCATTCTCGCAGCCGATGAATCTTGTTTTAATGAATCCGGCACTGCCTCTTCGGTGACAACCTGCCCCATGGAGGCATCATCAAATTTGAGCAGTTTTTGATCGATCAGATCGACAACACCAACGAACTGATCTTCACTACCAACCGGAAGCGTTATTGCAACCGGAGACGCCCCAAGTTGGCTTTCCAATTGATCGAGGCACCGTGAAAATGAAGCCCCAACTCGGTCCATTTTATTGACAAAGGCAATGCGGGGAATTTTATATCGATCCGCTTGCCGCCACACTGTTTCCGACTGCGGCTCAACTCCACCAACCGCACAAAAGACGGCGACAACGCCGTCTAAGACCCTCAAGCACCGTTCGACTTCTACTGTAAAGTCTACATGCCCGGGGGTATCTATTACGTTGATCTGATACCCCTGCCAAAAACAAGTTGTCGCAGCGGAGGTGATAGTTATACCCCGCTCTTGCTCCTGCTCCATCCAATCCATGACGGCTGTTCCATCATGGACTTCACCTAACTTGTGCGACCGCCCCGTATAAAAAAGAATACGTTCAGTCGTCGTTGTTTTTCCGGCGTCAATATGGGCCATTATGCCAATATTACGCACACGGATTAACGGGTTTTCCGTTGCCACTCAGGCCTCCTTAAATTTTATCTATCCATCACCAAGGAGGCCGCGCAAGAAATGCTGCTAATACAGCACCTCCTGGCACATGTCAAGCTTTTTTCCTATAGGCAATCAAAATGCAATGGTCAAACCTACCAGCGATAATGAGCAAAGGCTTTATTAGCCTCAGCCATTTTGTGCGTGTCGTCTTTCTTTTTCACCGAGGCGCCGCGATTGTTAAACGCATCAAGCAACTCGGCAGCCAACTTTTCGGACATGGTCTGCCCAGAGCGGTTCTTGGAAAAATTAATGATCCAACGGATAGCCAACGCATTTCTTCGCTCAGGACGCACCTCAACAGGCACCTGATACGTAGCGCCGCCAACACGGCGACTTTTCACCTCAACCCGAGGACGAACGTTTTCCATCGCCTCCTCAAAGACCGTCAACGGCTCCTGATCGGCGAGCTTTCCCCCAATGATTTCCATGGCATCGTAAAACAGCCTCCGAGCGACGGTTTTCTTGCCGTTGACCATCAGGCCATTAGTGAACTTTGCAACCAGAACAGAATTAAACTTGGGATCCGGCGCAACAGGACGCTTATCTAACATTTTTTTTCTTGGCATACGCGAACTCGCTGTCAATCATGTACAGAAATTATTTAGGACGCTTGGCGCCATACTTGGAACGGCCCTGGCGACGGTCGTTCACGCCGAGCGTATCAAGCGTACCGCGAATGATGTGATACCGCACACCCGGTAAATCCTTGACGCGGCCGCCGCGAATGAGCACAACCGAGTGCTCCTGCAGATTGTGACCTATACCCGGAATATATGACGTCACCTCAATCCCGTTGGTCAGGCGGACCCTTGCCACCTTCCGCAACGCCGAATTCGGTTTCTTGGGCGTCGTTGTATACACACGCACACATACACCCCGCTTCTGTGGGCAGTTTTGCAACGCGGGCGTGTTAGTGCGTTTGGTGATTTTTTTGCGCCTATTCCTGACAAGTTGATTAATCGTGGGCATGCAAGCAGCTCCTTTTAGAAAAACATTCAAGCCCGAGTTCACAGAACTCGGGCGAGCATGAAGAGGATTTGTTTAATCGATGAAATTGAAAAGGTCAAGTTTTATCTTCTTTAGTTATCTTGATTAAAGCGGTATTTCTTTAATCCCGTACCCGCCGAAATTAACCGCCCCATAATGACGTTTTCCTTTAATCCGGAAAGATCATCAATTTTCCCAGCCATCGCAGCGTTGGTCAGCACCTTGGTCGTCTCCTGAAATGAAGCAGCCGAAATGAAGGAATCGGTGGAGAGCGACGCCTTGGTCACGCCGAGCAACAATGGCTCGGCCGCAGCCGGTTGTAACCCTTCCTGCAACAACCGCTCGTTTTCCTCTTGAAATTTCCACCATTCAACCTGCTGATCAAGCATAAATCTCGAATCCCCTGCATCGGTGATGCGGACACGCTTCAACATTTGCCGAACAATGGTTTCAATGTGTTTATCGTTGATCTTTACACCTTGCAAACGATAAACTTCCTGGATTTCATTAACCAAAAATCGCGCAAGGGCCTCGGCTCCCTTGACACGGAGAATATCATTGGGCAGGCGAATCCCTTCCATTAACGGATCGCCCGCCTCAACGCGATCATTCTCATGGACAGTTATGTGTTTCGATTTGGGAATTAAATACTCCTTGGCTTCACCGATTTCCGGAGTGACGATTACTCGCCTTTTGCCTTTCAAATCCTTGCCAAAGCTCACGCGGCCATCAATTTCGGAAATGATGGCCTGTTCTTTCGGTTTGCGCACTTCAAACAGTTCAGCGACCCGAGGCAAACCACCGGTGATGTCCTTTGTTTTGGTGGTTTCCCGTGGAATTTTGGCAATGACGGTGCCTGCGGCAATGATATCGTGTTCATTGACCGTGATGATCGATCCGACTGGCAACGGATAGCGAGCAGCAAGTTCCCCATCAGGCAACTTGAGAGTCCGTCCACGATCATCTTTGATGGAAATACGAGGATTCATCTGTTTGGTCGAACTCACAGGCGTGATCACCTTACTGGCCTTACCGGTTATCTGATCAACACGCTCCTGCATCGAATCACCTTCCACGACATCGCCATACTTCACCTTGCCACCCACTTCAGCGACAATAGGAATCGAGAAGGCATCCCAATCGGCTATAACGGTTCCCGGATCCACCGCTTGACCGTCATTGATCCGCAAGGTGGCCCCGTAGGGTACAGGGAATCGTTCCCGGTCAACCCCCAAGTCATCCAACACCGTGATCTCGGCATTGCGATTCATAACCACCTGATACCCTTCGCTGTTAGAAACCGAATGCAGATTCTTGTATTTAATCTGTCCGCCCCTTTGGGTGCGAACCTCTGCCTGTTCCACGGCACCTCGGGCGGTACCACCGATATGGAACGTCCGCATGGTCAGCTGGGTACCAGGCTCGCCGATCGATTGCGCAGCAATGATCCCCACCGCTTCGCCGATATTGACCATGTGTCCCCGGCCAAGGTCACGCCCATAACACATGGCGCAAACACCGCGTTTAGCCTCGCAGGTCAGCACCGAACGGATATGGACACGATCAATGCCGGCTGCCTCAATCGCCTCGACCTTGTCTTCGGTGATCTCCTCATCCATCCCGACCAAAATTTGTCCAGTGTGCGGGTCAACCACATCCTCGAGAGCAACACGACCCAGGATGCGTTCGCCAATCCGAACAATCACCTCACCGCCCTCGATCAGGGGTTCGGCCAGGATACCGCGCATGGTGCCGCAGTCCTTCATCACAATGGTGGAATCCTGGGCGACGTCCACCAGTCGCCGAGTGAGATATCCGGAGTTAGCGGTCTTCAGGGCCGTATCCGCCAATCCCTTACGGGCACCATGGGTTGAAATAAAGTATTCGAGAACGTTGAGGCCTTCGCGGAAATTCGCCTTGATCGGAGTTTCGATGATTTCTCCTGAAGGCTTGGCCATCAGTCCGCGCATGCCTGCGAGCTGACGAATCTGATCCTTGGACCCACGGGCACCAGAATCAGCCATGATATACACAGAATTGAAACTCTTGATCTCCTGGATCTTCCCTGTCGTATCCGGCATGAATTCCACCGCCATCTCATCCATCATTTCTTTGGTGATTTTGTCGGTGGCCTTTGACCAAATGTCGATAATTTTGTTGTATTTCTCGCCGTCGGTAATCAAACCGTCTGAATATTGCTGATCGACATCAGCGGCTTCCTTCTCGGCATCTTCGACAAACTCTTCCTTGCGGACAGGGATCTTCATGTCATTGATGCAGATGGAAATTCCGGCCCGGGTGGCGTACTCATATCCAAGGTCTTTCAACCGATCCGCCAGGATAACCGTTTCCTTGGTCCCTCCGTGGCGGTAGGTATAGTCGATGAGAAATGCCAGTTCCTTCTTGGACAGTTCCTTGTTGACCAGCGAAAAAGGGACCACGGCCGGCAACAGCTCACCCACCAGAATACGGCCGATGGTCGTATCCACCAGCGCACCGTTGATACGGACTTTGACCCGAGCCTGCATATGGGCCGAGCCATGATCATAGGCAATCCGTGCCTCGCCTGGAGAACCGAAAATTGCCCCCTCGCCCGCCACGCCAAACCGCTCCCGGGTCATGTAGTACAACCCAAGGACAATATCCTGACTTGGAATGATGATCGGACCACCATTGGCCGGCGAAAGGATGTTGTTTGTCGACATCATCAACACCCGAGCTTCCACCTGGGCTTCCACCGACAGAGGTACATGCACGGCCATCTGGTCGCCGTCAAAATCGGCGTTGAACGCGGCACAGACAAGAGGATGCAGTTGAATGGCCTTTCCTTCGATCAGCACCACCTCAAAGGCCTGCATGCCCAACCGGTGAAGGGTAGGGGCACGGTTGAGGATGACCGGGTACTCCTGAACGATATCATCGAGAACGTCCCAGACTTCCTTGGTGCCTTTTTCCACCATCTTCCGGGCACTTTTAATCGTCGTGACATACCCTTTTCGCTCAAGCTGATTGTAGATAAACGGCTTGAACAGCTCAAGAGCCATCTTTTTGGGAAGACCGCACTGATGCAACCGCAGGTGGGGACCGACAACAATAACCGAACGTCCCGAATAATCGACCCGCTTGCCCAACAAATTTTGCCGAAAACGCCCCTGCTTGCCCTTGAGCATGTCGGATAGCGATTTAAGGGGCCGCTTGTTCGGTCCGGTAATGGTTCGTCCCCGCCGACCGTTGTCGAACAAAACGTCGACAGCTTCCTGCAACATCCGCTTTTCGTTGCGGATGATGATATCAGGGGCATCCAATTCAAGAAGGCGTTTCAGCCGATTGTTGCGGTTGATGACCCTTCGATACAGGTCGTTGAGATCTGAGGTGGCAAACCGGCCTCCTTCCAAAGGCACCAATGGTCGTAAATCAGGAGGCAGGACCGGAATAACCTCAAGGATCATCCATTCCGGGCGGTTGCCAGAATCCCGAAAGGCTTCCACCACATTCAGCCGCTTGCCATATTTAGTGCGTTTGGTGACCGACCCTGTTTCTTTCATCTCCTTGCGCAATGTTTCTGAAAGCTCCTTGAGATCCAGGGCCATCAACATTTCGCGGATAGCTTCTGCGCCGATGCCCACCCTGAACTTGCCCGGATGCTCTTCGAGAGCGCTACGGTACTGGTCTTCACTCAGAAGGGTCCCAACCGGCAGATCTTCCACTTCAGAAGCAACGACCGCATAGGATTCGAAATATAGTATTCGTTCCAGCTGTTTGAGCGTCATGTCCAAGATCGCGCCAATCTTGGACGGCAAACTTTTCAGGAACCAAATATGAGCTACCGGAGCGGCTAACTCAATATGACCAAGACGCTCTCGGCGAACCTTGGATTGAATGACCTCGACGCCGCATTTTTCACAGACGACGCCCCGGTGCTTCATGCGTTTGTACTTGCCGCAATTGCATTCGTAATCCTTGACTGGCCCGAAAATTTTGGCACAGAACAGGCCGTCGCGTTCAGGCTTGAACGTTCGGTAATTGATGGTCTCCGGCTTTTTGACTTCTCCATGCGACCACTCCCTGATTTTATCCGGTGAGGCGAGCGATATCTTCACCTTGTTAAAACTGACGGGACCTTTCGGCTTTGCAAAGAAGCTAAACAGTTCTTCCACGAATTCACCTATTCTCTTTTCAAATCAAACCGTATGGACGATAGAAACCAAACATTCCTTGGACTATTTTTTAGCCGCGATCTTTCCGTGTTACTCGAGCAATTCGATATCGAGGCAGAGCCCTTTCAATTCCTTGACGAGAACATGGAATGATTCAGGCAACCCTGTTTCCAAGAAATTGTTTCCTTTGACGATTTTTTCATACATCGTCGTCCGGCCTTCAACATCGTCCGATTTCACCGTCAAGAATTCTTTGAGGGTGTAGGCCGCCCCATAGGCCTCCATGGCCCAAACCTCCATCTCACCCAAACGCTGGCCGCCGAACTGCGCTTTCCCGCCGAGGGGCTGTTGAGTGACAAGTGAATAGGGACCGGTTGACCGGGCGTGGATTTTGTTGTCCACCAGATGGTGCAGCTTAAGCATATACATCACGCCCACCGTTACCTGGTTATCAAAAGGTTCACCGGTCAGGCCGTCGTACAATGTTGACTGCCCGACCTCATCGACACCCGCTTCCACGAGAGCCTGGCGTATCTCATTCTCTGAAGCACCGTCGAACACCGGAGTGGCCACATGGATGCCATGGCCGTACTTGCACATCATGTCGAGTAATTCCTCGTCGCTGAGTCCTTCAGTTAATCGAGCATACTCCTCTTGGGAATAAATCTGCGCCAACCTTTGCTTGAGCCGTGCGGCCTCCTTCTGTTTCGCTACAGCCGAGAGTTGTTCTCCCAGCCTTTTGGCGGCAAAACCAAGATGGCATTCAAGCACCTGGCCAACATTCATTCGCGAAGGCACGCCAAGGGGATTGAGCACAATATCGACAGTAGTTCCATCGGCAAAAAAGGGCATATCCTCCTCGGGAAGCAGACGTGAAACAACACCTTTATTGCCGTGACGCCCCGCCATTTTGTCGCCAACCGCCAGTTTACGCTTGGTGGCCACATAGATTTTCACCATTTTCACCACGCCGGGGGGCAGATCATCTCCTTTTTCCATACGCTCAACAATGCCCTGATAACGCCCGCGAACAACGGAGGCCTGGGTATTGTAGCGTTTGAAGATCGCGTCAATCTCGTCCTCATACTTGGCTCTTTCCGAAAAATCCAAGTCATGGAGTTCGGCGAAACTAATTTGGGAGACAACCTTGGCGGTGAGTTGTTTGCCTAATTTAAGGATGATCTTTCCTTTCTTGTCCTTGATATCACTTTTAGCCGTCCGACCTTCGAGAAGAACAGCCAGGGAGTTGCGCACGCCGTTTTTCAAACTTCTCAGCTCGGCTTCCATGTCCCGATTGAGGCGTTCGATCTCCATTTCCTCGATCATCAGCGTCCGCTCGTCTTTGTCGACTCCCTTTCTCGAAAAGACTTTGGCGTCGATCACCACTCCTTCGATTCCCGGCGGTACCCGCAAGGAGGAATCTTTTACATCACCGGCTTTCTCGCCAAAAATCGCCCGGAGCAATTTTTCTTCAGGCGAAAGCATACTCTCGCCTTTCGGAGTGACCTTGCCGACCAGCATGTCACCGGCGCGAACCTCAGCCCCGATGCGGACAATACCGGAATCATCGAGATTACGGAGTCCTTCCTCACCGACATTGGGAATATCGCGGGTAATCTCTTCTTTTCCCAACTTGGTATCCCGTGCCATTGTTTCAAAGATTTCAATATGCACGGAGGTGAAGGTATCTTCTTTAAGTAAACGCTCATTGATCAGGATGGAATCTTCAAAGTTGTAGCCTCGCCAGGGCATGAACGCGATGGTCACATTTTTTCCCAAAGCGAGTTCTCCGACTTCCGTGGACGGTCCATCTGCCAAGACTGTCCCCTTCACAACACGTTGCCCAGGAAGCACAAGAGCTTTTTGATTAAAGCATGTGTTTTGATTGGATTTTTTATACTTGGACAAATGATAGACACCAATACCCGTATCAAATCCATCCACTCCTGGCTGATCATATCGCACCACGATGCGATTAGCATCCGCCTCCTCAACCACGCCGTCTCCGCCTGCCAACAGACAGGCACCGGAATCACGAGCTACATATTTCTCCACGCCGGTCCCAACCAGGGGCGCGCTGGTTTTCAGCAACGGCACTGCCTGTCGCTGCATGTTGGAACCCATCAATGCGCGGTTGGCGTCGTCATTCTCAAGGAAAGGGATCAACGAGGCCGCAACCGAAACCATCTGGTTGGGAGCGATATCCATCATCGTGATATCGTCAGCGGCGACCATGGCCACCTCACTTTCTTGCCGGGCTATCAAATAATCATCGGCTATTCGGTCGCCATCCAAAGGAATTTTCGCCGGAGCGATGACGTGATCCTCTTCTTGCAAGGCAGACAGGTACTTGTATTCATTCGAAACAATTCGATCTTGGACATAGCGATACGGAGTCTCGATAAATCCATACGGATTCACCATCGCATAGGTGGCTAAGCTGACAATCAGGCCGATATTTGGTCCCTCAGGGGTTTCTACCGGACAAATCCGGCCATAATGAGTCGGATGAACGTCACGCACTTCGAAACCAGCGCGTTCCCGAGAAAGACCGCCTGGGCCCAGCGCAGAAAGCCTGCGCTTATGGGTTACCTCGGAAAGAGGATTGGTTTGATCCATGAACTGGGAAAGTTGGCTGGTACCAAAAAATTCCTTGATCGCAGAGGTCACCGGTTTGGGATTGACGAGGTCGTGCGGCATCAGGGTCTCAATTTCCTGGAGGGTCATCCGCTCTTTGATGGCTCGCTCCATCCGCACCAGGCCCATGCGGAATTGATTCTCGCACAGTTCGCCCACGGTTCGAACACGACGGTTGCCAAGGTGATCAATATCGTCACCATCCTTCAATTCATCCTTGATTCGAACGAGGTATTTGACACTTTTGATGATATCTTCCTGAGTCAGTGTCCGCACCTCGATCGGGGTATCGACGCCGAGCTTGGTGTTGATTTTATACCGTCCTACCTCGGAGAGATCATAAGTGGCAGGATTGAAAAAAAGATTGTCAAAGAAAGCCTTGGCCACCTCCAGGGTCGGTGGACTTGACGGCCTGAGCCGACGATAAATTTCAATCAATGCTTCATCGGTATCTTTAATCTTGTCGAGCAGCAATGTTTTGCGGAACGATTCACTGAAATTAACGCCATCAATGAACAGAAGGGAAAAAGAATTGATTCCGGCCACGGCGAGAGCTTCAAGCGTTGCCGGTGTTACGGTGTCGTTGCACTTGACAACAACTTCTCCAGTCTGCTCGTTGACAATATCCCGGGCAAAGTAGCGACCGTATAACTCCTCGACATCAATGGAGATGGAGGCGACGCCAAGGCTCTCGATCTTCTTCGCAAGGGTCTTGGTGACCTTTTTGCCTTTTTTGGCAATTATAGTCCCATCGCCGGGATGAATGATGTCGGTGTTCAACCGCTGATTGGCGAAGGTGATAGCGTTGAAGGCGATCGAATACTTTTCTCCTTCACACGTGATGACATCGGAATGATAGAACTCATTTAGCAATTGTTCATCGCCATATCCCAAGGCTTTCAGCAGAACACTTACTGGCAGCTTACGGCGTCTGTCGATGCGCACATAAAGGATATCTTTAATATCGAATTCGAAATCAAGCCAAGACCCCCGCACCGGAATAATTCGCGCCGAATAGAGCCTTTTGCCGGAAGCATGGGACTTACCATGATCATGGGTGTAGAAGAGTCCGGGTGACCGTTGCAGCTGATTTACGATGACGCGTTCCGTGCCGTTGACCACAAACACTCCGTCTTGCGTCATGAGCGGTAAAGCCCCGAGGAATACCTCCTGTTCCTTGATATCACGCACAGACTGAACCCCCGTCGCCTCATCGACGTCAAAGGTGATGAGCCTGACGGTGATTTTAAGAGGTGCTTCATAGGTCATTCCCCGCTCGATACATTCGGCGACGGTGTATTTGGGCTCTCCGAAAGAATAACGAACGAATTCAAGCGAACACAATCCGTTGAAATCTGTAATAGGGAAAATGCTTTGAAAGATAGATTGCAACCCGTGATCTTTTCGTAATTCAGGCGCAATATCTCGTTGCAGAAAGTGCTCGTAAGATTCCCGCTGCATAGCAATGAGATGTGGCGGTTCAATGATCTGGCTTGTTTTAGCAAAACTCTTACGTACTCTGTTCATGGTTCCCTCGAAACATTCCGCGTGAAACAGATCACAGTTTAATAATTACACGAAATAACGATATAAAACTAAACGCGATCCGACTAGAAGATTGGAAATACCTACAAACACAGGAACGCTACGGGGCTTTTAGCCCTATAGCGTTGCCTGATGAGATGATTTGCCTTCGGGTAATAACGACCCGATAGCGCAAAGGATAGATCTAATTATTTGATCTCTACGGTACCGCCGGCACCTTCGATTTGGGTTTTGATCGCAGCGGCTTCATCCTTGCTGACACCTTCCTTGATTGGTGCGGGTACGCCCTCAACCAAGTCTTTCGCCTCCTTGAGGCCCAGCGAGGTGATAGCACGAACTTCCTTGATTACCTTGATCTTTTGATCTCCGGCATTGGTAAGGATGACGTCAAATTCGGTTTTCTCCTCAGCGGCAGCGCCACCTTCAGCCGGTGCGGCAACCGCAGCAACCGCCACCGGGGCAGCTGCAGAAACACCAAATTTTTCCTCCAATTCCTTGATCAGCTCAGAGAGCTCGAGAACAGTCATGTTGGAAATAAAATCGATCACATCTTGTTTGGTTACAGCCATTGTTCATTCCTCCAGGCTAAATGTCAATTTGCTTTCCTTGACGTTGCGAACGTGCAAGGAAGTGTATTTAATTTTCCTTCTGATCTTTAATTGCAGAAATTGCATACAGTAATTTCTGCGGTACAGCACTGAGCACTCGCACAAATCCAGTCGGCACGGCCGACATGGTGCCAAGCAGCTTGGCAAGCAGCTGTTCTCGGCTGGGGAGCTTGGACAGCGCCACCACGTCCTCTGCGGTCAGCACACTTCCTTCGAGGACAGCCGAACGGATGGAAAAGGCATTGAATTCCGCGGCAAAAGCAGTCAATGCCTTTGATGGACCAACCGGCTCTGTGAAGCCCACGGCCACCGCTGTGGTGCCACTGAAGAAGTCACTCAGCCCTTCGTAGGCTGTCCCCTTAACCGCCAGCTTGAGCAAGGTATTCTTTGCAACCTGGATTTGCGCATCGTTTTGGCGCAGTTCTTTACGCAACTTTTCCAGTTCCGTCACTTTCAGCCCACGATAATCGGCAACTACCGCAAACTTCGCTTTGGAAAAGGTCTCGTTGAGTTCACTAATGACATCGGTCTTCTGATCGCGATTCAACGCAGGTACCTCCTTTGAGTATCGGGAACTGTCAAAAAGAGCAGAAAGAGGAATGAAGACTACAATCCGGTCAAAACTAAAACCGGTTTTGGTCTCGGCAGGTGCCCCCTATTGATACGAGGCATTAAACTTCCGTACCTGCTGTCTTTGACCTTCCCTATTATGTTTAACAAAAATTAAAATGCAGGCGAATGACGCTCTGGTCAGCCATCATGTCTGTTCATTTCAGGTCGATTTAATGAGAGATCGAACTTGAAGGGGATCAACCTTAAAACCCGGCCCCATAGTGCTGGAAACCGATATGGCACGCAGATAAATCCCTTTGCTTGTTGAGGGCTTCAATTGAATCAATTTATCAATGAAGGCGAGAATATTTTCAGCCAGCTTATCCACCCCAAAGGAGCTCTTCCCCATCACAGCATGAACAACACCAGCTTTATCAACCCGAAAGTCAACTTTTCCTTTCTTAATTTCATTGACCACACGGGCAATGTCAAAGGTAACGGTCCCAAGTTTGGCATTGGGCATCAAGTTACGCGGCCCAAGAATACGACCAATTTTCCCCACTTCTCCCATCATGTCAGGAGTTGCGATGGTTTTGTCAAATTCAAGCCAACCGCCTTTAATCTTTTCAATCAACTCGTCCGAGCCAGCAAAATCGGCACCGGCGGCCATCGCTTCTTTTTCTTTGTCACCCTTGGCAAAGACCAAAACACGAGCAGTTTTCCCTGTGCCATTTGGGAGGATAACGCTTGATCGGACCATTTGATCAGCATGCCGCGGATCGACACCCAAGCGAACAGCGATATCAACAGATTCATCAAATTTGGCAAATTTGATTTTAAGAACGTTGTCCAATGCATCGGCGAGATCATAAATTTTCTGACGGTCAATCTCGCTTACAGCATTTTTGTATTGCTTTCCACGTTTCGGCATGTCGCGCCCTCCTATTCTCCCTAGTGCGTTGTGGTGGCGCACAGGTTAGCGAATATTATTCCAAGTTACTTTACTATCGTAATGCCACAACTTCTTGCCGTTCCTTCAATAATACGGATGGCATGATCAATGTCGTAGGCATTCAGATCAGGCATTTTGGTTTCAGCAATTTCACGGATTTTTGCCTGATCAAGCTCGGCGACACGATCTTTCTTGGGATTACTTGAACCACGCTGCAATCCGGCGGCTTTTTTCAAAAGAACAGAAGCCGGGGGGGTTTTAGTGATAAAACTGTAGGACCGATCCGAATATACGGTGATCACAACAGGAATGATGGTATCTCCTGCAGACTGTGTCTGCGCATTAAAGGCTTTGCAAAAATCCATTATATTGACACCGTGCTGCCCCAGGGCGGGTCCGACGGGTGGAGACGGATTGGCCTTTCCAGCAGGTATCTGTAGCTTGATAAATGCTTGTATTTTTTTTGCCATGGCTTTAACCTCCCCGATCTACCGGGAGTTCAGTTTTTACTTACCTGTATATATTCGAGTTCCACCGGGGTCGAGCGACCAAATATGGAAACCATCACCCGCACGCGCCCTTTGTCCGGAAAAACTTCTTCAATAACACCCTGAAAATTTGCAAAGGGGCCATCAATAACTCGGACTGCATCTCCTTCAGCAAAAACCACCTTGGGTTTAGGTTTATTCGCGCCGTCTGCGATGCGCCCGAGGATCTTATCCGCTTCCTTATCGGTCAACGAAGGAATTTTTTTATAAATATCTTTGTCCGCTCCAGCTTGGCTCATGTTAATGCCGACAAAACCGGTGACCCTGGGAGTCTCCTGAACAGTATGCCAGCTCCGTTCGTTCATCTCCATGTTGACAAGGATGTATCCCGGAAAAAATTTTCTTTCCGATGTTTTTCTGGCACCCTTAACCATTTCCACAACTTGCTCGGTAGGAACAAGAATCTCACCGAACAAATCTTCCTGTCCGGCAAGCTTGATGCGCTCTTCGAGAGTGGACTTGACCTTATTCTCAAACCCGGTATGCGTATGAACTATGTACCAGCTCTTTGCCATAAATATTTCCCAGCCAGTCAATCAATTAAGCACGTATGACACCAGCTTCCCGAGAAGAAGATCGACCGAGCCAAGATACAGAGAAATAAGAACAACCAGCAAAACGACAAAACCTGTCAAACCAGCCGTAGGCTTTTTTCCAGGCCAGACAATTTTTCGGAACTCTGATTGCACTTCGAGAATAAACTGGCGGATACCAGAGGGGGAGAAAGCAGAACGACCCTCCTGATCGACAGGATCTTTCTTTGCCTCCACTCCACCCTTCCCCGTTCGTGTTGCTTTTTTTGTCGACATTCGTTTGCTGGGAAATACCGTCTCATTCACATTGCTGCGAACTCTCTGTGGCAGGCCAGGAGGGATTCGAACCCCCAACCCCCGGATTTGGAGTCCGGTGCTCTACCGTTCGAGCTACTGGCCTGTTTATTTGGTTTCTTTGTGCGGAGTATGCGTTTTGCAGAAGGGGCAGTATTTTTTTAACTCCAACTTATGCGGCACGGTTTTTTTATTTTTGGTCGTAGTATAATTGCGTTGCTTACACGTTTGACAAGCAAGCGTAATGTTATCTCTCATGTTTCGCCCTACAGAGTGACAGCAGCCGGGACTTGCCCGGCTGCTCGTTTCACTTCAATAACACCCTAGCTACACCAGGGCATTGATTATTCGATAATTTCGCTGATAACGCCTGCGCCTACCGTGCGCCCACCTTCCCGGATGGCAAATCGCAAACCAGCCTCCATGGCGATCGGCGTGATCAATTCACCGGTGATATGGATATTATCACCAGGCATAACCATCTCCACACCCTCTTCAAGCGTACACACACCGGTCACATCGGTTGTCCGGAAATAAAACTGTGGACGATACCCATTAAAGAAGGGGGTATGCCGACCGCCCTCTTCCTTGGTCAATATATAGGCCTCTGCTTTGAATTTCTTGTGCGGCTTGATCGAACCCGGCTTGGCCAGTACCTGACCACGGACAATCTCTTCGCGCTTGACACCGCGAAGCAAGGCGCCAATATTATCGCCGGCCTGCCCCTCATCAAGCAATTTGCGAAACATCTCGACACCGGTACAAGTGGTTTTCGCGGTCGGGCGAATCCCGACGATCTCCACCTCGTCG
Source organism: Desulfobulbus propionicus DSM 2032 (assembly GCF_000186885.1). GTDB lineage: Bacteria > Desulfobacterota > Desulfobulbia > Desulfobulbales > Desulfobulbaceae > Desulfobulbus > Desulfobulbus propionicus. The sequence goes on along the minus strand of NC_014972.1, from coordinate 863,571 downwards.
CCCACGTGAATCACACCACGCTCAATTCGGCCCGTGGCAACCGTACCACGCCCAGAGATGGAAAAGACGTCCTCAACAGGCATCAGGAACGGCTTATCAATGGCTCGCTCGGGCTGCGGAATGTAGCTGTCAACCGCCTCCATCAGATCCCAGATACACTTGGCCTTGACCTCGTCTTCCGGAAACTCAAGTGCATTCAGCGCCGACCCCTGGATAATCGGAATCTCGTCACCGGGGAAATCGTATTTATCGAGCAACTCGCGAAGCTCCATCTCGACCAGCTCGATCAATTCCGGATCATCGACCATGTCGCACTTGTTCAAAAAGACGACCATTGCCGGCACACCAACCTGACGGGCAAGAAGGATGTGCTCCCTAGTTTGCGGCATCGGACCGTCGGTTGCCGCAACCACGAGAATCGCGCCATCCATCTGGGCGGCACCAGTGATCATGTTCTTGATATAGTCCGCATGGCCAGGACAGTCCACATGGGCATAATGGCGGGTTGGCGTTTCGTATTCGACATGTGCGGTCGCGATGGTAATGCCGCGCTCCTTCTCTTCCGGCGCCTTGTCAATCTCGCTGAAGTCAGTGAACTTGGCCATGCCCTTGGTCGACAACACCCGAGTGATCGCCGCCGTTAAGGTCGTCTTGCCATGGTCAATGTGACCGATTGTTCCTACATTGACATGCGGCTTTGTCCGCTCAAATTTTTCCTTCGCCATCTCATGTCTCCTTGGACAAAAGTTCAATCAGACTCAATCGATCCTTTTCACCAATCGACTGATATTTTGGAGCCCGCGATCGGATTTGAACCGATGGCTTCCTCCTTACCAAGGAGGTACTCTACCCCTGAGTTACGCGGGCGAAGATCTACTAGACTTTGCAGCTGACCTACAACCGAGGCATCTTAAAAGTGGAGCGGGAAACGAGACTCGAACCCGCAACCCTCAGCTTGGAAGGCTGATGCTCTACCATTGAGCTATTCCCGCTTCCAGATTCGCCTCACTCAACACTGCGTACTGCATGTGGCCCTATTATGTGGTGGAGGGGGGAGGATTCGAACCTCCGAAGGCTCCGCCGACAGATTTACAGTCTGTTCCCTTTGGCCGCTCGGGAACCCCTCCACATATAACCAGAAGACAAAAGACAGAGAGCAAATTACACATTCCTGCAACCTGCCCTCTGGCTTTTGTCTTTCATCAAGCCTGGAGCTGGCGATGGGACTTGAACCCGCAACCCCCTGATTACAAATCAGGTGCTCTACCAATTGAGCTACGCCAGCAAGAGCTCGGGCAATATACCCTACTCTTTTTAAAAATCAATCTTTTTTTATTCAGCAAAGATAAAAAAAACCGGAGGCAGAAGGCCTCCGGTTGTAAAACTCTGTTTTGAGCAAGTTGCTTACTGATTCAGTGGGTTTTTGATATAGGAAGAATCCCGATAACGCTCAAACGCCATGGCAAAGGTCCGGTACACGATATGGGCAAACTTAGTGTAAGGCATGTACAGGAAAAGCATGGCAACAGAAATAAGGTGCAGATAGTAAACGATATACCCCAAAGAAGGGATGCCTACGAGGCGCAGCAACTCAGCGGCCAAACCGGTGACACCCACCCCCATGATGATCCAAATAAGAAACCAATCATAAAAGGTGTTCGATGCTTTGCCAGCCGCTTCCATTCTGGATCTGTTCATCCAAAGGATACCGATACCGGCAATCATTGCCACTGCACTGACATTGGCAAGCAATTTTACAGGATTCCACATCGAGATCGGGCCGTGCATCGAAGGTATAAAAATACCGATAACATCCTGGGTGAACAAGGAATAACAAGTAACGATGAACAGTCCGATAAAGGCAAAAACTAGAGGCTGGTGACCTTTTACCCGGTCAGCATTGACAGTGCATTCCTTGAATCGAGTATGCTGCAGTATTTCGATAATGGACGGCCAGAGAAATTGTTGAATAAATTGGGTCACCGATGGACGATACGCCACATCGGTCAAGCCGATGGATGCCTGCATGCCCTTCCACAAGGTGGATATCCCCTTGTATATGGAAGTGATAGCGATTCCCACGGCAGTCAGCATGATAATATCAATGAACAACACGTTCTTAGCGAGCAGACGGAAGTCCCAGTGTCCAAAAAATTGCGTATATCCGACTTTGGCGAAGTGTTCACCTGACGGAATATGCATTCCACCGGAAATGAGCCACATGATGAAGATGGCCACCGCCGGAATGCCGATGAGCATGGGCAAATTCTTGGCGGAAGCGCACAAATCAGCTAGGGCTTTTGGCCAGGCAAGGGATCGATACGCATAGGAACGAATGGCACCAAGCACGTCACCGGGGCGAGCCCCACGCGGGCACATTTCAGTGCAATCGCCGCATTGATGGCAAAGGAAAATGTTGGCGTCACTAATAAGCTTATCCTTTAATCCCCACTGAGCAAGAATCATCTGCTTTCTGGGAAAAGGATTATCGTCGGAGGAAAGCGGGCAGGCGACAGAACATGTCGCGCATTGATAACACTTTTTCAAAGTGTCGCCACCCGCCTCCTTCATGGCTTTGATAAAATCAAGATCGGGTTGCACGTTCATAGACATTATTTCCTCCTGTCATGAAAGATGATGATCTACGCGCAGTAGTTTCGAGACACAGCATAAGGAACGGTGCCGCCACCCCGGCAGGATGGCGGCAGAATAATCACATGTTCTTAGAAGCCTTTGAACGGGTTCGGTCCCATAGCCACGATTTCCTCGACAAATTCGTCAATAATGGCCGGAATCTTGTCATAATCGGAGATGGCGATTTCACGTACACCACACCGTTCTGGCTCCAGGCCCAAGGAGCCCAGCGTTTCGCCGATGTTCTCCATGCGCCGGGAGGCGATCTCGGAACCCTTAACAAAATGGCACTGATAATCGTCGCCATATTTGCATCCCAGTAACAAGGCGCCGTCCATGCCGGACGACATTGCATCCTTGATCCAGACCATATTGACCGAGCCTAAGCAGCGAACCGGGATAAATCGCACCAGCCTGTTGATCTTGTTGCGATGCATACCGGACATATCGATCGCCGGGTAGGCGTCGTTCTCGCAGACAAAAACCGCGATGCGCAGTTTTTCTTCATCGTCATCCGGGACCTCGATGGATTTGACCATCGAGCCGATCATATCGATGCTGTAATCGGCAAAGTTGATGATACGTTCAGGACAGGCGCCCATACAAGTTCCACAACGTCGGCATCGAGTCGGGTTGGGCAACGGTGTGCCTTTCTCGTCGTCATCAAGTGCGCCAAACGGACACTCTTCCGTGCACCGCTTGCATTGGGTACAGCGCGAGAAGAAAAAATCGGGATAGGTTTGGTCACCGGAGCGGGGATGAACAGCCACCCCACGATTCGCCGACTCGATGCACTGAATGGCTTTCAAAGCCGCACCGGTCGCATCGTCAATCGTTTCTTCCATGGTTTCCGCTTTCCGGACACCGCCGCAGGTATAGATACCGGTCCGACGGGTCTCATAGGGAAAGCAGATGAAATGAGAGTCCGCATACCCATCAAACAAATCGAGATCGAGAAAGGCAGGTCCCTGCCGGTAGGCCAAGTTGATCACGTTTTCACCGGCGGTCGTTGGAACCATGCCAGCCGCAAGGACGACCATATCAACTTCGAGCTGCAGATTCTCACCCAGCAGGTTGTCTTCCACATCAACCACCAGTCCACTGCCAGCCGCGTCAACCTTGGTGACCGCAGCCTTGGTCATGAATACGCCGTCTTTTGCCTGCATCCCCTTATAAAACAGCTCGGTATTGCCGGGCGTGCGCATGTGTTGATAAAGGATATAGGCCTTGCCATCAACCGGATTGTCCTCAACGACATAATTTGCCTGCTTCAAGGCAACCATCGAGGTGACCGAGTTGCAGTAGGGGAAATCCTGGTCATTGTCCTTGCCGCCTGGACTCTGGACAAAAGCAACCCGCGCGGGGACCTTACCGTTTTTGGCCAATTTTTCGAATTCAGCGTTGGTGACTACATTGGTCAACTTGCCGTAGCCAAGATGGTCATACTGGGAGACATCAGCTGGTTTCCAGCCAGTGGCAAGAACTACCGCACCAAAGATTTCTCCCTCCGGGTTCAAAGTGGTATATTTTTGCAACCCTTTGTTGGGATCATCGAGCTCGCCCTTGTTGATCAGGTCCTGCTGGTCGGCGGTCACCTTTGCCGGAGCATCCCATTCGGATGCCGTCCCAGCACCTTTGAAGGTAACATTGAACTGGCCTGGCGCGCCACCGATCCGAGCCACTTCGCAACTCGTCTTGACCGTGATCTTGCTGTTGCCCTGAACCTCGGCGATCAAATCATGAATGGTTGGATTTTCGAGCGCATCGTAAGGAAAGGCGGTCGGAAACATTTTCCTCCACCCCAGAGCCTTGCCACCCAACTGCGGTTCCTTTTCGACAATGGTCACCTCATATCCCGCGAGGGCCGCCTCTTTAGCTGCCGTCAGACCGGCGAGGCCGCCACCCATGACCAAAATCTTTTTACAAATGGTTTCCAATTGATAAGGAACCGGCAACTCGGTTTTTTGTGCCCGGGTCACGGCCATGCGAACATAGTCGGTGGCCATTTCCTGGAGAAAGTCATCAACGCTGCCATCCTCTTTCAAGGAACCGGTCCAAGCGACATGCTCGCGGAGATTGCCGCGCACGGTGATGGTCTGCTCGCCGAAATTAAATTCCTGCTGCATCACTCGAGGCGAGCATGCGCAGACAACGATGGTGTTGACACCTTTTTCGGCGATGTCCTTCTCAATGAAGGCCCGTCCGTCGGCGCCGCACAAACAGCCATGTTCCACCATCTCGATGCCCGCATCGGAGGCCGCGTCTTTGAGCCCATCTACATCGAGGACATCGCCAATGCCACAACCAGTACAAAGATATGCACCATATACTTTTTTCATTGACTTTCCTCCTACCGTCCGATCTGAATAGCTTTGAGAGCAGCCGCCGTGGACGATTGTCCACTGGAATATACATCAACGGCGGATTTAGCACAGCCTGCTGCAATCATGCCCTTCGCAGGATCGGAAACAACAAATCCATTTCCATCCATGGCCACACCCAAGGTTTTAGCTTGCTCACCCAAAGCAGGCTCCATGCCAGTGGCCAGTACACAGAGATCGACCTTCTGGTGCACTTTCTTGCCGGTAACAGCATTTTCAGCCACCACGGTGACTCCACCGTCACGTTCGGCCACGATATCCGCAACTTTTCCCTTGATAAAGACAGTGTTCGGATCGGCCATGAATTTTTCGCGAAATTTTTCGTATTTCCCAGGCGTGCGGAGATCGATATAAAAAACGTAGATTTTTGCGTCTGGATATTGTGCCCGGATATACGAGATGTGTTTGAGGGTCGCCATGCAACAAATGTAAGAACAGTGTTGCAGATGATTTTCGTCTCTGGAGCCGGCACATTGCACAAAAGCAAAGGAAGCAGGTTCCTTATTGTCACCTGGACGGAGGATCTTGCCTTTCGTGGGACCGTTATCTGCGGCCAGTCGCTCCATCATCATATTGGTAATGATGGCTGAAGAAGACCCGTAATTCAGATTGCTGATTTTGTTGGCATCATAGGGATTCCATCCGGTCGACCAGATGATGGAGCTGACCTTGAGGGTAAAGGTCTTGGGCTGCATATCCAACTCAACCGCATTGTACTTGCATGCTGCCTTGATCGCTTCCAGACAAGAGGGAGAGCAAGCCTGTTTGGCCAACACGTAACGGCGTGGAAAGGCCATTTCATGGGGAAGGTAGACTGCTTTGATTTTTCCCATGCCGAAGTTGAAAGCGTCATCGATTTCATCGGTACATGCCTGAGCGCAATCTCCACAGGCTGTGCAATTGGAATTGATAAAACGCGGGGCCGTCTCCAATTGAACTTCAAAATTGCCAGGACCGCCGGAGATCGATTTAACCGTGGTCATGGTATATGTTCGTATTCGACGATTGTCCTTGATACGCTTGAAATTGATCTCAAGTCCACAAGTTGGGGGACAAAGTTTGGGGAAATACTGATTGAGCTGTGCAACCCGGCCACCAAAATATGCGTTTTTCTCGATCAGAAAAACATCATTACCGACTTCAGCAGCTTCGAGCGCGGCGGTCAGACCACTAATACCGCCACCCACAACCAGTACCGCACCATTGCCTGCAGTGTCACTCATGCCAAACCTCCATAACTGCTGGTATTGATGAAAGGTGATTTCTGGTTCAATTGATCCGAAATGTGAAAAATTACTTCATCTTTCGCATCAACTCAAACAAAATCAACGGTGTATACAAAAAATCTCCAGACTCCACAGGGGGAGTCTGGAGATTTTTTTATTCAGACAATCAATGTCTTATCGAGATCAGATCCAAGGACTGGTCTCAATGATGTTGATGCACGGAACCTTCTCGCACTTCCACTCTTTGGATTTCGGATCAAAGGTGGAGTTCACGAAGCACTTCCAGTTCTCATCATCACAGGTCGGGTAATCGGAACGATAGTAGAATCCAGGATAACGGGACTCTTTCCGGAACTCGATGTGACGAATATGGGTCTCAACACACCAGATACGGTGGTAGTTCTCCCAGGCACGCATCAGCTCATGCAGGTCGCCGGCAGCCATCTTCTCGGCATCCTCACGCATCAAGCGGAGCAGGTCGAGGCAGATATTGAGCAACTTGCCAGAGGTCATATAGTAAGTAGCTACACCACCACCATACTCGTCGGTGGCCTTCATCAGACGCATCATCATACCAGCCGGCTTGACATAGTTCGGATTAACGTCTGCGGCAGTGGTTGCATCCTTGAACTGGTTGTACAGTTTAACCGGTGCGTATACTTCGTCGGCCAACTCTTTGGCAGTCTGAGCCAATTCCGGGGTGAAATCGGCGTTATCACGGCAGTACTTAACCATCTGCTTGGCAACGATACGACCCTCGGCATGGGAACCGGAGGAGAACTTGTGACCAGAAGCACCAACGCCGTCACCAGCGGTGAACAAACCGTTAACGGTGGTCATGCGGTTGTAGCCCCACTTGTACTGATGCGAACGCGGGCCATCAACCTCGGGCACCCAGCTTTCCATTGGTCCGGAGGTCCAGATACCGCAGCAGCCGGAGTGGCTACCCAGCATGTAGGGTTCGGTCGGCATGATCTCAGAACCAACCTTCTCCGGCTCGATGTCCATACCAGCCCACAGACCGGCCTGACCAACGGACATATCCAGGAAGTCTTCCCAAGCCTCGGACTCGAGGTGTTTCCAGAATTTCTTCACCTCTTTCTCATCCTTGCCAGAAGCGCGCTGTGCATCCAGGAAGGCATTGAGAGCAACGTCGGTGGCCATGTAGATCGGACCACGGCCGGCCTTCAGCTCGTTGAGCATCAGGTGGTTGCGCAGACAGGTGGGGGTAACGGCGGATTGACCATAGGGCATGAACTTGGACAGCTCCTCTTTGACTGCCGGGCTGTTGGCATAGAACTCACCCAGACCGTTCTGCACTTTGGCCTTGAACAGAAGGAACCAAGCACCAACCGGGCCATATCCGTCTTTGAAGCGTGCCGGTGTGAAACGGTTTTCCATCATGGTCAGGGTAGCACCAACCTGAGCACACATGGTGTAGGTGGAACCTGCGTTCCATACCGGGTACCATGCACGACCCTTACCCTCGCCGGTGGACCGCGGACGGAAAATGTTAACCGCACCACCACAAGCTACGAGAGCAGCCTTGCATTTAAAGACATGCACTTTGTTCTCACGGGTGGAGAAACCGACAGCACCGGCAATGGTGTTCTCTTTGTTCTTGTCGAGCAACATCTTGACGATGAAGATACGCTCCATGATGTTCTCTTCACCCAAAGCCTTCTTGGCCGGCTCGGCAACGACGCACTTGTAGGACTCGCCGTTGATCATGATCTGCCATTTACCGGTACGAACCGGAACGCCACCCTCACGAAGGGTTTTGGCAGGCTTGGCACCATCAAGGTTGGACCCATCATCAGCTTTCTTCCAAACGGGCAGACCCCACTCCTCAAACAGCTTAACAGACTCGTCCACGTGACGGCCAAGGTCATAGATCAGGTCTTCACGAACAACGCCCATCAGGTCGTTACGAACCATCTTGACATAGTCTTCGATAGCGTTCTCGCCGATGTAGGTATTAATGGCGGACAGACCCTGAGCAACGGCGCCGGAACGCTCCATGGCAGCCTTGTCGCACAGAATGATCTTCATGCCTTCGGGTGCCCATTTCTTGATCTCGAAAGCGGCGCCGCAAGCAGCCATACCACCACCAACGATCAGCACGTCACAGCTATGCTCTACGATTTCCGGATCGACAACGGCGGCAAGCTCGCCTTTCGGCTTATTCGGTAATGCCATATTTCTATCTCCTCAGTAGTATTTTCAGAATAGAATTGAGTTAATCCTTACTTCCCGTTGACACTCAGGCCAGCTTGGTGGGGGTCGGAAGGTTGCTCTCGAGCAGCAAACATTCGTCATCAAGATTTGCGCCTTTCTGACCGGCATACTCATTGGAAGCACCTTCAGCGGTGGTCCGAATCGGGAACTTGAAGCGCTTTACATTACCATTGCGGAACTTAACGGTCCACATGATGGAGTCGGAAGAACGCATCGGATGCACTTGGCCGCCCAACGGTACAAAGTCATCATAACCACGAACAAAGATCGCGCCCTGGGGGCAGATCTTGACGCAGGAATAGCACTCCCAGCATGCATCCGGCTCTTGATTGTATGCTCTCATCGCCTCGACGTTGAGCACCATCAGGTCGTTGGGGCAGATGTACATGCAGGCGGTCTTATCTCCACCCTTGCAACCATCACATTTCGAAGGATCTACGTAACTTGGCATTAAACTACCTCCTCACTTGGATTTTCCTTTATGGCGCCCGATCTGGGCCGCCAATAACCTCTAGCTTCTTGCTTCAAGAAAAACAAATACTCATCTCATGCAGCCATCCGTTTTCCACTACAACCACTTTTTGCAACATATTCATTTAACACATTTTTTAAAACAATTTGTTTTTGTCAAAAAAATGAACAGCCACTCATTCTGGTTGTGTGAGTCTTTTAATTTGTTGCCCTATCCATGTCAAGAAAAATCGTCAAAACAAGGCTGAACAGCAAAATTTAATGAAAGCATCAGAATTATGGATATATACCGGCATTGTTGACCGTAAGGAGAATCTTGCCGTGTTTTTAGCCTGCCCCACACGTCCGTGTCTTGCCAATCGAGCCGGGCAAACCGTCCGTCATTCGGTGTCGTCATACCCGGAGCGGACCAAGACCTCGCGTGGGCGCGATCCATCCGCCGGGCCGACTATTCCCTCTTTTTCCATGATCTCGATCATTCGGGCGGCGCGATTGTATCCGACTCGCAGCCGGCGCTGAACCATGGAAATGGACGCCTGGCCGGTTTCAGTCACCACAGCCACCGCCTCGTCATATTTTTCATCGTATTCCTCAATCTCCCCTTCACCGCCTTCCTGCTCTTCCTCCACCAGTTGCAGCACGCTTTCGTCATATTCGGCGGCCCCCTGCTCTTTTAGGTGGCTGACTAGCCGCTCGGTCTCATGCTCGGAAATGAACGCTCCATGGATCCGTTGCAACTTGGCGGCTCCTGGAGGCAGAAAGAGCATGTCGCCCATGCCGAGTAGATGCTCGGCACCGGATCCATCGAGGATGGTACGCGAGTCCACTTTGGACGAGACCTTGAAGGAAATTCGCGTGGGGAAGTTGGCTTTGATCAGTCCGGTCAGCACATCGACCGATGGCCGTTGGGTCGCAAGAATGATATGCATACCAGCCGCCCGGGCCATCTGGGCCAAACGGGCAATCGAAGTTTCCACATCCTTGGAGGCAACCATCATCAGGTCAGCCAACTCGTCGACAATAATCACGATATACGGCAACTTCTCTTCAGAAACCGCGTTATAGGAGGCAAAGGATTTTACCCGCCGTTCTTCCAACAACCGATAGCGGCGCTCCATTTCGCGTACAGCCCACAAAAGTGCTCGGGAGGCCATCTTGGCCTCGACAACAACGGGATGCAACAGGTGAGGAATGTCGTCGTACACAGAAAGCTCGATCCGTTTGGGGTCGATCATCAGCAGGCGGACATCGTCGGGCGTGGCCTTAAACAGGATGGAAGCGATAAAGGCATTGATGGCCACCGATTTGCCCGCACCCGTGGCCCCGGCGATGAGCAGATGGGGCATCCGGGCCAGATTGGCTACCACCGGCCGGCCGATCACGTCGAACCCAAGGGCCAGGCTCAGCATGGAGGAGGCGTCTTGATACTCGGCACTCAAGAGGATATCCCGCAGATACACGGTTCGGCGGATCGGGTTGGGGATCTCGATGCCAATCGCCGCCTTGCCGGGGATGGAGCCGACAATTCGCACCCGGTCCACCTTGAGCACCATGGCCAGGTCATCGGCCAAATTGACGATTTTATTGATCTTGACCCCTGGCGCCGGCGAAAATTCATAGGTGGTCACCACCGGGCCCGGCGAGATGCCGGCCACGGTCCCCTGGACGCCGAAGTCCTGAAGTTTGGCCAGCAAGGTGGCACTGACTTCATAGTAGTGTTCACGGCTGAGCTCCACCTCGCCTTCCTGATTGCTGTCAAGCAGGGAAAGCGGCGGTAAATCAAATGGAGAGGATTGACCACCCTGTTTGCACCCGCCATCCTGATCCGGCGGTTCGGCAGTGGTCTTTTTGCCCGGTTGATGCACGGGAGGCGCAGTACTTGCCACAGTCGGCGGTTGTGGCTCAGGTTCGGCACTTCGGGGAACAGCCGGTGCTTTCCCACGACATCTGCCTCCCTCAGGGGGAATCACCGGCCCCAATGGCAGCTGCTCCACGGGAGGGTCATCGTCCGTTTTCTTGGTGATAACGGCGAACGGAGAAAAACGGACCGAGGCCATCAGGGAAAAGATCAACAGCAAGATAAGCACCAATACAGAACCTGCCGCCCCAATGACCCCACGCAAGAGTCCCCATACCAAGGTTCCGAGATATCCACCGGGAGCCACAAATTCAGGTGGCAGCAGTAACCGTTCAAAGGCGCCGAACAGTCCGGACGAGCTGATCATGATGCCAGAAAGTCCGGCGACGATGGCCGGCAGGCGGTTGCTCGTTGGTCGGGACAACAACACCGTGACCATGGCATAACCAAGCAGGCCGAGCGGCAAGACGGCGATCAGTCCAAGAAAGGAGAGCAGATAATGGGCGGCATAAAAACCCAGCGAGCCGCACCAGTTGGCTGACGGTTGTTGCAGTACCGGTTCGGCTCCCAGCAGCGGGACGATATAGCTGCCCAATGCCAGGAGAAAAAAAAGTGCGAGAAACAACAGGAGAAGGGCAACAACCTCCTGCCGGCTTCTCGGCTTGGTTCGCGAGTCAGAAGAGGTCATGATAATATATGTTCAGTGGGCTCCACACCAAGAGCAATCAACGCTTGGTTTGTCACGAAGGCTGCGCGGCGAGCACCATGAAGGGTACGGCGGCCGGCACCAGCGGCTCGATCCCGCCCAGGATGAAGAAGAACAATCTATGCAGCGGGACAGTTCACGATTTCCCCCGCAAACAGCCACAACGCTCGGATCCAAGGCGGACTTCGCACGGGATTACCGCCGAGACACTGCCGGTCAAGCAGGTTCTGGGGGAACGGAAAAGGAAAATGGGAGCTGCGGACGGGGGTTGATTTAGGTGGCCAGGGAAGCCTGGATGGCGTCGAGAATGCCGTTGATGAAGGAAACCGACTCTCCAATGGAATACCGCTTGGCAATTTCCAAGGCCTCGTTGATGGCCACCTGCGCCGGAGCCTGGTCACAGTGACGCATCTCAAACACGGCTATCCTGAGAATGTTCCGGTCCACCAGCGACATCCGTTCAACCCGCCAGTTGTGGGAATGGGTGGCCAGCAAGGCGTCAATTTCCTCGCGGTGCCGACAGATTCCAAGAATCAGCTCCCGTCCGTAGGGTAACGCCTTCTGGCTGACATCGAACAGTTGACAGAACATGTCCAGATCCCTAGCCACGTCATCAGGAGCGCAGGAACGCTCCTGAAAATCGTGACTAAAGAGAAACTGCAGGGCCAACTCCCGTGATTTACGACGTAATCCCATGAAAATCCATGCGGCTAAAAAAGAGTGCGTCCGCGCCGTTCGTTACCATCAGTTGACCGCGTCCAGCAAGTTGATCATCTCCAAAGCGGCGATGGCCACGTCCGAACCTTTGTTGCCGGCCTTGGTACCGGCCCGTTCAATCGCTTGCTCGATGGTCTCGGTGGTCAGGACCCCGAACAGTACCGGGATACCGGCATCAAGCATCACCTGGGCCGTCCCCTTGGCCACCTCTCCGGCCACGTAATCGAAATGGGGCGTGGCCCCGCGAATGACCGCGCCAAGACAGATCACCGCGTCGTACTTGCCCGACTTGGCCATCTTCTGCGCCACCAGCGGGATTTCAAAAGCGCCGGGAACCCGGGCCACCACGATATCGTTGGTGTTGACTCCGGAACGCACCAAGCTGTCAATCGCCCCTTCCAACAGTTTTTCCGAAATAAATGAGTTGAATCGGGCAACGACAATACCGATCTTGCGCCCCGCCCCCTGTAAATGACCTTCCAGATAGTGTGCCATGTTCGTTCCTGTTGCAGATATCACGGATCCCTGGTGACGCATCCCATCGGCATGTCGCCGTACAGTTCGAGGATGTGCCCCATCTTGTCCCGTTTGGTTCGCAAATAATCCTTGTTTTCTTCATCACCGGGAATCTCGATGGGCAGACGGTCCACCACCTCGAGCCCGTAGCCTTCCAATCCAATGATCTTTTTGGGATTGTTGGTTAAAAGCCGCATTTTCCGCACCCCCAGATCGCGAAGAATCTGGGCGCCAATGCCGTAGTCACGCAGGTCTGGCTTGAACCCGAGGCGAATATTGGCCTCGACCGTATCCAATCCATCGTTGTCCTGCAGCTTATAGGCTTTGAGCTTGTTGATCAGTCCGATGCCACGGCCTTCCTGACGCATGTACAGCACCACGCCCTTGCCCTCCTGTTCGACCATTCGCATGGCGGCATGCAGTTGCGAGCCGCAGTCGCAACGGGCGGAACCGAAGACGTCACCGGTCAGGCATTCGGAGTGAACCCGAACCATTACCGGTTCATCAGGATTGATCTCGCCCTTGACCAGCGCCACATGTTCTTGTTTGTCGACATCGTTCTGATAAGCGATGAGACGAAATTCACCGGCATGATAGGTCGGCAGCCGAGCCTCGGCGGCACGGCGAACCAGCACGTCCTTGCGCAACCGATAGGCGACCAGATCGGCAATGGTGGCGATTTTCAACCCATGCTGCTCGGCAAAGATCTCGAGATCGGGCATGCGGGCCATGGTGCCGTCATCCTTCATGATCTCACAGATGATCCCAGCGGTCCGCAGACCGGCGATGCGGGCCAGATCCACCGAGCCTTCGGTCTGTCCGGTACGGACCAGCACGCCACCGCCACGGGCCCGCAGGGGAAAAATATGCCCGGGGCTGATGATGTCGCGCGGCGTGGCCTTGGGATGGACCGCCGCCTCAATGGTCCGCGCCCGATCGGCCGCCGAGATGCCGGTACTGACTCCGGTACGCGCCTCGATACTGATGGTGAAACCGGTGCCATAGGGGGACTGGTTGTTGGAGACCATCATCGGCAGCCCCAACTGATCGACAATGTCCGGGCTCAAGGCCAGACAAATCAAGCCGCGCCCATGGGTAGCCATGAAATTAATGGCCTCGGGCGTGACCAGTTCGGCGGCCATGCACAAATCGCCCTCGTTCTCCCGGTCTTCATCATCCACCAAGATCACCATCTTCCCGGCCTTGATATCCTCTACCACTTCTTCAATCGAACTGACTGCCATATGATGCCTCTTTTCGGGACCTAATACCCATCGATTATGTCCCATGCGTTCTCTCCCGGCCCCCAAAGGCCGGAAACAATCGTGAACCGATTCTCAAAGAAATCCGTGTTCGGCGAGAAAGGCCGGGTTGATTCGCCCGGTCACCGCGCCGCCAGCGTTCTTTTCCATCAGCAATTTTTCCACATACTTGCCTATCATGTCCACCTCGATATTGACATGATCGCCTTCCTTGAGCATACCCAAGGTGGTAACCGCCAGAGTGTGGGGAATGATGGATACGGAAAACCCCTCGCGGTCGCAGCTGTTCACTGTCAGACTGACACCGTTGATGGTGATCGACCCTTTCTCGATAACATATTTGCCCAAGGCGGGGTCCAGGGAAAAAGCAAACAGGGTGAACTCACCGACACGCCGGCGGTCCTTGACCTGTGCCTGGGCATCGACATGCCCGCTGACCAAGTGCCCCCCTAGTCGGTCACTCAGGCGCAGGGCGCGTTCCAGGTTGACTCGGCTGCCGGTCTGCAAGCGGCCCAGTCCAGTCCGCGCCAAACTTTCCGGGGAGACATCGACATAGAACCGATTACCCTTGATATTGCGCGCGGTCAGACAAGCGCCATTGACGGCGATCGATTCGCCCTCCTCGGGATCTGTCAGGGCAAAATCCGCCTCCAGCCCAAAGATCATGCCGCCGCCGGATGGACGCTTCTCAAACAGCGTGCCCAGCCCCTGGATGATCCCGGTGAACATTTATTTTCCCTGCTCCAGGGCTTCGGCCCGTCGTTGGAACTCCTCGGCCAAGCGGGCGTGCTTGAACCGGGCATGGATGCTGGAAACCGACCGGTAGGCGTCGGCAGCTTTGGCCGTCTCGCCCTGAGCAGCGTAGGTTTCGGCAATGATGATTAACGCCTCGACTGCGCCCTTGGGATTGTTGGTCAGGCGGTAATGCTCGAGCATATCGTACAGCAATTCCAGCGCCTTGTCGTGATCCCCCAGTTTGCGGTAAGCAGCGGCCATCTTCTTATTGAGGGCCAGCAGGGAAAAACTGTCATCCTCTTTTTCGCAGATGGCGTAGGCGCGCTGGTAGTTGGCAATCGCCATGGCGTATTCGTCCCGAGCCAGGCAGGCATCACCCAGCCGGTCGGCGGCGTTGGCCACGCCCGCCTGATCCCCACGCTCCTCAAAGCCCCGCAGGGCATTGTGAAAGGCGATGGCCGCCTGGGCATGCTTGCCCTCGCGGAGCAGTTTACGGCCTTCAAGGTAATCCTGTTTGACGGGATCGTTGCTCTGCTCAGTGTTATTCTCCTGGGACATCGGCCCGAGGGAACACAAAGGTTGGATTGTTTCACTCGCCATTGACATGGTCCTTATGCAAGCTGCGGGTCGCCTCGGCGGAGAGTTCGGCCACGGTCGTGGCCACCGGCGTACCCTGTTCATAGATGGTGATGGGGGTGGTGTCAAACTGGAGGCCATGGATTTGCAACGCCGCCTCCTTGGCTTGGATTCGCCCCAAAATTCGCAGAGTCAGCCCGCGCAGCAACGGATTGCTGTGGTTGAGCACCGGAAAGAGCGAATAAAAGGGAATCTTGCGGATCAGGTCAGGCTTGCTGCCCGCGATCTCGCCCAAACCCCAGAGCACGGCCTCGCGGGTGCCTGGATCGCCCATGAAATTGAACAAGTGACGGGTGAAGGCACCGTAAATGTCCGGCCGGGCGGCGATGATCGCGCCGATGGTTTCCACCATGCCCCAGGAACTGGCCGCCGAATCGGAACAGGCTTCAAACAGCCGATGGAGCAGGTCGGCCACCGGTCCGGGTTCCCGGGTGGCCACCCGGCCGCACACCTGGCCGAGCACCCAGGCGATTCGGTAACGCATCCCCTGATCGGGCTCGTACAGGAGTCGTTGCAGGAAACGGAGAACCTTGCGGTCATCAAAGTAGAGATCGACCAAGCCGTCGACATCCGCCCGCAGCGCAAGTTCCTTGACCACCTGTTTGTCCGCCCGCTTCTTCTTCCGCTTGGGATCGCGCGCCGGTTCGACGGCCGACTCAGGCTGACGCTCTCCGGTCTGTCCGTTCTCCTGGCCAACCAGTTTGTGCTCGTAACGCTTGACCAGTTCTGCCATCTCCCGATGAAGGCGAACGAAATACAAAATTCCGCGCACCGCCCGGCCATCGAGATTTCGCTTGGGCACGATCTGATGGGTGACTTCATCGTAGTTTTCCAACAGACCGGTCAGGTAGTCGTCTTCGGGGATCAATTCCCAGGCCAAGTCCCACTGGTCGTTGCAGGCGCTGACCAGACATTCGACCATGGCCGCGCCGATGTTATGGCCGGTGGGATCGCTGACATAGACCGCCCCACATTCGCAGGCGCCCAGTGGAAACTCCCGCATCTTGCGTTGCAGGCTAACCGTTGGCCGGCCGACATCCATACCACAAAAAGGGCACCAGGGCTTGAGAAGTGCTTCCGCCTTGCTGCTCATGAGGATTACGCCAGCTTTGTCTTGAGGGCCTCGACAAACCGAGGATCAACACTGTAGCCCAGTTCCTTGGCCTTTTCCATGTTGCGCTGGGACTCTGCAAAATCGCCCTTGAAATAGAGGGCCACCGCCAGATTGTTGCGCGCCATGGCCGAATCGGGCTCCAAGGTCACGGCCTGGCGGGCCGCGTCCACCGCCTTGTCGTCCTGTTCGAGCATGGTATAGGCGGAGGTTAGATTGATCCAGGCGGTGATCAGTTTGGGGTCGATCTGCACCGCCTTGGAATAGCATGCGACCGCTTTGTCGACCTCGCCACGGTGCTGACGGATGAGGCCAATGTTGACGTGGGCTTCGGCCATGTCGGGGGAGATGGCCAGGGCCTGCTGATTCAGCTCCAGGGCGCGATCGGTGTCGCCGCGATCAAAAAAGATGGCGCCAAGGTTGATCATCGACTCCATGGACTGGTTGTCGAGTTCGATGGCCTTCTCCAGTTGAGCAATGGCCTCGTCGATCCGGCCGGCCTGGCGATAGATCAAACCGAGGTGATGCCGGGCCATGACATTGTTCGGTTTTTCCTCCACTATCTTTTCCAGCTCGCCGATCACAGCCGAAAGATCGGCCGGTTTCTGTGCTTCCGTCATAAAAAAAACCTTCTCTATGCTTAAGTGAAAAGTCCCGGCCGGCCTGCTCCGGCACTCCATGGGAAAAGTTTCTATAGTATAGCCACGAACCCGCAGGGCGCAAGTTGCCCCACCGGCAATTTGCCCTCTGCCGCTGCGAATGGTTCAGACGGTGCTAGGCCGCTGATAGGCGATCAGCTTCTTTTGCCGCTCCTTGGCCAGCACCTTCTGCGCCACCTCGATGTCGCGGTGAATCTGCCGGGCGAGGGCGTCTGGACCACTGAAGGCGATCTCGCCACGCAGATGGCGGAGCAGGTTGATTTTCAACGGCCGGCCATAGATATCGGCGTTGAAATCGAAAATGTGGGTTTCGGCCACCAAGCCGGTATCGCCAAAGGTCGGATTGTAGCCGATGTTAGACACCCCGCCGTACTGGCGGCCATCATAGATCACCTGGGTGACGTACACGCCCCGTTTGGGGCACAGGTCCTCCTCGGACAGGTTGAGATTGGCAGTGGGAAAACCGAGCAATTTTCCACCGCGCTGCCGGCCCCACTGGACATCGCCACGGATCTGATACCAGCGGCCCAGCAGCCGGCGCACATCGCGCATCTTCCCTGCAGCCACCAGTTCCCGGATCCGGCTGCTGGACACCAACATGCCTTGTTCGTAATGGGCGGGCATCACCATCACTGAAAAACCCTTTTCCTGGCCCTGCCGTTGAAGAAAAGCGGTATCGCCCTGCCGTCCCTTACCCATGGCATAATCGTAGCCCACCACCAAATCCCGCATACCCACACGGCCGAGCAGCACCTGGTCGACAAACTCCACCGCCGTGGTCACTGCCACCTCGCGATTGAACGGAATGATTACCAGCACATCGATCCCGGCCCGCTCAATCAGCTCGATCTTCTGCGGAGTTGTCGAGATCAGGCGGATACCCTGCGGACTCAGCACCTTCAGCGGATGCGGATCAAAGGTGATAGCCACGCTGGTCCCCTTGTCCTGGCGAGCTCGGGCCACCACCTGGTCAAACAGCTTCTGATGGCCCAGATGGACGCCGTCGAAGTTGCCGATAGTGACATGGGCCCGGGTAAAGGGCTGTAGGATATCGTTAAGGTCGGTGTATATTTCCATGGAAGCCGCTGCCAAAAACCGGCAGATTGAGTGCACAGCAAAAAAATGAATTCCCGGTAGCCAAGGAGATCCTCGCGACCATGAAAACGGGATATGTACTCCAAATCAGAAAAACAAGCAAACAGTTCATCGCCACGGCGCTCCGAGGCCGACAGTTCCCCCCTGTCCACTCCCCCACCTCCCCTGCTCCTTTTGCTGGCCACACCAGCAAAACCGCCTGCGGACGCATTATTCCCGCTTCGCCCCAAAAGAAATACTTGACAGACTCGGCCCAATCGAACATAATAGCCGCCGCAGTGCCGAAGTGGCGGAATTGGTAGAC
Source organism: Desulfobulbus propionicus DSM 2032 (assembly GCF_000186885.1). Taxonomy (GTDB): domain Bacteria; phylum Desulfobacterota; class Desulfobulbia; order Desulfobulbales; family Desulfobulbaceae; genus Desulfobulbus; species Desulfobulbus propionicus. The sequence goes on along the minus strand of NC_014972.1, from coordinate 845,022 downwards.
GCGCTAGGTTCAGGGTCTAGTTGGGGTTCCCCAGTGGAAGTTCGAGTCTTCTCTTCGGCACCATCAAAAGAAATCACCCGCAGCCTTCACAGGTTGCGGGTTTTCTTTTTTCTGCTCCACGCACCGCCCACGGCGGCCCTCTTATTGTTCCCAGTCGCTGAAGGCCGACGGGTTGGAAACGGTCAATGAAACGCCCTCGGCACTGATGGTGCTCCCGCCCCTGAGGCTCAAACTCACACCGTCGCATTCGCCGCTAAAACGCAGGACGCCATTTGGCCCGCCGGAGAATGTCCCGCCGCACGAGCTTTCCGAAGTGGCGCCGTTCAAGGAAGATACCGACGAAGTTTTCATGCTGGCCTCCCCGTACCCGGGCACCTGGTTGCCCACATTCCAGAAGGAAACCGTTATAGTGGTGGTGACGATATTCGCAAAGCCTCCGGAACTGTGATCCTCATCAAAGGACCCGGATGCCGTCACCCGTACGGGCTGGATTTCCACCTCCGCTTTTTCCTCCTGCGAGGTTTCGGCCTCCACCTGCTCTTCCTCCTCAAGAATCTCCTCAGCGGCGGCCTTGTCCTCGCCCACAAGGGCATTCCGCAAGCCTTTCCAGGCCTCGGGGTAATTGTTTTTCAACGCCTCATGCCGCTCTTCCGGGGTCATTTCCTCATAACTCTTTCGCTTGACCGGCGGCGCTTTCGGCTCCTGCTTGCTGGCCTTGATTTTCTCTTCCAGACGCGTCCTTGCCTCTTGCGCCTCCTTGGCCTCCTTGGCCTCCTTGGCTTTGCGCGCCGCTCGCTCCTTTTCCGCCTGTTCTTTCTCCGCGGCCTGTTGCTCGGCTTCCCCCTGCTGCAGCGAGGCTTTTTCCGCCGCTTCCTTGAGTTTTTTATCCTCCGCCGCTTTTTGGGCGACCTGTTTTTTCCAGCCATTGATATGACTGGCGACCTCGCGATCGAATTTGGCAAGATCGGGAACATGGGAGTAATCGATCTGGTCGAACATGGTGATGAAGGGGCTGGTGATCGCATCCCCCACCTTGGTGGCTCCGGCTAGATTCTTATAAATATCCGACTCGATGATAAAACCGGTTATAATGCGATCTCGGTAGCGAGACGCTGCCTCGATGTCCTTGGGCACCTGGGGCCATTTTCTGGGATCCTCGGGAAGCTTCAGCGCATCCCGCACCGCCACCCGGTCCGCCATCGCCTTCAGTTTGTATTCGTACTGCTTGCCGTAGATCTTGCCGTACTTTTCGGCGATCACATAGCCGAAGTCATGGCGCATCGCCACCGCGTCCAGCGAATCCACCGGCGCGGCAAGACCCGCTCGATGAGGATCTTCCCCACCGCCCCAATACCCGGGCCCATACCAATTGCCGTACCGGGTGATCGGCTCGTTCTTGATCACCCCGGCGCAAAGCGAAGCCCAGCCGCGCTCGGTGCCGTCGGTTTTCACTCCCATCATCTTCAACGCCTGCTCACACCGATCCCTGACGGAGAGCTCCGCCAAGGCCTCGGTTGCCATCAGCAGGGAGCATGTTGCCGCGGCGGCCAGCATTGCTTGGGCGCACCCCTGTATTCTCCTGTTCACCGTTCTCCTCGTGCCGTGAAAAATTGACCCTTCCCATCCCTCCGGCCAAGCGCGGCAAGCGGCTCGCGGCCGCCAACAGGCGGAGGGGATGAACGCTTGCAACGATTATACGGATCAATCGATTGGCAACGCCAAGAAAAAAGCAGCATTCAAGCAGGCCTTTGAACGATGGGAGTCATTTTTCTGATTGTCCAGCTCGTGCCGCAGCCATGTCCACGGACAGACGATGCACGGGAGGAGGCTTGTCGATGGATCGACCGAAGTCGGCAACAGACGCATTTATACGTTGCAACACATTAAAAAATCGCTCAAAAATCAAAAGCAATCCCCACCATTCTCTCGCCTTGGAGGTAGGTTCCATGAACAGTTCCCCGCCCCGTGGAGATACCAAACGCAGCGCATGGTCGTCCGACGTGAGTGTCCATGAACTGGCGAGCACACTTGAAACCCTACTGGATGGTTGCTTTGCCTGTGATGCTGATTGGCGGATTGTCTATGTCAATGACACTGCCGAGAGAATGTTTGCCATCAGCCGGGATGAGGTGATGGGCACGAGCTATTGGCAGGCCTTTCCCGCGACCTTGGGAACGCAACTGGAGCGGGAGTATCGGTGCGTCGCCTCCGGAGAGCGCCGGGATTTCGAATATTTTGACCCGGATCGGAACCGGTGGTCGCGTCACCGCTGCGTTCCCCGCCAAAACGGCGGCATTTTCGTCGGCCTCCAGGATATCACCGAACAGAAGCGGGTCGAGGACGCCTTGGAGAAAACGCGATTCATCTTGACCGAAACGCAGAAAATTGCCCACGTGGGCTCGTTTGAATACATCGCCGACACGCGGCAAACCGTCTGGTCCGAGGAAGAGTACCGTATTTACGGCCTCGACCCTGCGCCCCCCCGCCCACCCATGAGGACATGCTCCAACGGCATATCCATCCCGACGATGCGGCTCGGGTCCATTACACCTTTGCCACGGCATTGCACCATTGTGCCGTGTACGAACTCGAACACAGGATCGTGCGTCCCGATGGGCAGGTACGGTGGGTGCACAACAGGGCGTATCCCTATTGCAATGGAAAGGAAAAACCGGTGCGCTACATCGGCGCCACCCTGGACATCACCGAGCGAAAACAGGCCCAACAAGCCCTGCAAGCCAGCGACGAACGGTTCAATCTTGCCGTTCAGGCAGCACAGGAAGGCGTGTGGGACTGGAACCTGGAAACAGACGAGGTCTGGTATTCGCCTCGCTACAAGGAGATGCTCGGGTATGCCGAGGAGGAGATCGAGCATCACCTTAGCAGTTGGTTGCGGCTGCTGCATCCCGACGACCGGGAACCGTGTCTCCAGCATGTTGATGCGGTCAAACAGGGCGAGCGGGAATACGAAATGGAGTTCCGCCTCAGACACAAGGACGGCCGCTACCTTGCCATCCTGTCACGCGGCTTGCCGCTCAAGCGCGCGTCGGATGGCAAGGTGGTCCGGATCGTGGGAACCCATCTTGACCTTACCGCGCGTAAACGCGCCGATGCAGCACTGCGTCTGAGCGAAGAACGGCTGCGTCTGGCGCTCGATGCCGCCCGGATGGGCGCCTTTCATTGGAATATCACCACGGGGGAAGTTGTCTGGACCGGTTCGTATCGCCAAGTTGCAGGGATTTCATCCGATATGCCGGCAAATTATGCTAATTGGCTGAACTCACTGTTCCCCGAGGACCGCGAGAGCGCCGACCAGCAAGTGCGCGAGGCCATGGAGAAGCGGAAGGATCTCGATCTCGAGTACCGCATCCTCTGGCCGGACGGCTCCCTGCGGTGGATTTCGGCGCGGGGGCGATTCAGTCATGACCGGCACGGCGCTCCACTGCGTTTGGAAGGCGTCATCACCGACCTCACTGAACGCAAACAGATGGAAGAGCGTCTGCACAAGAGCGAGCAACGCTTTCGGGCATTGACCTTGGCCAGCTCGGACGTCGTGTACTGTATGAGTCCCGATTGGCGGGAAATGAAGTTGCTGTACGGCAAAGATTTCATTGCCGATACGGACTCTCCCAGTCGGCATTGGCTTGAACGGTATATCCGTCCGCAAGACCAGGACCATGTCCTTGCCGTCATCGATCAGGCGATCCGCACCAAAAGCACTTTTACCCTGGAACATCAGGTCTTGCAGACAGATGGAAGTCCGGGATGGACCTCTTCAAGAGCCATTCCCCTGCTCGACGAACAGGGAAATATTGTTGAGTGGTTTGGCGCCGCCAGCAATATCACCGTTCGCAAGCAAGCGGAGCTAGCCGCAAAACTGCTCGCCAACAACCTGCAGCAACAAGTGGCGGAGGGGACCATCGAACTGGAACAGGCGGTGAAAGCGCTGCAGGCCAGCGAACACCGCTACCGATCCGTGGTGGAAGATCAGACGGAGATGATCGCCCGCTTCAAGCCCGATGACCATGCCTATACCTTTGTCAATGAAGTGTTTTGCCGATTTTTTGGCCAAACAGAACAGGAGTTGATCGGCAGGGCTTGGTATCCCGAGGCGGTCGCCGAAGACATTCCCATGATCCATGCCGCACTCCAGGAGCTTTCCCCGGCCAACCCCGTGGTCACCATCGAAAGCCGCGTTTATGATGCGGCGGGAACTGTTCGCTGGGTACAGGTCATCAATCGCGGCATCTTTGATGCGGCAGGACAACTGGTCGAGATTCAGGGAGTGGGGCGGGATATTACCGAACGCAAACAGCTGGAGGAGCAACTCCGGAAAAGCGAGGAGAAATTTCGCTCGTTGGTGGAAACCACCAGCGAATGCATCTGGGAAACGGATGCTCAAGGACGTTTCACGTACTTGAGCCCGCGATTTGCGGACATGACTGGTTACGCTCCCGAAGAATACATCGGCGAGAAGTGCATTGCCCTGCTTCCCGCGCATGAACGAGAAGGCATCGGGCGGCAGGTACTGACCACTATCGCCAACCAGCAGCCATTCAGATCGCTTCAACATGCGGTTCATCATCGGCACGGACAGCAGCTGACGGTGAATGTCAGCGCGGTCCCTGTCTTCAATGGCAATGGCGAGTGTCTTGGCTTTCGTGGCGTGACCCGTGATGTCAGTGAACAGAAACTGTTGACCGATGCACTCGTCGCCAGCGAAGAACGGTTTCGTTGCCTGTTCGAAAAACACAGCGCCATCATGCTCCTGGTCGATGGCTCGACCGGCTGCATCCAGGATGTCAATGTTGCCGCCAGCCGCTTCTACGGCTACTCCAGGGAAAACATGCAGGGGATGAGCCTGCTGCAGATCGTCTGCATGACCCCCGATGCGCTCGCCGACACTCTATACAAGGTGAACAAGGAGCACCTGCGACAATTAGTCCTTCAGCATCGTTTGGCCGACGGAACACTCCGCACGGTGGAAGTCAACGCGACACCGATTCCATACGATGACAAAACGGTCAATTTCGCCATCATTCATGACATTACCCGGCGCATGGAGATCGAGAAGGAGCGGGAACAGTATTTCAGACTGTTCGCCACCTCCTCCGACCTGATGTGCATTGCCGACCTGAAGCAGGGTTGTTTCAAGAAAATCAACCCGGCCGGCATCGAGCTGCTTGGGTACTCGGAATCCGAACTGCTCGAACGACCCTACATGGACTTTGTCCACGCCGAAGACCGGCAGCGGACACTGGATGCGGCTGCCCGGCAGATGCGGGAAGGCGTGATCCTCGATTTCGAAAACCGCTACCTGCGAAAGAACGGAACGATCTGTTGGCTCTCGTGGCGTGGTTATGTCGACAAGGAGGAAAAACTCACCTATGCAACCGCCAGAGACATGACCGCATACAAACGGCTGGTCGAAACCCTGGCTGCCAGAGAAGAGCATTTCCGCAAACTGTTTGAACAGCATAGCTCGATCATGGTTCTGGTCGATCCTGCAAACGGTGCCATTTTAGACGCGAACGAGGCCGCCGCCCAATTCTACGGCTACTCCCGGGAAGAACTGCGGTCCATGAACATCAACCAGGTCAACATGCTCCCGCAAGAACAGATCGATGAGCTGATGCAGCAGTTGCGGGCACAGACGATCAAGCAAATGATCGTCCCTCACCGTTTGGCCAGTGGAGGGATCCGGACCGTTGAAGTCCATGCAACGCCCATCGTCTATCAGGATCAACAACTCAATTTTTCCATCGTCCATGACATCACCGAACGTCTCCTCGGCGAAAAACGGCTGCAGAAAGCGGAGGCCTATGCCCGAAAGCTGATCGAGGTCAACCTCGATCCCCTGGTGACCATCGACGCCGGAGGCAGGATCAGGGATGTGAATGCGGCGAGCAGCCAGGCAACCGGCTATTCCCGGGAGGAAATGATCGGCACGGATTTCAGCGCCTACTTCACCGAACCCGACAAGGCACAGGCCAGCTATCGGCAGGCATTTCAAACGGGCATGGTGCGGGACTTCCCCCTGGAAATCCGACACCGCGACGGCCATGTGACTCCGGTTCTCTACAATGCCACGGTGCTGACGGACGAGGAGCATAAGGTCACCGGGGTCTTTGCGGCGGCTCGCGACATCTCTCGATTGAAACAAGCCGAAGAGCAGCTCAGGGTACTGAACGCTGAGCTGGAGCGAAAGGTCGAAGAGCGCACCCATGAACTGCAGGAATCGCAAAAGCAGGTGCTGCATGCGGAAAAGCTCTCCGCCATCGGCATGCTTTCCGCTTCCATTGCCCATGAATTCAACAACCCGCTCCAGGGCATCATGACGGTCCTCAAAGGGTTGAAAAAATGGGTAACGCTTGAGGATGAGGAGAGAGAATTGGTGGATGCCGCCATCGGTGAAAGCGAACGCATGAAACATTTGATCCGCAGCCTACAGGAATTCAATCGTCCTTCTTCGGGACGAAAAACGCTAATGAACATCCATCAGGCCCTCGACTCTCTCCTTCTGCTGCAAACAAATGTATTCACTAAAAAACAGATCCGGGTCGAACGTGACTACGCGGACGACCTGCCGGCAATCGAGGCTGTCCCCGACCAAATCAAGCAAGTCTTCCTCAACCTGTTAACCAATGCCTGCGATGCCTGCGGTCGCCGCAACGGGGTCGTTGCGATCAGAACCTGGCGGGAGGGGGACAAGGTGGCGGTGGCGGTCAAGGATAGCGGCGGAGGGATTGCGCCCGAAAACCTGGATCGAATTTTTCAACCGTTCTTCTCCACCAAGGAGGCGGTCAAGGGGACAGGGCTGGGGTTATCGGTGAGTCATGGCATCGTGCACGCGCACGGAGGCGAAATTCGCGTCGAGAGTCGTCTGGGAAAAGGGGCAACGTTCACCGTCGTGCTTCCAATTCACGGGGCAAAGCGAACGTCTCACCACAATGAAACCAAAACCGACGAGCGCCCGGCCGGATAACACCATGGCCGAACAGGAGACGCGACCGGTTCAGGAAGACCGGTTTTGCAGAAAAAATCAGCTGCGCACACCCCTCCTTGGGATCTCCCCCACACAGACCCGTCGCATCCTCCCCGTTTGCGGTTTCGTCAAAGTTGCTTGCCTCCCTGCATCGTAGGATGCGTGTCTGCGCTGTGCACACAAGACAACAAAAAACCCGCTTCCTAAGGCAGGAAGCGGGATTGATGGACAACGGCGGATGTCGCCGGACTGTGTAATGGTGGAGCGAACCGCCTCAGCACAGCCCCATGCCTCGAAGTCGCCACGGCCAGCCGCCCCAAGCCCAAAGAGCATCGCCAACACCACTATCGAGGATTAGACAGAAGACCACCGACAAGCCGGCGGATTCTTCCCTTTGCCTCCAAACGGCCACGATCTGGCCAGGCACAGCGAGAGCAACGACCGCCATCAAAGAAGAGAATTGCTAAACACCGGAGAGCCCACCGGGCACCGCCAGCCAACAGAACAACGTCGACAGCCCCACCAAGCCCACACCACCGGACCGGATCACCACGCCAATGAAAGCAACCTGACAATAGCAATGGCTTTACAAACGATACCACTATTGATACTATTGAGACATGGATAGAATAGACCAACTTGTTCAAAGTATTCGGAACAACCACACCAACGTCAAATTCTCGGATTTGTGCAAGGTGTGTGAGTATTATTTCGGAGAAGCCCGGCAAATGGGGACAAGTCACCGGATATACAAAACGCCTTGGATCGGGGACCCCCGCGTGAACATTCAAGACAGTAAGGGCATGGCCAAAGTCTACCAAGTGCGGCAAGTGTTGAAAGCCATCGACAAGTTGAACAAGCAGGAGAAATAACATGCTAGAACACGATCACTACACATACCGGGTAACGTGGTCTGAAGAAGATCAAGAACATGTGGGGCTGTGCGCTGAGTTTCCAAGCCTGAGCTGGCTTGACTCAACCCCAGAAGGGGCTTTGAAAGGGATTCGACAGGTAGTTGCCGACGTTGCAGCGGATATGGCCCAAAATGGCGAGAAGATCCCCGCACCGCTGGCCACAAAAAAATTCAGCGGCAAGTTCCAGGTTCGGGTAACTGCCGACACGCACCGGGCACTTGCGATCAAAGCGGCGGAAAGAAATGTGAGCCTGAACCGCTTGGTAAGCGAAAGCCTAGCAGCGGCTTGTTAAGGTACAGCACGGAGAAAAACGTCAACACCACCGAGGGCCACACCGCGGGGGGCCGGAGCACCACCAGCAACGGCCCGCCTGATCACTCTCTTTGCAGGTAATCGGCCACGACCTGGCCAGGCACAATGGCAGCCGGCAAAAAAGATCACCGCCAGGGCATCGAACGGGCACCGGGGACGTACCCGGCAGCGGATTACCACCCACGCCATGCAACCACCGACGGACACCGACAGCCAACATAACAACGTCGACACCGCCACCAAGCCCACACCACCGGGGACCGGATCACCGACCCACCGGCCTACCTGATCACTCCTCTTTATAGGTAATCGGTCACGATCTGGCCAGGCACAGCGGTAGCACACCGAGCCGTCAAAGAAGATCAACACCAAGGGACCGCGACCACCTGGCCACGATCACCACCAAAGCATCGAACGGGCACCAGGAACGCATCGGAAGCGGATCACTGGCACCACTGCCCACCTGATCACTCTCCTTGCAGAAATCGGCCCCGACTTTTCCAGGAGCAGCGAACGCAACGACACCCGGCAAAGAAGAGCAACACAAGAGGGACGCCAGTCACCTGGCCATTATCACCACCAGAGCATCGAACGGGTATCGTAACACTATTTCTTCCCGTAACAACATCATGCCCAGTCGTTTCGGCATTTCTCGTAATCGTTACGGAATCAATCCGTTACGTTACGGAATGTTACGGAATGCGTTACGGCTCAACTTGATGTTTTTTCATGATTGTTACGCTGTTACGGATAAAACACGATATTCCATGGGTATATACCGGGAAAAGGCCTCCTCGAATTGTTTTCTTTCATACCCCTTGGCCAATCCCGTATGCCGAAACCGCAGTGTGGTGCTGGTGATGCCATACCCTTTCAGCTTGTTGGCCAGCTGCCGTGGAGAGATTGGATTTCCCCGGTTGTAGGTCGCCCAGGCCTTCTCATCGTTATCACACAAGGCTCTAATCAGATCGGCGGTGCTGATTCTGTCCCTCTCATTCATTTCGAAGATTTCCTTGATATCGGCCAATAGCTCGATGCCGATAGTTTCAACCGGGTTTCCGCCGCCGGACAGTTTAACGGCCGCCCTGGTGCCGATTTCCAACCACTGGCCACCGGCAACCATGGCAATTGCCAGCAGCGGTTCCCAATTGTCCTGGGCACGATCGTTCAGGCATGACGGCAAAGGTGGTCGCGTGCGCCGAACCTGCTCGCTGTAGTCGTTAGCGAATCGGGTTAGTTTCTCTTGCAGGGTGCTGAACAGATCAGGCCCGGCATACCTGAGCCGGTCCACCTCCTCGTGGGGTAACTTGCGGCGCAGCTCCAGAACCACCGACCGGTCCATGATGGTGTCGGCAGCATGGCCAATCCCGGCCAAGGCCTTTGCGCCCCAGGTGTTGAACTTGGCCGGGGTGAAGTTTTCGCCCACGGTGCGGACAGCAAGCAGCAATTTGGCCTCATCACGCTTTTGGCGTGCCTTTGTAAGGCTGGTTTGGGGGTAGGCGCCTAGGACAAGTAGTTTCTCGCTACCCCCAAAACGGTATTTCAGGTGCCAAAGTTTGCCACCGGCAAGGCGTGATAAGCAGGAAAAGACCACCTCCATCGAACACTTTTTTGGCGGCGGCCTGGGGTTTGAGAGCTTTTATCTTGATATCCGTCAACGGTACTATTTTTTTAGCCATTACGGTAATCTCCACGTTTTGGGGGTATCTCGCTTAGGGGTAAGCCAAAACACCCCCAAATCTACCCCCAAATTTCATGGATTTGAGCGTATCACCATGGACGTTGACGGACAACAAAAAACCCGCTTCCTAAGGAAGGAAGCGGGTTTGATGGACAACGGCGGATGTCGCCGGACTGTGTAATGGTGGAGCTAACCGGGATCGAACCGGTGACCTCTTGAATGCCATTCAAGCGCTCTCCCAGCTGAGCTATAGCCCCATGCATTTGTTGGAATGGCAATTACCATGCTTGCCATGTGGCTGTCAAGTTTTTCTCAATTCTTTTTCGTCTCCCCGCCATATCGATTGCCAAGCCCATATCGATTGCCAAGCACCGGTTCTGTTGGTAATGTAAAGGGCTTTTTGATGATCCTTCTCTTTTTCACAGCTCAGCCGCCAGCATCCTTCCTGCCATTCGCTGTGTATCAAGCGCGCTGACAACATTATGACTTTACAGGTGATATCGGAATGTTTTCTCCGTTCAATTTTCTTTTTGGCTGGATGTCCAACGATTTGGCAATCGATCTCGGTACCGCGAATACCGTGCTGTATGTCAAGGGCAAAGGGATCGTTCTGCGTGAACCTTCAGTGGTCGCGGTCCGCAAGGACGCTCGCGGCAGCCGGGTACTGGCGGTGGGCAAGGAGGCCAAGGAGATGCTCGGCCGCACCCCAGGCAATATCGTCGCCATCCGGCCGATGAAGGACGGCGTCATCGCCGATTTCGAAGTGACCGAGGCCATGTTGCGCTACTTCATCAATAAAGTGCACAACCGCCGTACCCTGGTCCACCCCCGGATCATCATCTCCGTGCCGTCGGGCATCACCCAGGTGGAGAAGCGAGCGGTGCGCGATACGGCGGAATCGGCCGGCGCCCGGGAGGTCTACCTCATCGAGGAACCGATGGCAGCGGCCATCGGCGCCAACCTGCCAATCACCGAGCCGACCGCCAACATGATCGTCGATATCGGCGGCGGCACCACCGAAGTGGCGGTGATCTCCCTGGCCGGCATCGTCTACGCCAAATCGGTGCGTGTGGCCGGGGACAAGATGGATGATGCCATCCTGCAGTTCATCAAGCGCAAGCACAATCTGGCCATCGGCGAACGCACCGCCGAGGAGATCAAGACCACCATCGGTAACGTGCTGCCGGAGGAACCGTACGAAACCATGGACATCAAGGGCCGCGACCTGGTGTCCGGCATCCCCAAAACTCTGACCATTACCTCCAAGGAAATTCAATCCGCCATTGCCGAACAAGTTGATGTGATCGTTGACGCCGTGCGCGTGGCCTTGGAACAGACCCCTCCCGAACTGTCCGCCGACATCGTCGACTCGGGCATCGTGCTGACCGGCGGCGGCGCCCTGCTGAAAAATCTCGACACGCGGCTGAAACTCGAAACCGGCATGCCGATCATTGTCGCTGACGACCCACTGTCCTCGGTGGTGCTCGGTTCCGGCCAAGCCTTGGATAACTTGGAAATTCTTCGAGAAATAGCCATCGATTAATCCTGGCGCGCCCGAAGGTCTGTTTGTATTCTTCTGTCATCCGCCCGGTGCATTGTTGATTTCCGCCGTATCTTCATGAGAAAAAAAAGCTCCAGAAAACGAAGCGATCACTTTCGGCTTTTCCGTATCGTCCTGCTTGCCGGCTTTCTGTTGACCTCGGCGTTTATCTTTCTGGTCTCCACCCTGGGCAGCCAGAATTTTGGCTCGCTGCACAAGCTGATCCTTGAAGCGGCGGGACCGTTGCAGAAGTTTGTCGCCATCGGCAGTGCATCCGTGGAGAAATTTAAAAGCGAATACATCGATATTCTCCAGGACAGCCTGCGCCTGCGCGAGGAAAATAAACGCCTGGTGCAGCAGCTGCAGGAAAACGAACAGCTCCTCAACAAAAGCCGCGAGGCCATGGCCACCAACGCCAGTCTGCGCAAACTGCTGGAGTTCAAAAACACCCTGGGCGAGCAGAGCAGTGTGGCGGCGACGATCATCGGCAAAGATCCCTCCGCCATGTTCCGATCGGTGATCATCGATCAAGGTTCCAACAGCGGGATCATGAAGGGCGACCCGGTGGTCAACAACGACGGTGTCGTCGGCCAGGTGTTCACCATCACCCCCAATTACGCCAAGGTGCTGCTGGCCATCGCCCCGTCCAGCGCCATCGATGTCCTGCTGCAGGAAACCAGGGTGCGCGGTATCCTCAAAGGCAACGGCACCTTGACCTACCGCTTGGAGTACATCCTCAAAACCGCCGAGGTCAAGGAAGGGGATCATGTGGTCACCGCCGGATATGGCGGCGTGTTCCCCACCGGGTTGCAGGTGGGCGTGGTGTCCAAGATCATCAAAAAACCCCGCGGCATGTTTCATGAGATCGAGGTGACCCCCTCGGTCGATTACCAGAAACTCGAAAACCTGCTGATCCTTCATCAGCCGAACATGATCGAGATCAAGCAGATGGCGCAGCCTTGATCTTGGCTGGGCTGGCTCGCCAAACACCCTGTCTGGGGCTGGGTTCGGAAAAGATGCGGAAGTGACGGACAATGGTTGTTGCGAACTTTATTGTGGTCGGCATGCTGCTGGTTATCCTGCAGACAACTATTTTCATGCCCATGCCCGTTTGGCTGCTGGCGCCGGATCTGTACTATGTTCTGGTGGCCTATCTAGCCTATCGGCTCGATGTACTGCGCAGTCTGGTCATCCTTTTTCCCTTGGTCTGCGTCCTTGACGTGTTCTCCGGAACCGTACTCGGAACCTATGCCCTGATCTGCTTCAGCGGCTTTTTTCTCATCCGGACCATAGCCGGCAAGTTGCCCATCAGTGAGTCGCTGTATCAAATACCCCTAGTCGGCGGCAGCTATCTCGTCGTCTCCTGGCTGGTCTACCTGCTGCTTGAACTGCTTCAGCCTGGCCAGATGGTCGCCTGGTCCATGTGGCGGATGGCGGTTCGTGCCCTGCTGGTCGCCGCCCTGACCTTTCCGATGTTCTATGTGTTCGATCTGGTGCAAAAATACTCGCATCGCAATTATCTCCCCTGGAACAGGCTCCGGCTGCGCAACGATAACCGGCGCAGACGGAAGGCCTGAAGGGTAAACCGGGGTTAGGAGGAACATCCGCGATGAGTGTGGCCGATCTGTTAGGCAGCAATGGGAACAATATCCGGAAATCCAACCGGAAGAGAGCGGAGCCCCTGCTCGACGCCGAGCGCCGCAAGGACAACGGCGTGACCAAGCTGACCCAACGCGACGAGAGCGACCTGAACGGCTACAGAAAAAAAGCTCTTTATGCCGTTGTTATTTTGATATTTTTCTTTGCGGTGATCGTCACCCGTCTCTGGTTTCTCCAGGTTCAACAAGGCGACTACTACAGCACCCTGGCCGATTCCAATCGGGTGCGCTCGGTGGAAATCGCCGCGCCGCGCGGCAATATTTACGACAGCAAGGGGCGGGAAATCGTCACCAACCGGCCGTCGTTCAATGTTGTCTGGATGCGGGAAAACAACAAGATCGATGATGAGTGGCTCAAGAATCTGACCCGGATACTCAGGGAAGACCCATCCGTGCTCTTGGAAAAAATCCGCAAGATGTCCGGAACCCCGGGGCATCTGCCGGTGCGGCTCGCCGAGGATATCGACTGGGAAACCGTGGCCAGGATCGAGAACAACCGCATGTATCTGCCCGAGATCAAAATCGAGGTCGTGCCGCTGCGCATCTACCACTTCGGCAACTTGGCCTCGCATCTGATCGGTTACATGGGCGAGATCAGCAAGGCGGAACTGGACAAGGCGGACAAGACTCGCTACAAGGGCGGCGATCTCATTGGCAAGATGGGGTTGGAACGGTTGCGTGAGGTCGACCTACGCGGCGAAAAAGGGCATGACAACAAAGAAGTCAACGCCCTGGGATTTGAACAGCAGAACCTCAAAGGGGACGAGCCGCTGCCGGGCAATGACCTGCATCTGACCCTGGATGTGGAGCTACAAAAAATCGCCGAGGAGGAGATGGCGGCGAAGAATCGTGCCGGCGCGGTGGTGGCCATGGAAGCCAACACCGGCCGCCTGCTGGTGCTGGCCAGCGCGCCCGAACTGCACCTGGAGGAATTCGTCGGCGGCATCTCGCAGAAGGCCTGGCAGGAGATGCTCGACAATCCCCTGCATCCGCTGATCAACAAGGTCGTCCAGGGGCAGTATCCGCCAGGCTCGACCTACAAACCGGTCACCGCCTTTGCCGGACTGGCCGAAGGCATTGTCACCCCCGATACCACTGTTTTCTGCCCCGGTTTTTACCGCTTCGGCAACCGCGTCTATCGCTGCTGGAAAAAAGGTGGCCATGGCACCGTCAGTCTACGCCGGGCACTGGGGGAATCCTGCGACGTCTATTTTTACCAGGTTGGCCTGAAACTGGGTGTCGATCGACTGGGGCGCTACGCCAAGCTGTTCGGCCTGGGCGAAAAAACCGGGGTGGAAATGGAGCATGAAAAAGCAGGTATTGTTCCGACCTCGGAATGGAAAAAGAAACGCTATGGGGTCAAATGGCATGAAGGAGAAACCCTTTCCATCGCCATCGGCCAGGGGTATGACTTGACCACTCCGTTGCAGATCGCCCTGATGACCTCGGTGATCGCCAATGGCGGTACCCTGTACAAACCGACGATTGTCGAACAGGTCAGGGACCCGGACGGCAAGCTGGTCAGCTCCTTTCAGCCAGAGGTGCTTTCACGACTGTCGGGGCAGGGACGGAACCTCAAGCTGGTGCGCGAGGGCATGATCGAGGCGGTCAACGGTCGGCGGGGAACCGGACGGGAGGCGCAGATCGATGCCCATGGGATCATTGTCGGCGGCAAGACCGGTACCGCGCAGGTGGTGCGGCTTGCCCAGTACAAGCATCTGAAAGAAGAAAACATTCCCTATGAATACCGGGATCACGCCTGGTTTACCTGCTTTGCCCCGGCAGCCAACCCGGAAATCGTGGTTACCGTGCTGGTCGAGCACGGCCTGCACGGCGGTTCCGCCTCGGCGCCGATCGCCGCCAAAATTCTCAACAGGTATTTCGAGGATAAATTGAAGGGGTCGGCGGAAAACACGGCGGACACGGCAAGCGGCAATCGGGTTATCCTCTCCCAGGACATGATTGAAGAAACCGACCCGCCTCCCGATGAAGCCGAGGAAGAAGGCGGCCAACCGAATCAACCGACCAACTGACCGATATGTTTCAATTTGACAGACGTTTGCTGCACCACTTCGATTGGGTCATGCTCTTGATGCTGCTTCTCGTGGGGGGGATGGCGCTGACCAATCTGTACAGTTCCACCTATATCGCGGACAACGGCGCGTCCTCGGTTTTCTACAAACAGCTGCTCTTTTTCTCGGTGGGCCTGGTTCTCATTCTGGTGGTGCTGACCCAGGAATATCAGCGGATCGCCAAATTCGGCTATGCGCTCTATGCCATCATCCTGGCGCTGCTCATCTACACCCTGCTGTTTGTCAAGGCCATCGCCGGTTCCCAGCGCTGGATCGATCTCGGTTTTTTCAATCTCCAGCCGTCTGAGCCGGCCAAGTTGGCACTCATCCTGGTCCTGGCGTCCTGCTATGCCCACATGGACGTTCCCGGCGGCTACCGGTTGCGCGATCTGATCAAACCGGTGTTCCTTACCGCCCTGCCGTTTGTGCTGATCATGCTGCAACCCGATCTGGGGACCGCCCTGATCTGCGCCATTATTTTTGTCTCCATGACCCTGTTCGTCCGCCTGCGCTGGAGCACCCTCGGCATTCTCAGCGGCAGCGGACTGGCGTGCATCTTTATCGGCTGGAAATTTCTCCTGAAAGACTACCAACGAAAACGGATCGAAACCTTCCTCAATCCGGAAGGCGATCCCATGAACCATGGTTATCAGATCATGCAGTCGAAAATCGCGGTGGGTAGCGGTAAGGTATTCGGCAAGGGATTCATGGAAGGCACCCAGGGGCATCTCCATTTTCTCCCTGAGCGGCATACGGACTTCGCTTTCTCGGTCTGGGCGGAAGAATGGGGATTTGCCGGATCGCTGTTTTTTTTGAGCTGCTATTTTTTCATGCTCATCTGGGGCATCAACATCGCCATGTCGGCCAAGGACAAATTCGGCTCGATCCTGGCTTTTGGCTGCATCATGCTGATCTTTTGGCAGGCGGTGATCAACCTGTTCATGATCATGGGATTCCTGCCGGTGGTCGGCGTGCCGCTCCCCCTGTTCAGCTACGGCGGCTCTTCACTGCTGACCAATATGGTGGCAATCGGCATTCTCATGAACGTGCGCATGCGCAGCTTCCCGACCGCCAGCCAGCCCAACGTCTGACCAATCAAACGGCGAGATTGGCCAGAACCAGGGACCGCAGGGCCGCGATAAAACTGGGATCGTCGTTGAGCGCCCTGGTAGCGGCGAACCGGATGCCAAGCCCCTCGGCCATTTCCCGGTATTGGATGTCGATCTCGTAGAGTGTTTCCACGTGATCGGAAACAAAAGAAATCGGCACCACCAGCATGTTGATGCATCCCTGCTTCGCCAATTCCTCGATCACCTCAGGCAGTGCCGGACCAAGCCACTCCACCGGACCGCTGCGGCTCTGGTAGCACAGCCGCCCGGGAACTCCGGTCGCCTCTTCCACGGCCCGAATCGTTTGTTCCAGATGACGCACATAGGGATCGCCTTCGCGGATGAACTGCACCGGCAGGCTGTGGGCGCTGTAGACCACCTGCACGGGTTGGCCGGCAAAGCCCCCCACGCCCTCTTTGATCCGCGCGACCAAGGAGGCAACGTACTGTGGCTCAATGGGCCAGGAATCAATTTCCCGAACCGGAAGGCGTAGCCCCATGCGAGCGAGAGTCCGGCGCAGATCGGTCAATGACGAACCAGTGGTGGCGATCGAGTAATGAGGGTAGAGCGGCAGGGCGATGAGCCGGTCAACCTTGGCGGCAGCCATCTCCCGCAACGCCTCATCGGCAAAGGGGTGCCAATAGCGCATGCACGGCCGGACCACAAAGGAGCCGTCCCCTTGCAGGGCGCGCTCCAAGGCCGCCGCCTGCTCCTCGGTCCTCAGCCGGATGGGTGAACCACCGCCGATACGCTGGTAGTTGGCCATGCTTTTCGGAGCGCGTCGATGGGCAATGATCCGAGCGATGGTTTTCTGCAGAAAAGCGGGCCCCAGCCGAATGATCTGCCGATCGGAAAACAGATTGAACAGAAAGGGCCGCACATCCTCAAGCCGCTCGGGACCGCCGAGGTTCAACAGCAAAACACCTATTTTGTCTTGAGTATTCATACCGTTACTCTACCGGCCCCTCTACGGTCCCGTCAAGAAAATGTCGTTCTTTCTCTTGATTTCCGGCCTTGGCAATGTCTATAGTTGATTCATGGTCAATCGGTATCCTGCTCTTATCAGCCCCTTTGTGTGCGGTTCGCATACCTCCCAACCCGATAATACTCATGTGCGGGAGGTGCAGGGAACGAAGAAACCCGCGACCCTGAATCCTGGATGCCGAGGAATGACCTCATGGCAGCGGCATGGGGTCGCTGCCGCCGTTCTCAGTGGAGGATGTCTATGGAACTGAAAATCGAAGCTAAAAATCTTGATATCCGCAAGAGCTGGCAGGAAAAAATAGAGGAAGAACGCAATAAGCTCATTCGACATTATGCCAATTTCGTTCTCCACCTGCGCGTGACCATCGAAGCCACCCCAGGCTACAAAGAAGGGGGATACGAGGTCCGCCTGGTAGCCTCCGTGCCCAACGATACCGTGGCGGTCAAGCGATGGGGCGAAAGTGTTCGCAGCCTGCTGACCGAAGCCTTTGACGTTCTGGGCGCACAGTTGAAAGAAATCGTCAAGAAAAAGCAAAATCACAAGAGCGCTAAACTCCCGGGTGCCACGGTTGACAACAACGCCTTGGGGATCATCCGCAAACTGGTTCCGGATGAAGCGTACGGGTTCATCGTCACCGATGACAAGCTCGATGTGTTCTTTCATGCCAATGCCCTCAAGGATGTCACCATTAACGACCTCGCCGAGGGCGACGAAGTGCTGTTCGCCATGGAAGAAGGCGACAAGGGCTTGCAGGCCACCTGGGTGCGAGTAGGGCAAGCCTAGCAATCCATTCCGCATAGTTGCTTGCAGGCACGCAGCCGCAAGTATTCGTTCTCGAGCTACCCGCCTTACAGGCGGGTTTTTTTTCGATCATGTGTAGGTCGAGCAGAGGAAAAGGGGAAAAAATTCTTGGTCTCCGGACGGTTTGCCGTGTACATACACAGCACGGGTTGGCCGCGTGCGGATTGAACCGTTATTTTCCGAGCTGAGGGCCCGGCCTGAGGCGTCTTTTCCTGTCCCATTCCTCATCCCAGAGAGCTAATGACCACCCCTGAACTGTACCTGATCGATGGCAGCGCCTATATTTATCGCGCCTATCATGCCATCAAACCGCTCTCCAATTCGCATGGCCTGCCGACGCACGCTATTTTCGGCTTCACCGCCATCCTCCGCCGCCTGATCAAAGAACGCAATCCCCGCTATCTAGCGGTCGCCTTTGATACCAAGGGACCGGTCTTCCGCCACCGGCTCTACGGCCAATACAAAGCCAATCGACCGCCGATGCCCGAGGATCTGATCCCGCAGATCCCCTACATCCGCAAAATGGTCGCGGCCTATCGCATTCTCAACCTGGAACACGAGGATCAGGAGGCTGATGATCTGATCGCCTCGGTCGCAAAGAAGATGGCCGGACAGGGGTATCGGGTGGTGATCGTTTCCGGCGACAAGGATCTGCTCCAACTGGTATCGCCGGGCATCACCCTGTGGGATCCGATGAACGATCGAGTAATGGATGAAGCCGCGGTGGAGGAAAAGTACGGACTGCCTCCGTCCTTGCTGCTCGATTACTTCGCCCTGACCGGAGACAGTTCGGATAACATACCCGGCGTACCCGGCGTCGGCCCTAAATCGGCACAAAAACTGATTGCCGAGCATCGAAGCCTGGAAGGATTGTATGCGGTTGTTGCCAGCCTGAAACCTTCCAAAATCATCCAGCAAATCCGCGACAATCGAGACGCGGCCTTTCTGTCGCGGGAACTGGTGCGGCTCAACACCTCCGCCGAAACCCCTGGCGATCTTGAACAGTACCGCTTGCCCGAGCCCGACATCGAGGCACTGCGGGCCTTGCTGCTGGAACTGGAATTTCACTCCCTGCTCAAGGAAGAGACCAGACCGGCCCGCATCGATACTTCCCGTTTTCATTTGGTTCGGCACCAAGAACAGTTGGCGGCACTCGCTGAACGCCTTGCCGGGGCATCCCTGGTGGCTGTCGACACAGAAACCGACTCCCTGGATCCTCTCAAAGCCCGGCTTGTGGGGGTATCGCTTTGCACCGAGGACGGGGAGGCCTGGTACCTTCCCTGCGGCCATCGCGACGAGGCGGGTGAACTGGTTGCGGGCCAACTCCCCCTTGACCGGCTCATCGAATTTCTCCGCCCGGTGCTCGAACATCCCGGGACCACCAAAATCGGCCACAATCTGAAATTCGATCTGGCTGTCCTGTCCGCCCCCTGCAATGGCGGCATACAGCTGGCCTGTCCGCTCCACGACACCATGATCGGTGCCTGGCTGCTGGCTCCGGACCGGCGAACCTACAAACTCGACGATCTTTGCGGTGAGATTAACCTACGGATGACCAGTTACGAGGAAGTCACCCATGCCGATAAAAGCGAGGACGCCTTTTGTCGAGTTCCCTTGGAGGCCGCCAAGAACTATAGCTGCGAGGACGTATATGGGGCACTGCGGTTGTACCAGGAGCAGCTGCCGCAACTGGAACGGGCCGATCTGCTGGCGCTGCTTCGGGAGGTCGAAGGGCCGCTGGTCCCCGTGCTGGCCGCCATGGAGCGAGAAGGGATCCGGGTCGATGCGGATAAACTCGCCCGCCTCTCAGCCGAATTCGACCGCCGCCTGCGCACCGATGAACTGTCCATTTACCAGGCCGCCGGCATGTCCTTCAACATCAACTCCCCCAAGCAGTTGGGCGAAGTCCTGTTCGAGAAATTGCAACTCCCCAAGGGACGCAAAACCAAAACCGGCTGGTCCACCGACGTCAAGGTCCTGGAAAACCTCAGTTTCGACCATGAACTGCCGGCATTGATCCTTCAGTATCGCAATCTGGCCAAACTCAAATCGACCTATGTCGACAAACTGGCGAGCCTGCGCAATCCTCGCACCGGCCGGGTCCATACCTCGTTCAATCAGTGTGGCACCGCCACAGGACGCCTCAGTTCGAGCAGCCCCAATCTGCAGAATATTCCCATCCGCACCGAGGAGGGACGCCGCATCCGGTCGGCCTTTATCGCCGCCGACGGCTGCCTGTTGCTGGCCGCAGATTATTCGCAGATTGATCTGCGCGTGTTGGCCCATTACTCCCAGGATCGCGAATTGATCGCCGCCTTTCAAGGTGGTCAAGACATTCATCGGCGCACGGCGGCAGAGATCTTCAACGTCTCCCCCGAGCTGGTCACCGCCGAGATGCGGCGAGTGGCCAAAACCATCAATTTCGGCATTGTTTACGGCATGTCCAGCTTTGGTCTGTCCAGTCAGCTGCACGTCAGTCGCAAGGATGCCCAGCTCTTTATCGATCGTTATTTCGCCCATTTTTCCGGAATAAAGGATTTCATGGCGTCAACGATCCAACAAGCTAAAAAGGATGGCTTCGTCACCACCCTGCTCGGTCGCCGCCGCCCGCTCGCCGAGATCAACAGCGCCAATCGCGTGCAGCGCGAGTTCGCCGAACGGACCGCCATCAACACCCCTATTCAAGGCACGGCCGCCGACATTATTAAACTGGCCATGCTGCGGATACATCGTGAACTGCTGCGACGCGATTTCCGCGCCCGCATGTTGCTGCAAATTCATGATGAATTGGTCCTCGAGGTGCCGGAAACCGAGCTGGATCCCGTCTCTCGCCTGCTGAAGGACTCCATGGAATCGGCCATGCCCCTCCGGGTACCGCTGGTGGTGCAACTGCGCCACGGCACGAGCCTCGACAAGGACGAGTAACCTTTTTTTCTTTTCTTTTTCCGCAACGATGCAGTATAGACATCGCATGCGTGCAGGGCGGGACCAACGCCACCTTGGTTCACGAATACGGAAAAAGAACCTTGGTTTTTCGCTTTTTCGAAACATTCGGGCCGTCAAATGTACGACACCGGGCAGCCATCATTTCCCCCTCAGCTTTTTCGCTTACAATTCAACAAGTTCCTTGATAGGATCGTTTTTTGCATACCAAAAAACAACGACCCGCAAGGAGGTAGGACCATGAAGCCGCGCGAAGCAATCCGTATCCTGATGCTCAGCCCCATCTATTTTCGCCTCCGCCCGCCGCAGCGTTGGCAACTGGTGCGTGAATACTGTCAACAATTCAATGCCTGTACCCCGTGACCTCCGTGGCAGAGCACCGATGGAACAGGCGATGAAGGCGGACACTCCCGTCGCCAGAGAACGACGCCAGCACAAACGATACCGCATCAAGAACGACACCTTGGTGTTTTTCGGCATGGACACCGGCACCATTGTCGATGTCGGTCTCGGGGGACTCGCCGTCCATCTTGTCGCCTTTGAATACGATATACCCCTGCCGCGCCATCTCGATATTTTCCAGGCGCAATCCCGTTTTTACCTGCCCAACGTCCCCGTTTCCCTGGTCAATGAAGTACAGACCCTGCCCAATTCCATGTTCAGCACCCTGCGGGTCAAACGACTGTGCATGCAGTTCGGACCTCTGTCCAACAAACAACAAAGCCAACTCAACGACTTCATCAGCCGCAATACCGTCGCCGAAAGCTAAACATCGTGTTCTTTTGGACCGGAACATGCTATCGTCGGCGAGGTCCGTTCCCTTTTCTATCCTGCCGTGGAGAATCCGATGAAGCATCTCGTTTTTTCTGTTGCCACCCTGTTGCTCTGCGCCAGTCAAGGGCTGGCCCTGGCCGCGCCTGAAATCACGGTATCCGCCCAAGACCAGCAGGCCGTCAGCGTGACCATCTACAATAAAAATCTTGCCTTGGTGAAGGACCGTCGACACGTGGTGATCCCCCAGGGGGTCCACACCCTCGCCTTCCGCGAGGTCAGCGCACGGATCAAACCGGAAACCGTCTTGCTCCACAGCGGCGACCTCCGCATTCTTGAGCAGAATTTCGAGTACGATCTTTTGACGCCCCACTCCCTGCTACATAAATATGTGGGACGCGAAGTCTCCTTGGTCAAGCGACACCCCGCCACCGGCGAAGACCAGATGGTGCCGGCCAAGGTGTTGAGTGCCGGGGATGGCGTGGTGCTGCAGGTTGGTGATCGCATCGAAACAGAGGCTGTCGGCAGGTTGGTCTATCCGGATGTTCCCGCCAACTTGCGCGATCGTCCGACCTTGACCATGCTGGTGGACAGCACCACACCAGGGGAGAGGGAGGCGGAGCTCTCCTATCTCACTGGCGGTCTTTCCTGGCAGGCGGACTATGTGGCCGAATTGAATGCGGCGGACAGCCAACTCAATCTCTCCGGCTGGGTCACCTTGACCAACGAAAGCGGGGCACGCTATCCCCGCGCTCGGTTGCAGCTCGTGGCTGGCGACGTCAACGTGGTCCAGCGAGACATCGAAGCCCGGGCCATGACCAAGGACGCCCTACCCATGGCCATGGCGCCCGCCCCCCAAGCCATGACGGAAGAGGCGCTCTTTGACTATCATCTCTACTCGCTTGATCGCCCGACCGATATTGGCGAAAAACAGAAAAAACAGGTGGCCCTCTTGCAGGCAGACGGGGTTGCGTGCCGCAAGGAATACCTGCTCGCGGGACATGACTATTACTACACGGCACAGGCAGGAGAAATTGGCCGCAAAATGAAGGTGGGTGTGTTTATCGAACTCATCAACGACACGGCATCCGGACTGGGCATGCCCATTCCCGGAGGAATTGTCCGCGTGTACAAAAAAGACGGCAGCGGCTTTCTCCAGTTTGTCGGTGAGGACAAGGTGGATCACACGCCGGAAAAGGAAACCTTGCGCCTGCATCTTGGCGACGCCTTTGATGTGACCGCCGATAAGCGGCAGACCGATTTCAAAAAAATCGAAGGCGGCGGCCGCTACAATTACGCCTTTGAAAGCGCCTACAGCCTCCAACTCAACAACGCGAAAGACGAACAGGTCACGGTCAAGGTCCGGGAACCGATGCCCGGTGATTGGCGGATCCTCGACGAATCCCTGCCGCATCGCAAGGAATCGGCCAACACCGCCTCCTGGCAGGTGACCGTTCCACCCAAGGGGAAGACAGCCCTCACCTATCGGGTCCGGATCACCTATTGAGCGCCGGACGAATTCCGATCACCCCTGCCTGCGAGGGTACCGGTGCAGGCCCCCCTTCGACTCAGCTTCGCTCGGCCAAGGAAACGAATTTACGCGCCGGAAAACCAATGTAAATCTGGCGCGGCCGGTAAATTTTTGTTTCCTTGTCCTCCCGCATTTCACGCCACTGGGCAATCCAGCCAGGAAGCCTGCCGAGCGCGAACATGACAGTGAACATATTGGTGGGGATACCGAGGGCCCGGTAGATAATGCCTGAATAAAAATCGATGTTGGGATAGAGGTTGCGGCTGACAAAGTAGTCGTCGTTCAGCACGATCTCCTCCAGATTGCGGGCAATGTCCAGCAACGGGTCCTGGACGTTCAGCACCGACAGAATGCCGTCACACGCATCCTTGATGATCTTGCCGCGCGGGTCAAAGGTCCGATAGACCCGATGGCCAAAGCCGGAAAGCCGGAACGGATCGTTCTTGTCCTTGGCCTTGGCGATGTATTTTTTATAATCGTTGTTATCTTTATGGATGGCTTCCAGCATCTGGATCACCGCCTCGTTGGCCCCGCCGTGCAGTGGGCCCCAAAGAGCGTTGATTCCGGCCGAAATGGATGCGTAGAGGTTGCCGCCGGAACTGCCCACCAGCCGCACCGCCGAAGTCGAGCAATTCTGCTCGTGATCGGCATGGAGGATGAGCAGTTTGTTCAGGGCAGCCACCACCTCGGGCAGCACGATATACGGCCTGACCGGCGTATTGAACATCATGTTGAGGAAATTGCCGCAGTACGAAAGATCATTTCTTGGATAGACCAGCGGCTGCCCGATGGATTTCTTGTAGGAAAAGGCCGCGATGGTTCGGATCTTGGAAATGAGCCGGCTGGCGGTCATATCGATATTTTCCAGCGGATCGGCGCTCATCTCCGGATAAAAGTTGTGGAGACTGTTGACCATGACCGATAGAATCGACATCGGCGAGGCGTTGGGCGGAAATTTGTCAAAGAAGTGGATCATGTCCTCATGGATCAGCGCATGCTGTTCCAAAAGGGTACGAAAACTTTCCAACTCCTCGCGATTGGGCAATTTGTTGTGCAGCAGCAGGTAGGCGACCTCGATGAACAGGCACTTTTCCGCCAGGTCCTCAATGGCATAGCCCCGATATCGGAGAATGCCCTTCTTGCCGTCGAGAAAGGTGATGGTACTACTGCACGAGGCCGAATTCTTGTAGCCGGTATCAAAGACGGTATAGCCAGTGTCGCGCAACAAATCGCGGATGTCGATGGCCTTGTCGCCTTCAACCCCCTCGATGAGAGGCAGCTCGAATCGATTGCCGTCGATGATCAATTCCGCGGTCCGGCCATTGTTGTTCTCAGACATGAAAATTTTCCTCCTGCACAGGGTGGTCGTCGATCTCAGGGAAGAGGTGGTGACTGCGGGGCGTCCAGGCCTCGGCAAGAACGGCAAAGCGGCAAAAAAGATGCATAGCCGGTGCGGTTTGAGTAGAATGCGGACGGAGCGATACCGACTTGGCGGACAATTCAAGGAAACCCCGAACCGCTACTCCTCCCCCCACGGACCGTGGTGGCCACCTTATCGTATTTACCCCTGAAATTCAACCGTCCGCGGGCTCGTACGCGAGTCGTCTTCGGATATCCACCAACCCCACTTCCCTCTCACCAACAGACAATGCTCAACGATCTGCACCAACAACGAAAAGCCATCCTCATCGCCATGGACTACGCCGTTCCCGAGGCTGACCGGGCGGAGGCGGAGGATCTGCTCGACATCTACCGCGAGGACCGTATTGGCCTCAGCCTACTGCTGGAATTCTATAGTTACCTGCCCGAAGCCCGGGAGGAGTGGGTCCGCGAGGTACGACTGGTCAACCGCCACCAGGGCATCTTTCTTTTGGCGGCCATTACCGCCGAACAACGGTACCTGTACCTGGTCTCCAGCGAGGGTATTGAATTTCAAGGCAGCATGAATGACGGATTTCTCGCCCGTGAGCTTCTTGATTTTTTCGGATACGACGACGCCGCCGCTTTCGAGGCGGTCTGCGCGGCCACCGCTGAAGCCCTGCCCATCTATGAACCGCTGCAGCTCGATGAAGATATCTGTCCAGCCTGCCACACCACCGCCGGCGAATATCACGAACTGGGCTGCCCGGTGGAGCTCTGCCCCTGGTGCGGCGGCCAGCTGATCCATTGCGATTGCCGCTATGAACAGCTCGGCCTCGATGCCATCACCACCGAAGCCGAATTGCGCCAGTTCGAGATATTGCTTGAGGACCGTGGCCGGATTCCCTATTCACGGGAGCAACGACCAAGTTTTGCCGATGAAGGCCCCGGCATTGTCTTTGATTAACCGCCCGCTGTACGGTCGCGCTCCAAAAAAATGATTCCCACGATCAATTCGGCATTCGTTGCCGCTCCAGATAGCGAAACAGATCGGAATCGGCCGAGAGCACCAGCGAGGTGTTCTTACCGATGATGGAACGATAGCTCTCCAGACTTTTCTGGAAAGCGAAAAATTCGGGGTTGCTCGAATATGCCTGGGCGTAGATTTTGGCCGCCTCGGCATCGGCCTTACCCCGAATCTCGGTGGCCTCCCGCTTGGCGGTTGAGGTGATCTCCTGCAATTCCCGGTCAACCCGTCCCAGGATCTCGGCCTTGCGGCCCTCGCCGGTCGAGCGTTTTTCCGCCGCGATTCGTTTGCGCTCGGAGATCATCCGGTCATAGACCTTCAAGCGAACCGACTCGATATAGTTGACCCGGGTAAACATCACATCCAGCAGTTCAATACCGTATTGAGGAGTGATTTTCGAAGCGGCATCCAACACCATCTGGCTGATCTTGTCCCGACCGACCTTGGGCGGCACCACCATATCCCGCGACTGCACCGTTGCGGCCATATAATCCGGCGACCAGTCGGAACTGCGGATGATTTCGATCAGATCGTTTTTGTTGACCAAGTCGCGCACCGTGCCAGCCAGGATATCGTTGAGCAGGGAGGTCGCCCGTCTTTCATTGCCCACGGCCTGGAGAAACCGCAGGGGATCGGAAATACGCCAACGGGCGGTGTTGTCCATGTAAATGAAGGTCTTGTCGTTGGTCGGAATTTGATTGGGGTCACCGTCCCATACCAGGATCCGTTTGTCGAAATATTGCACAACCTGGATGAAAGGAGTCTTGAACTTGAGGCCGGCCTTGGTCACGGGTGCACCAACCGGGGCACCGAACTGAGTGATGACGGCCTGCTGACCTTCCGGGAGGATGAAGAAGCCGTCCCAGACGGCGATGCCGGCAGCGATCAGCAGGATGAGAACGAGAGGACGAATAATTTTATCCATAAGTTTGTGTCGTTTGGCAGAAGTTATCGATTCGATGCACGCAAGAAACGAGGCTACCTGGCTGTGTCGGACGGTTGTGCCGGGCTTGCCTTTCGGGTCACATCAAAGAGCGGCAAAATGCTCTGCTGGCTCCTGTCCATGACATAAATATGCTCCACCTGGGGCAGAATTTCCTCCATGGCCTCCAGATACAGCCGCTGACGGGTCACACTTTCCGCCCCTTCGTATTCCTTGACAACCGCCTTGAATCGGTGAGTTTCGCCGTTGGCCCGGTTGGTCCGTTCCACCGCGTAGCCCCGTGCTTCCTCGACAATCTGCTTGGCGCTGCCGCGCGCCTTGGGGATAACCTTGTTGTAGGTTTCCTCGGCTTCATTGACCAGCCGTTTCATGTCCTGATCCGCCTCGTTGACTTCGTTGAAGGCCGGCTTGACCTGCTCGGGCGGATTGATATCCAGCAACTGCACGGTGACGACATTGATGCCGCACTGCAGCCGGTCCATTTGCGCCTGCAGTTCCTGCTTGGCGTTGGCCGCCAGGATTTCACGGTTCCCGAGGACGTAGTCGAAATCCATGTTGCCGACAATGCGCCGGGTGACCGTTTCCGAGGCGTCCCGCACCGTCTGAGCCACATCGCGGACCTTGAAGAGAAAATTCACCGGATCGCTGACCTTGTATTGAACGATCCAGGCTACCTCGATCACGTCCTTGTCGCCGGTGAGCATCAAGGACTCCATGTCGTAGCCCTTGCGTTCAAAGGTAGTGCTGATCCCCGGGGTGCGGGTCCGAAAGCCGAACTCCTCCTTGCGCACACTTTCCACATCCACCTTGGCCAAGTCTTCCACATAGGGAATCTTGAAATGCAAGCCGGGCTGAGTGGTCCGGGTATATTGTCCGAAACGGAGTACAACTCCGACTTCACCAGGCTTGATGGTGTAGAAGCAGGAAAACGCGCCCTGAAGAAGAAGAACAGCGGCCACAATGGCCAGCAGTTTGCCGGCTCCGGGCAAAAAACCGGCTGGCTGGACAGGTGACGGACCTTCTGAACCGCCCTGGGGGCGGCCCTCCTCTTTGCCCGAAAAGGTATCCCGGATTTTTTGAATAAGCTGGGCAAGGACATCCTCCGGTCCTGAAGGTTTTTTCTTCTGCCCCCAGGGCGGTTGTTCATTCATCGGCATGAAACGGCTCCAGTGGTGGTAGGTAATCAATGAGAGGGTCGTAATGCACCAGCTGCCGACAGGATGATCAGGCTATCCCGCGAGGGCGCGCATCATTGCGCCAACGGCAACGGTGCTGGAGACAACAAATTGCAGGCATATTATGCATTTCTCGGCGCAACGTCAAACAAGATCGGATGGCAATCGACGCTTTCTTCCCCGTGGCGTACAAGGATCAACCGGCCAGGAGAGAAACGACGGGCCCATTTATTCCATGCTCACGGCAAACAACGCAACTTTGGGGCGGGGTGCCGCCACCTCTCCGATAGACGGCCACGGCCGGCCTACAGGCCACTGACAAGACCGCAGGCAGCCCTGAAAAAATGGGCGCCGAGATTGGCTCGTGCCCCATCAGCGCGAGAAAGGCCAGCAGGGCGGCGCCAGCCCCAACGGCGATTCTGTTTGCATGAACTGCGCGAAAATGGGGATAAGGTTGGCGTGAAACCGTCATAGGCAAGACCGGAATACCTTGACATTGCCCTGATCACCATTAAACTACAACCAATTCATTGTTGACATGACTGGTTGTCAGCACCCCTTGCAGTTCCCGACAGAGAAGCGACAACCTCTGTTGTTCCCCACCAACCCCTGAGATGGATATGTTATGACCGCTTTATTGAGACGATGGACCCCTTTCTTGCTTGTAGTGTTTACACTTGCCTTCATGGAGGGCGGTTGGACCACCGATTACGCCGACGCGCGCTCTAAATCCGGTGGCCGCTCGTTCAGCAGCCCATCGAGTCGTCCTTCCCAACAGCAGGCGCCGAGCCAATTCAATCAGCGGCAGCAACAATCGCAACCAGGCAGTTTCAGCCGTGGCCTGATGGGCGGTCTGCTCGGCGGCGCCCTTGGCGGCCTCCTCTTTGGCAGCCTGTTCGGTGCCAGCGGCAGCGGCATGGGCATTCTGCCGCTGCTGATCCTTGGCGGCGTGGGCTATTTTCTCTACAAACGTTTTGTCAATCGCCCCGCAGCCCCCTCTTCTTCCGGCTATCAACCGCCCCCAGCGCCAAATATGTTCCAGGGTGGCGGCGGCCAGTTTGCCGGCAACACCGTTCCGCCGGTGCCTCCGATCCCACCCATTCGCGCAACCAATACGATGGAACAGGGCTTGGCCGAGATTCGCGCCACTGATCCTGGATTCGACGATAAATACTTTCTCGAAGTGGCCTCCGACGTGTTCTTCAAGATCCAGGCAGGCTGGATGCGACGCGATCTTTCATCCTACCGTCATCTGCTGGGCCAGCAACTGGCGGCGGAATATGAACAACATTTTGCCCGCATGCAAGAACTCGGGCAGATCAACAAACTGGAGAGCATTGCCGTGCGCAAAGTGGAAATTATTGCCGCTGGCAGCGATAACGGCGAGGATTTCGTCACGGTGTTGTTTACCGCCAACCTGCTCGATTACACGGTTGATGAAAAGACCGGAGCCCTTGTGGAAGGCAGCATGACCGAGCCGATTAAATTTGCCGAAAAATGGACCTGGGCACGACCGATGCGTACAGAAGATTGGAAATTGGAAGGCATTGAGGTGGTCGAAGGGTAAAACGCTTCTGCGCGTCACATTGCTTGTTCAAGCCGCATCCTTTTGGGATGCGGCTTTTTTATTGAATGAATCGCACTGGTTCTACCGACAGCACGGCAACAAAAAACCGCGCCGGCAACGGGTTGCCGGCGCGGTCAATGTGTTTGTCCGGAGAGCTTCCCCGTCGTCAACGGGCGTTGAGCTTTTCGGTCAGCACGGGAATGAACTGTTTGAGATCGGCCACCACCAACACATTGGCCACCTCACCGATGGGCGCATCCTTGTCGGTGTTGATGGCAACGATGAACTCCGACTTTTTCATGCCCGCCAAATGCTGGATCGCGCCGGAAATACCGCAGGCCACGTAGAGTTTGGGGGTGACCGTGCTCCCAGTGGTGCCCACTTGGCGGTTATGTTCCACCCAACCGGCATCGACCACCGGCCGGCTGGCACCGTATTCCCCGCCCAAAGCCTTGGCCAAAGCCTGCACCATGGCCACGTTTTCCGGTTTACCAACGCCGCGTCCGGCACTGACAATAATCTCCGCCTTGGTTAAATCCACTCCCTCGATCTTGGCGGCCTCGTAGCCAGTGCATTGTACCGTGCCGCCCGCCACGGTGTCTATCGCCACCACGGTGGGAGTGCCGACCGGATCCTCTTCCAAGCCAAAAGCTCCGGCCTGCAAGGTCAACACGGACTTGGCGGAAGTCGCCTTGATCTTCCGGCGCAACTTGGCATTACACACCGGAACAACCGGCAGGCCATCCTCAACCGCGATGACCTCGGAAATCTGGGCGGCCTTGAGTGCCACGGCAATCCTTGGCGCCAGGTCCCAGCCATAGGAGGAATGGTGGAACACGATCTGGTCCGGTTGCTCCTTGGCGATGACATCGAGCAGCAGTTGCTTGTGCACAGCAGGATTGTATTCCCCGTATTTGCCCACATCGGCCAAATACAGGGTCCCGTTGAATTGGGGCAATTCGCTGGGGCTGCCCACCAGGAACATCGCGGTTTCGGTTTGCAGCTGATTGGCAAAGGCAATCAGCTGCGAATATTTGACACGCAGTTTTCCTTCCCGGAATTCCGCCACAAGTAAGGTCTTCATGATTCTCTCCTAGGCCAACACGCCGGTTTTTTCTTTGAGCAGGTGGATCAGTTTGTCAGCCAGATCGGCGACATCGCCCTCCAGCACCAGGCCGCCCCCCTTTTTCTCCGGGAAAAAGCAGGCTGTCGTTTCTTGCAGGGTGTCCATTCCACCGGTATCGGGCGCCAGGGTGAGCAGTTCCTTCTTTTTGGCTTTCATGATATTAGGCAAGGTCGGATAACGCGGGGTGTTGAGACCCAGCTGACAGGTGAGCACCACCGGAGTGGTGGCGGTCACCAGGGCCTTGCTCCCCCCTTCCAGCTCCCGTTTGAGGTTGATGGTCCCGTTGTCGTAGGTGAAGCCGACGATGGTGGTCACCGCCGGCATGTCCAGCAGCTCGGCCACCATGACGCCCACCTGGGCGCTGCCCCGGTCCTGCGACTGCATGCCGGTGAAAATAATGTCGAACTGCTTGTCCTTGGCAAAACCGGCGATCATCGAGGCAATCTCGATCGGCTCCCGCTTATGGGAATCAGCGTCGTTGATGTGCACCCCACGGTCACACCCCATGGCCAAGGCTTTCTTGATGGTTTCGGTCACCTGGTCCGGGCCGATGCAGAGCACGGTCAGGTCGGCATCTTTTACCTGTTCCTTCAGCCGGACAGCCTGCTCAACCGCATATTCGTCATACTCATTCATCCGCCAGGCGAGATCCGCCCGATCGTACCAGGTTTTTTCGCCGTTGATCTTGAATTTGGATTCCATGTCTGGAACCTGTTTGATACAAATCAGTATTTTCATTGCTTCCCTCCAGCAGTCAGGCAAAGTGTGGTTACTCTATGGTCAACGCGAAATTCATACCCGTTCGGCAAGAATCTCGGCAATATCCCGGGGGCGCAGCTGTTCTTCGGCATTGGCGCCTTTGACGCCATCCTCGAACATGGTCAAGCAGAAGGGGCAGTTGGACAGCAGTTGCCCGGCCCCGGTGGCCACGGCCATTTCCACCCGCTTGATGTTAATCCGTTCACCTATATTTTCTTCGGCCATGATTCTTCCGCCACCTGCACTGCAGCAGAAGGCTTGATCGCGATTTTTGGCCATCTCGGTGATCTGGCCTCCCGCCGCCCGAATCAGATTGCGGGGCGCGTCGTACATCGCGTTATGACGTCCCAAATAGCAGGAGTCGTGGTAGGTACAGGCAAAGGATTCGGTTTTGAGCGACAATGTACCGGAAGCGACCAACTGTTCGAGGAACAGCGCATGCGGCACGACCTCAATGTCGAAATCAAAGTCGCGGTAATCCTTGGCCAGGGTATTGAAGCAGTGCGGACAGGTGGTGACGATTTTCTTCACCCCATAGCCCTTGATGATCTCCACGGTTTCCATGGCCAGGGTTTGGTAGAGATATTCGTTGCCCATCTTGCGCATCGGCTCGCCGCAGCATTTTTCTTCCTTGCCGAGAATGCCAATTTTGACTCCGGCAGCCTGGCAGAGCTTGACAAAGCTCTTGGCCACCGCGATGTTGCGCTTGTCGAAGGACGCGTAACAGCCGACAAAATAGAGCAGGTCCACCTCCGGATCTTCGGCCAAAGGTTTGATTCCCAGGGATTCGGCCCAATCGCCGCGGGAGGCGTAGCCCAAGCCCAGCGGATTGCCGTTGACCTCGGTCTGCTCCATGGCCGCCATGACCTCCTCGCCGGGAAATTCCCCTTCCATCAGCACCAGGTTGCGCCGCATCTCGATGATCTTGTCCACATGCTCGATGGACGCCGGGCAGATGTCCTGGCAAGCCCGACAGGTCGTGCAGGCCCAAAGAGCTTCGCGGCCGATGGTATCGATCAGATTGGCCTCCCGGTTCCCAAAGGCCACCTCACCGATCTGATTGACCAGTTTCATTGGCGACAGCGGCTTGCCGGTATTGAAGGCGGGGCAGCGATCCTGGCAACGCTTGCACAAAGTGCAGGCGTCGGCATCGAAGATGTCCTTCCAGCGCAGGTCCGTCAGTTCATTGGCCCCGAATTTTTCGGTGTTTTCATCCTCAAGATTGATCGTGGTCAGCTTGCCTGTTGGACCGCGATCGGCAAGAAAGGCGTTGGCGCTGGTGGTGACGATATGTCGGAACTTGGAGTACGGGATGACCGCCACGAACCCAAGCGCCAGCACCAGGTGGAACCACCATAAGCCGGCATGGAGGGTGCGCAACCCCTCTTCGCTCATCCCCCCCAGTAGCGTGGCTATTGCCAACCCGACCGGCGACCAGGCCGCGAGCGGCGTGCCCATCTCGGTCACCGCCATGCGGGCGCCTTCGATACAAAATCCGGTGAGGAGAATGGCCAACAGCAGGGCGTGCATCAGGGCATCGTCACCTTTGGTCACCAATCCTTCGGGGCGGATGAGATAGCGGCGTACCAGCAAACCGCCCAACATGGCCACGGCAAGCAAGCCAGCCAGATCCAGGGTCAGGGAAAACAGTTTGTAAAAGGTTCCCTTGAGGAAGGTGACGTCAAAGAGCAGATCGGTGAAATCCGCCTGAATCACGATCAGGGTGGTACCGATGAACAGGGCGAAAAACGACCAGAAAAAAAGCGCATGCGCCGTGCCCGGACCGGGCACCCGCATCACCTTGGTCTGGAGCAGCACATTCTCCAGCAGATATTTGATTCGTTCGCCTCGTTGGTCCGTTCGATCCAAGGGCTGTCCGAGACGATAGACCTTGATCCGCTTAAGAAAACCGATCACAAAAATGGTCAAGGCCACCAACAACAGGCCGTACATGGGTGCCAAGGTAGTAAACCCATGACCGACATTCCAATATATTTCACGGGTAAACTCCATCCAGGCTCCCCCTTCCTTCACGTAAACAAACGTTGTGTTTCATGCTTGCGCAGAAGAAGAGAGGCAGCTTGCGCCGCAGCTCTCTTCTTGTTTATCATCAATAGGTTAGGTGCTCCAGCCGCCTGCGGCGGCCGGAGTCTGTTATCGAGTCAAAGCGGCCCCGATAACCACGCGCTGGACTTCGCTGGTTCCCTCGTAAATCTCGGTGATCTTGGCGTCGCGCATCATCCGCTCAACCGGAAATTCACGGGTGTACCCATAGCCACCGTGCAGTTGGACAGCCTGGGTGGTCACCCGCATGGCGGTCTCGGAGGCAAACAATTTGGCCATGGCCGATTCCAGGGAATAGGAGAGACCATTGCTGGCCCGATAGGCGGCGTTGTAAATCAGCAGACGGGCGGCCTCGACCTGGGTGGCCATGTCTGCCAGTTGGAAGGAAACGCCCTGAAACGAGGCGATCGGTTTGTTGAACTGCTCACGCTCCTTGGTGTAGGCGAGGGCTGCATCCAGAGCTCCCTGGGCAATGCCGAGGGCTTGGGCTGCGATGCCGATACGGCCGCCATCCAGGGTTTTCATCGCTACCTTGAATCCCTGGCCTTCCTGGCCAAGCAGATTGTCGCCGGGAATGCGGCAGTTCTCGAACACCAGTTCCATGGTGGGCGAGGAGCGAATCCCCATCTTCTTTTCCTTTTTACCGAAGGAAAATCCAGGGGTACCTTTCTCGACGATAAAGGCGCTGATACCGCGGTGCTTTTCCGCATTCTTGTCGCTGCGGGCGAGCACCACGTAGGTCTCGGCCTCGCCGGCATTGGTGATAAAAATCTTGGAACCGTTGAGGATCCAGTCGTTGCCATCACGGGTGGCAGTGGTTTTGGTGCCCCCGGCATCGGAGCCGGCGGAAGGCTCGGTCAAGCCGAATCCACCGATTTTCTCGCCCTTGGCCAGCGGCACCAGGAATTTCTGTTTCTGTGCCTCGGTACCGAACATATAGATGGGATTGGCGCAAAGGGACAGATGGGCCGACAGGGTGACGCCGGTGGAGCCACACACCCGGGACAACTCCTCGACAGCGATGGCATAGCTGATATAATCGGCGCCGGCTCCGCCATACTCTTCCGGAAAGACGATACCTGTCAAGCCCAGTTCGGCCAGGCGATCAAACATCAGGGCCCGGTCAAAACGCTCGTTCTCGTCCCGCTCGGCCGCGGACGAAGCCACTTCCGTCTCGGCAAAACTGCGGACCATGTCACGGATCAAGTTTTGCTCTTCTGTCAATTCGAAATTCATGTGTATTTCCCCCAAGATAGTCTGTGTGCTCGTTCCGCGCTTGGCCCTGATCAATCTCTCGTAAACAGGTTCACGCACGCCTCTGTCGGCCGTTCACCCGCCCCAGGTGAACTCGCCGGAATCCCGTCTTGTCGGTGCATCACGGGATGCGCACCGTCGGCGCCGGATCAACCGGCG
This sequence comes from Desulfobulbus propionicus DSM 2032, assembly GCF_000186885.1. Taxonomy (GTDB): domain Bacteria; phylum Desulfobacterota; class Desulfobulbia; order Desulfobulbales; family Desulfobulbaceae; genus Desulfobulbus; species Desulfobulbus propionicus. Next base: position 810,287 of record NC_014972.1, on the reverse strand, counting down.
CTCAGTTCTGCTCCTTCAGTTGCACCATCACCACCGTGCCAGTGGCGCAGGTTGTGCCGGCGGCGAACACCACCAGATCGACGATCACCTTCCGACCTTTGATTTCCACCACCTTGCCGCGAATCTCCAACTCGGTATTGATCGGCGTCGGTGCCAGATAGTCCACCTTCAATGAAGCGGTGACGAAGCGGGAAATCGGCTTGCCATCCTGCCTGGCCTTGGCTGCCGCGGCGGTCCCCGCGCCGTGACAATCGATCAGCGAGGCAATCATGCCGCCATAGAGGAACCCCGGGAACCCACCGGTATATTTGGGATCAGGGGTATACCGGCAAACGGTTTCCTCTCCATCCCAATAACTCTTCAGGTGGTGCCCTTCAGCATGCAACCGCCCGCACCCATAGCAGTGGGCGTAATCATCGGGGTACTGATCCTGAAACGCCGGTTCACTCATTTACTTGTTCCTCCCAAGCGGCACCTTGGACGTGGTTCATGCCCTCGGTTCCCCCAAAAGCGCTCGCTCCTGGATTACTCGTAGGTGTAAAAGCCCTTGCCGCTCTTGCGTCCCAACCAGCCTGCCTCGACATATTGGCGCAGCAATGGGCACGGACGGTACTTGGAATCGCCCAGCCCCTGGTACAGGGTATTCATGATGGCCAAACAGGTATCCAAACCGATGAGGTCGGCCAGGGCCAGCGGTCCCATGGGATGGTTCATGCCCAATTTCATGACGGTGTCGATATCCTCTTTCTTGCCCACTCCGTGGTAGAGGCAGAAGATGGCCTCGTTGATCATCGGCAACAGGATACGATTGGCAATGAATCCAGGGAAATCGTTGGATTGGGCCGGGGTTTTTTCCATCCGCTTGGTCAGGGCAAGGGTGGTCTCCAGGGTCTCGGCCGAGGTGGCCAGACCGCAGATCACCTCCACCAATTTCATCACCGGCACCGGATTCATGAAATGCATGCCGATCACCTTGTCCGGCCGCTTGGTATGGGAAGCGATGCGACCGATCGGGATGGAGGAGGTGTTGGAAGCGAGAATGACATGCGGGGCGCAGATTTCTTCCAGATTTTCAAAAATTTTAAATTTGATCGCCTCGTTCTCGGAAGCGGCCTCGACCACGAAGTCAGCCGCAGCCATATCCTTCAAATCGGTACAGGTCTTGATCCGAGCAAGAATCTTGTCCTTTTCGTCGGCGGCCATCTTACCCTTGTCGACGTTACGCTGCAGATTCTTGGCGATGTTGGCCAATCCGCGGTCAACGAATTCCTGCTTGATGTCGTTCATGATCACGTTGAGGCCGCTGGCCGCGGCAACCTGGGCAATGCCGTTGCCCATCTGGCCGGCGCCGATCACGCCGAATGTCTTCACTTCCATCGCTGTTGTTCCCCCTTCGTTAATCTCTATTGCACCGGCTGGCCACCAGCCGGTGGATGCTTACTTGTTGCTGATCACCATGGCCATGCCCATGCCGCCACCGATGCACATGCTGATCAGACCGGTCCCATGCTGCTGCCGCTGCATTTGATGGATGGCGGTCACCATCTGCCGGGCGCCGGTGCAGCCGACCGGGTGCCCCATGGAGATACCGCTGCCCAGTTGATTGGGCTTTTCCACATCAATGCCCAACTCCAGCATACAGCCAATGGCCTGGGCGGCAAAAGCCTCGTTGAGCTCGATCATGTCGATGTCGCCGATGGTCTTGCCGCTCTGCTTGAGCGCCTTCTGGATAGCCGGTACCGGACCCATGCCCATGTAGGCAGGATCGAGGCCGCCAGAGGCAAACCCCTCGATGGTAGCCAAAGGTTTCAGGCCCATCTGTTTGGCCTTGGTCGCGCTCATCAGCAACACGGCCGCAGCGCCGTCGTTGATGCCCGAGGCATTGCCGGCGGTGACCGTGCCATCCTTGGCAAAAGCAGGTTTCAGCTTGGCCATTTTCTCCATCGAGGTTTCCATCGGCCGCTCATCCTGCGCGAAGCTCACCTCCTGCTTGCCGGCTCTGACTGCGATTGGCACGATCTCCTCTTGGAACAGCCCCTCCTTGATGCCCCGGAGTGCCCTGGAATGACTCAACGCCGCCAGCCGGTCCTGATCTTCGCGGCTGATGTTGTACATTCGGGCAATATTTTCAGCGGTGACACCCATGTGGTAGCCGTAAAAAATCTCATAGAGCCCGTCGAAGACCATCAGGTCGTACACCTCGCCAACGCCGGTGAGTTCCATTCGATACCCCCAGCGGGCCTTGGGTAAGGCCATGGGCACCATGCTCATGTTTTCCTGACCACCCGCTAGGACCACCTCTGCCTGGCCGGTCATGATCGACTGGGCACCCAGAGCGATGGCCTTGAGGCCGGAACCGCACACCTTGTTGATGGTGAACGCGGGAGTTTCCTTGGGGATACCGGCCTGGATCATCGCCTGACGAGCTGGATTCTGCCCCTGTCCGGCCTGGAGCACATTGCCCATGATTACCTCGTCGAGACTGATCTCGGCGGCGGCCGTATCCCAGACAGCATACTTCCGTTCCAGTTCGAGCTCTCCCTGATCCTTGAGCTTGCCAGGCGCCACCGACCGCATGTCCACGCTGGCTGTCGGCCGCAGCCCCACTTTGCGCAGGGTCTCGCGCATGACGGCCGCCCCCAGGGCGACAACGGGCGTATTTTTCAGACTGCCGCCAAAGGCACCCACCGCAGTCCGGCATCCGCTAACTATCACCACCTCGTTCATAGACCTCTCGCTCCTTGTTTCTGTTTCACATTCCATTGTCAGCCATTCAGATCGCCCTTGAAGACCGGTTTGCGTTTCTCCAGAAAAGCAGTGGTGCCTTCTTTCGCATCCGGGCTGGCCAGACAGAGGGCAAAGGCATCCCGTTCGATGCACAGCCCGGTGGCCAGGTCGGTGTTCAATCCCTGGTTAACCGTCTGCTTGGCCGCGCAGAGCGAGGCCTTGCCCTTGGTGGCGATGAGCTTGGCCGTCTCCATGGCGGCCGGCATCAATTCCTCCGGAGCAAAAGTCTTGTTGACCAGCCCCATCTCCTTGGCTTCAGGCGCGCTCAAATGCTTGCCGGTGAAAATCATCTCCTTGGCCCGATTGGCGCCGATCAGGCGGGGCAATCGCTGGGTGCCGCCAAAGCCGGGGATGACCCCCAGGGTGATCTCCGGCAAACCGAAGATGGCCTTTTCCGAAGCATAGATAAAATCACAGGCCAGGGCCATTTCGCAGCCGCCTCCCAAGGCATAGCCGTTGACCGCGGCAATGACAGGGATCGCGAGCCCCTGCAGGGAACTGATCACTTCTTGCCCCAATTGGGCGAATTTTTTTGCGCCCAGCGGCGTTAACGTGGCAATTTCAGTAATGTCGGCTCCGGCAATGAAGGATTTTTCGCCGGCTCCGGTCAGAATGAGAACCCGGATGGTTTCATCGTGCTTGATACTGTCGAGGGCAGCGGAGAGTTCCTCGAGAAGGGAGGAGTTAAGGGCGTTGAGGGCTTTGGGGCGATTGAAGGTCAGTCGTGCAATTCCGTCGTCGGTACAGGTGAGTTCAATGGATGAATAGGCCACCGTTTCCTCCTTGTTCAGGGGTGATAAGAAATTGCTGTTCAGTTCAGATGATCCATCAAAAAAAAAGGGTAGAGGGGGATGACAGGACCAGACACGAACCCCTTACCCATAAAAAAGTTCTCTGTTGGCGAGCAGCCTCGCTCCTGCAAAGCGGCACAGCACCCGGTATTACGGGAAAAAATCGGGTAGGCGCGAAGTGCGTAATATCTATTTCAAAAGGCTCGGGCTGTCAAACATTTTTTATGGAACCGCCAAGCGTCTGACAGGGCAGAAAACAGCGGCGTTTCCCCAGGGACGATCCGCCCCGATTCGCCGATCTTCCGCTTGACCGCGAGGCTGCGGCCTCTCCCCGGACGGAACGGCACCCCGTCCTCCACGAAAACAGTGCTCAGAGGGCTAGGACGGCCTCAACCTCAATATCGGCTCCCAAGGGCAGGGCGGCCACCTCGACGGCGCTGCGCGCTGGATACGGTTGCTGAAAATAATGACTGTATACCGCGTTCACCTGGTTGAAATCAGCCATGTCCGTCAAATAGACCGTCACCTTGATCGCCCGAGACAAATTGGTGCCGGCCGCCTCGGCCACCGCGGCCAGGTTGCGAAAAACCTGGTGGGCATGCTCCTCGATCGTTCCCTCAGGAATGGTGCCGATTTTCGGATCAATGGCCAAAGTACCGGACGTGAACAACAGGGTATCGGTGGCTATCGCCTGCGAGTAGGGACCGATGGCGGCCGGGGCCTTGGGGCTCTGAATTGGTGTTCTGTTCATCGTTTGCTCCTTGCATGTTGAAAAAAGCAGGCGGTTGCGTGAAAACACTCGCTCGGGTGGCTCTACCGCCCCGGGTAAAAACAAAAGACGCGCCCACCGCGTCATCAGGGAATTTTTCCTTGCCCTCTACAAAGTTCATCTTAATTTTTTGTAATTGTATAAACAAAATACATTTGCCTGTCCATCCCCCGAGAGGCACCACGCACCCGTCTTCAACTGGAGAACGCCCATGAATGCACGACATTATTCCGAACTCGGACTGGTCAACACCTCCGCCATGTTTCATCAGGCCATGGAGGAGCGCTTCGCGGTCCCAGCCTACAACTTCAACAACATGGAACAACTGCAGGCCATTGTCATCGGCTGCGCCCGATCCGCCTCGCCGGTGATTCTCCAGGTGTCAGGCAGCGCCCGCAGCTACATCGGCACGGCCTTCCTGCCGCACATGGCGGCGGCGGCCGTTGACCTAGCCAAGGAACACGGCTTGGCCATCCCCATTGCCCTGCACCTGGACCACGGCTCCGATTTCGAGCTGGCCAAGGACTGCATCGATTCCGGCTTTTCCTCGGTGATGATCGACGCCTCCCACCACAGCTTTGCCGACAACGTCGCTCTCACGCGGCAAGTGGTGGAGTATGCCCATGCCCGCGAGGTCACCGTGGAGGCCGAACTCGGCGTGCTGGCCGGCATCGAGGACGAAGTCAGCGCCGAGCACTCCTCGTACACCCGGCCGGAGGAGGTCGAACGATTCCTCGAACAGACCGGAGTCGACAGTCTGGCCATCTCCATCGGCACCTCGCACGGGGCCTACAAATTCAAGCTTCAGCCCGGCCAGGAACCGCCGCCGCTGCGTTTCGACATCCTCGAAGAAATCGAGCGACGGGTTCCGGGATTTCCCATCGTCCTCCACGGGGCCTCCTCGGTCACCCCCAGCCATGTGGCCATGATCAACCAGTTCGGCGGCAGGATGGACAACACCGCTGGCATTCCGGAGGAACAGCTGCGCCGGGCCGCGGCCTCGGCGGTGTGCAAGGTCAACATCGACAGCGACGGCCGCCTGGCCATGACCGCCGTGATCCGCAAGATATTCGCCGAAAAACCAGGGGAATTCGATCCGCGCAAGTACCTCGGCCCGGCGCGCGAGGAACTCATCGCCATGGTGATCCATAAAAACAGGGAAGTGCTCGGCAGCGCCGGACGGATCAAATAATCTTGCCGGACAAGGTCGTTGGGCGGGAGCTGGATGCTCCCGCCCGTTTTGCCCGCCTCAAAATGCGGAAAAAGGGTTGAAGTGGACACCAAGCTGTGGTCCATTGGACCAAAGAGAAGAGGTTCGGCTGGTTCGACGGAACTGAAAGGATCGAAACCTGATGAAAGACAACAGCAATCTGGTGTGGATCGACCTGGAAATGACCGGGCTCAATCCCTTCACGGATAAGATTCTGGAGGTGGCGACGGTGGTGACCGATTCCCACCTGGAGATCCTCGCCGACGGGCCGGTCATCGCCATTCATCAGCCCGAGGAGGTGCTCGCGGCCATGGATCCCTGGAACACCCAGCACCACCGGGAATCAGGACTGATCGACCGCGTCCGCCGCAGCACGTTCACCTGCCGCCAGGCTGAACTGGAGACGCTGGAATTCATCAAGCAGTGGGTGGATAAGCGGGTTTCCCCCATGTGCGGCAACTCGGTCTGGCATGATCGCCGCTTTCTCGCCCGCTTCATGCCCGAGCTGGAGCAGTATTTCCATTACCGCAACATCGATGTCAGCACCCTCAAGGAACTGGCCCTGCGCTGGGCGCCGGATCTGCCCAAATTTTCCAAGGAATGCCATCATCTGGCCCACGACGATATCCGCGAGTCGATTGCCGAGCTCAAACATTACGGTAACTGTTTCATCAAAAAAGACGGCTGAACCACCCGATTCGTCCGTGGCTGGGTGTCGCCGCCCCGCCGACGGCCGCCGTCCTTCCTACCTGTCGATCTTCAGTCCCCAAATCTCTTCCGCATACTCCTTGATCGTCCGGTCGCTGGAGAATTTGCCCATCCGCGCCACGTTGAGAATCGACCGCCGTATCCAGGTGGCCCGGTCGGCATAGACTTCGCCCACCAGCCGCTGGCATTGAAGGTAGGATTCCAGGTCGAGCAGCAGCAAATACGGGTCGTTCTCACTGAGCAGGTCGTTGACCAGCGGTCGGAACAATTCGGTGTCGCCGTTGCTGAAGGCACCGCCAGCGATCGCGTCGATGATCTCGCGCACCTCCGGATTGCGCTCGTAGATCTGCCACGGTTTCCGTGACTTGCATTTCTTCTCGTACTCCGCCTCCTCGGCGGTCATGCCGAAGATGAAGATGTTGTCCGCCCCCACCTCTTCCCGAATTTCGATATTGGCCCCATCCAGGGTACCGATGGTCAGGGCGCCGTTGAGGGCAAACTTCATGTTGCCGGTGCCCGAGGCCTCGGTGCCGGCGGTGGAGATCTGTTCGGAGAGATCGGCCGCCGGGATGATCCGTTCGGCCAGGGAAACACAGTAGTTGGGAATGAAGGCCACCTTGAGCCGGCTGCCCACCCGCGGGTCGTTGTTGACCACCGCGGCCACCGAGTTGATCAGCTTGATGATCAGCTTGGCCTTGACATACGATGGTGCGGCCTTGCCGGCAAAAATGATGGTCCGCGGCGTGACCGCCTCCTCGGGACGAGTGATCAGCCGCTGATAGAAATGAATGACGTGGAGCACGTTCAACAGCTGTCGCTTGTATTCGTGGATCCGTTTTACCTGGATGTCGAACAGGGTCTCGGGATCGACCTCGATACAGCAGGTGGCGGCAATGATCTTGGCCAGCCGCTTCTTGTTGACCAGCTTGACCGCCTGCCAGCGCTGATGAAAGGCAGGATCGTCACAGTAGGTTTCGAGATCGCGCAGCCGGTCGAGATCCACCACCCAGTCATAGCCGATCTTGTCGCCGATCAGCCCGGACAACTCCTGGTTGCACTTGAGCAGCCAACGGCGGGGGGTGATGCCGTTGGTCTTGGAATTGATCCGATCCGGATACATCTCGTGAAAATTGCGGAACAGATAATTTTTCAGCAATTCGGTGTGCAGGGCGGCCACCCCGTTGACCGAATGGCTGCCGACGATGGCCAGGTTGGCCATGCGCACCCGCCGCACCGGCCCCTCGTCGATCAGGGACATTTCCTGAATCTTGCGCAGATTGCCCGGATAGCAGAGGGCCACCTCTTCCAGGAAGCGCCGGTTGATCTCGTAGATGATCTCCAGATGACGAGGCAACACCCGGCCGAGCATGTCCACCGGCCAGGTTTCCAGGGCCTCGGGCATGAGGGTGTGATTGGTGTAGGCAAAGGTTTTGACACAGATGTTCCAGGCCAGCTCCCATCCCAACCCCTCGATGTCGAGCAAGAGTCGCATCAGCTCGGGAATGGCGATGGCCGGGTGGGTGTCGTTGAGCTGCACCGCTACCTGATTGGGAAAATCGTCAAAGGTGTCGTTATCCTTGCGATAGCGGCGGAGGATGTCCTGGAAGGTGGCGGCGACGAAGAAATACTGTTGTTTGAGGCGGAGTTCCTGGCCCTCGCTGATGTCGTCGCTGGGGTAGAGCACCTTGGAGATGGTCTCGGACTTGACCTTGTTCTCCACCGCGGTGATATAGTTGCCGGCGTTGAAAAACCGCAGATCCAGCTCGCGCGAGGCCTTGGCCCGCCACAGGCGCATGTTGATCACGTGATCGTTCTTGAACCCCGGCACCAGCATGTCGCAGGCCATGGCCATGACGATCTCAGTGTCGGTCCAGCGGGCACGGTAGCGGCCGTTCTCGTCGGTGGTGGCGGTGACGTGACCGTAGAACTGCACCGGGTACATGAACGAGGTGCGCTCGTACATCCACGGCGAGCCGAGCCGCAGCCAGCTGTCCGGGGTCTCGACCTGGTAGCCGTCGACGATCTTCTGGTTGAACAGGCCGAAATCGTAACGGATGCCGTAGCCGTAGGCTGGAATCTTCATGGTGGCGATCGAGTCCATGAAGCAGGAGGCAAGACGACCGAGACCACCGTTGCCCAGGGCCGCGTCCTCCTCGCACTCGCGCAACCGCTCCAGATCGTAGCCAAGCTGCTCCAGAGCCTGGGTGACCTCGTCCATCAGCCCCATGTTGATGATCGCGTTGCCCAGGGAGCGGCCGACGAGAAATTCGAGGGACAGGTAATAGACCCGCTTCATCTTGCCGGCGTAGAAGGTCTTCTGGGTTTTGATCCATTTTTCCATCAGCACGTCGCGCAGGGCATAGGACAGGGCACGGTAGACGTCCTGGTCGCCGGCCCGGTCCGGGTCGCGGCCCTGGAAGGACATCAGATGATGCTGAATGCATTTCTTGAACTCCTCAACCCCGGTTCCCTGAAAAATGGAAGAGTAGGCATGGTTGTTGGTCGGGGTCTCTGTGATTTGGTTCATACAACCTCCGCTGGGCAACAAGAAGGGAAATGGCGGCGAAAATATAGAAGTATTGTAGCGTAAAAACTGCCGGCCGGCAAATCAGGTTTCCGTTCCGGCAACCGACGGGCCGAATTTCCCGTCAGGGGCAGGCAGTCGGCAACAACACCCCTTCCCTGACCAGCTGGTCGAGCAGGCGCACCTGCCGGCCGCCCTCGTCGCCGGCGAGCATCGCCCGATGGGCGGCGAGATTGGTTGGCCGCTCGAAGGGCCGCAGGGTGTTGCGGTAGGCGGCGTGGGACAGACAGAGGATACCGCCGGCAAGATACAGGTACACCGTGCGCCGGTAGGTCAACCGGTCCTGCCCGCGTTCATGCAGGCAGCGGAGCAGGGGCACCAGATCGAGATAATCCTGCTCGTGGACGGAGATCCGGTTTGGATCCAGGACAAAACATGCCGCCTGCGGCTCGTCCGCGACGGGCGGCGGAGCCTCTCCCCTACCCTGGGCAAGTTTCTTGCGGCTGAAACGAAATAGATCGGCGAGGAACGGCGGCGGCGAACCGCCATGACCGCTCTCCAGCCGCTGGCCGAGGGCGGCCAGGAGGGCATCGAGCGGCGGGGCGGCGAACCAGGCGGCCGGATCATCGGCGGCCAGCATCGGCCCAATCACCCTTTCCAGCTCGGCGATCCATCGATCCCCGTACCAGGCCAGCAGCAGATGCACGAGCTCATGGCCATGGCGCTCCAACTCGTCCAGGACCAGCAGCAGGGCCTCCAGCCGTAGCACGAATGGCCGGGGAAGCTGATCGGGAATCAGCAGGCAGAGGTTGTCCACCGGAAACGGGTGAAGGCGGCCCTGATCCACGCCGGTCTTGAGCTCGAGAAAGCGGGCGAAGTCGCGGGGCCGATCCTGGTGATCCTGCCAATAGCGGCTGCCGACATCGGTGGACAGATGGTCGAAACAGACATGGACCGGCAGCTCCTGGCAAATCATGCGGTGCTTGAACAGGAGGATGTCCCTGACCTCCCGCTGCAGGTCGTCGACGGTGAGCGTCGGATGGTAACGGCTGAAAAAAACCTCGATCCGCGCCCTGCCCTCGAAGGCCTCGCTGATGGCACGGAAGTTGTCTTCCATCCGGGCCAATGTATAGGTGGCGCCGCGCTTGATGGCTGTTCGCCGGGCGTCATCCACCACCTCGGGCGAAAACTCGAATATCGGCAGGGATGCCGCGCAGTCGAAGGCGCGGCGGTAGAGGTCGAGGAACTCGGCGTCGAGCAGGTGCCAGGCCCCATAGTGGCAGACGAAATGGCCGCGCAGTCCGGGGTCGTCCGCAATGACGCGGAATAAGGTTTTGATGTATGCCGGATCGTTCTCGTAGCAGAGATAGAGCACCGAGGTCCACGGTTTCAGCCGGTGCAGGTCGGAACGGACGGCCGCAAGCGAACGGACCACCGGTGCCTGGCGGCCGGAGTGGAGGCGGAAGGCATGCCGGCTGCCGCCGCAATAGGTGCAGTCGAACACGCAGCCGCGACCAAGAAAGAGGGGAAAACCGAGCTTGGCGGTGATCTTGTCCAAATAGCGCCGGGCATCGTCGAGCACGCTCAGGTCGGCAAAACTCAACCGATCGAGCAACGCGGTGTCCATCAGCCACCGCTGTTGGCTGCGGCCAATGTTCCCGTCCGATTCCCGCCACACCAGATTGGCGATTTCCCCCGGCGGGCGGCCTTCCAACAGCTGGGCCACCGGCTCCTCGGGATCGCCGGTCACCACGTAATCGAGTTCGGCAACTGTCCGCAGCAGGTCCTCGGCAAAATAGGAAGCGGTGAATCCGCCGCAGAGGGTGACCACCGAATCGCTCCAGTCCCGCACTGTCGCAAGCGCCGCCAACAGGCCATGGGCGGTTTCCTGCCAATGGCAGACCAGGCCGACATGGGTGGGCCGCAGGCGCTCCAGTGCCTCCCGCAACCGCTGCCCCGACTCGGCCTCCGGGTAGAGCGACGGGCTGAAGATACGCGCCTCCACGCCCCGCTGGGCGAGGAAATCGCACAGGCCGAAGCTGCCCATGGGGATGTAGAAGAAATAAGGGCTGGCGCAGTTGACGATCAACAGGCGGGGCGGCATGGACATATCACGAGTGTTCGGCCGGATCGCCTTCCACGCCGAGCAAAGCCCGATCCTCGCTGAGCCCGAGGAACTGATCGCGCAGCAGATCTTGCAGAGCCACCGAGGTTTCCTCGATCTCGCCCTCGTGGCCCTTGAGCACGGCACGGAAAAACCGGTCACAAACAGCTCGCTGCTCCCGCTGCCAACGTCGGGTGAAGCCACCCGTCGCCCCTGCGGTCATGGGCAACGCCGCCATCCGTTCGTAATCGCGGCGGCCATGCGCCCAGTTGATCACATGGGAATAAAATAGCAGCCCCCGGTCAAGGAGGATGTAGAGCAGCTGGATGTTGGTGACCGGCCCCACCCGCAACTGCTCGCCGCCCATCTTCATGCCCAGCAGGCGGACGCCGGAAAGCAGGTCCTTGCCCTTGAGCGCCGTGGCACCGGCGCCAATCAGGCCGCCGACCGCCGAGAACAGGCCAAAGGAGGTGCCGACGGTGGCGGCGTCGATGCCCACCCCCAGGGCCGCCCCGCCCAGGGCTCCGGCCAGGATGATCTGCCGCTTGCTCAGGCCGAGGAACTCCCAGGTGCGCTGACTGAACAGGTCCTCGGCCAGGATCGACTGCGGCGGCAGTTCGAGATTGAAGATATTGTGCTTGAACAGGGCGCGGATCGCCTGCTGGGCCTGCCGCTCCCGGCCGGTGACATACTCAAGGTAGTCTCGGTGCAGGTCCTGGCGCTTGCGCTCCTCCTCGTCGGGCGCGCAGGGGACCACCCGCCGGTAGCTGATGATATCGATGAGCATGGCGGCGAGAATGGCGGCGGTCCGCTGGCTGCGTACCTCCCAGTCGTCCTGAAAGGCCTCGATCACCGTGCGCAGCACCGGTTCCAGCTGCTGGTCGATGGATTTGAGGCTCTCCAACAGATCGATGCGCTGGCGGTAGTTGGCCCGGCAGGAGTTGAACAGGCGGACCGCATTGAAATGCTTGCGGAACTCGCCCTGCCACTTGGCCAGATACCCTTCCTCCTCGTCCTTGCAGTTGATCACCGCCATGCGCGGCGCCCCGGTCAGACGGAGGATCTCCATCTCGGCCCGGTCGACGTGGCGCAGGGGACGGGAACCGTCAACCACAAAGATCACCCCCGCACCGGCCGCCACCGGCCGGAGCAGTTCGCAGTCGTCTTGAAAGGCCGGATCATCCTGGTGGGCGCCGATGAAGGCCTCCAGCATGCCCTCTTCCGGGCCCTGATAGGATTGCAGCCACTCCAGGGTCTGGCGCGGGTTCTGGAACCCCGGGGTGTCGATGAAACGGATGATCTCCCGGCCGTCGATGCGCACCGGAAAAGCCTGGCAGACCACGGTTTCTCCGGGCGTGGCGCTGACCCGTACCGAATCGTCCTCCGCCAGGGTGGACAGCACCGAGGACTTGCCCTCGTTGGGATGGCCGATGATGGCGAATTCCGGAACCGTTTTCATGGTTGCACCAGGGGTTGCACCTCAAGACAGGGATCGCCCACGGCACGCATCTTCTGCCGCCAGACACGCAGCTGCTCAGGATCGACCGGGGTGAGGATGGTTTGCGGCGTGGGCTTGCCGATAAGGACAACGGTCAACGGCGTGTGCTCGCCGGCAATATCGCGCAGTGCGCGCAACAGCAGCTCGGTCTCCTTGAGCGGCGGCTGCCAGGCTTCCTGGAGCAGGAGCACGCTGCCGAGCCCCCCTTGCTCGACGGCGGTGCGCAGCGGCAGTAACGCCTCCGCGAGCGGCGCACCGGGCTGCCCATGGCGGACACACTCGACCCGGCCGTGACCCCATTGCGACCTGAGCCGCTCGACGAGCAGTTCTTGCGGGCACTCATCGTACAGTTCATCGGCGATCAGCAGGACGGTCGGCGCATCGTGAACGGCCGGCGCCGAAGCGGCTGGCGGCGCGGCCGGTTCCATGCCCCGCCCTGGTCCTCCTGGTTCGACCGACTCGGCTGGCGGCCGTGTTATTGGCCGCCCCTGGCCGGTGGACTCCCGCTCGCCGTTGGTGTCGATCCGGGGAGTGGTCATGCGCTGCAACAGCGGCCGGATGCTCAGGGTGGCGAAGTGGAGCGCATCGAGGGCGCGGCGCTGCCCCACTAGCCCGAGCATCAGCAGCCCGATCCGGGGCAGCAGGCCGTAGGTCACCACCGCGCAGCAGAGAAAGGGCCACCACGAGACCAGATCGGCAGTGGCCAGATGCGCCATGCCCTCCTTGAGCACCACCTGGCTGCCTTGGATCTGCGCCAGGCTCGGATAGGCATGGGGAACGAGCCACGACCAGGGCAGGGCGATCCAGCGCACCAAGCTGGCCACCAGCTCGGCCGAGAGCTGCAGGCTCGACTGCCAGGCAAAGGCGATGTCGGCAAAGGTGACCTTGGCCAGGGTGGCGCCGATCACCCCGAGATTGAAGCCGATGCCGCCCAGCTGCACCAGGATGAAAGCCGGCCAGATGAGCAGTGCCGCCAGTTCCTTGCGCTGGCGCACGCCGCCGAGCAGCGCCGCCAGATCCAACCGCCGCTGGCCGCTGAGATTGCGCTGCACCAGTCGGCGCATTCCGTCCATGCCTCGCATCAGCAACCGGCCGATGAGCGCGTAAAGGGCGGTCGACTCCATGGGCAGCCGGCGCAGGCGCCGGTAGACGAACAGCCCCCCCTGAAGGCCGATCATCACGAGCTGAAGGACGACAAACAGGCCAAAATAGACGGCCACATTCAGCGGCATGGTGCCGGCATAGACAAGCAGGGAACCGGCCAGGCCCGCCCCGGCCAGCAGGCCGCAGCAGAACACCAGCCCCCGGCAGAGCAGGGCCATTTCCTGCCACAGGGTGCCGGGCAGCACCTGCCCCTCGTGCCCGCGCTCCTGACGGTACTGCAGCCGCCGCATGGCCAGCCACTTGCGCACCAGGATCCGGGGCGGAATATCGTCCATTTTGCCCAGCTGCGGCTCGATCTTGGCCACATAGATGATCCGGTCGCGCTTGGCCAGCGCCGCTTCCCCCTCCCTGCGCCGCAGCTCCTCGTCGGCCTGGAAAAAGAAATGGAGGTCGATCAGGTCGGCAATGTTCCACAGCTTGTTCACGGCAGGGTATCCAGGCAAGGCATGGGGGGACAGAACAGAAGAAGAGGGCACGGTGGCAACATGGAATCGTCGTCGAGCAGGTTCAGAAAGAGCGGCGCGGACAAATCGCTTGCTGATCGCCACGCCCGTGTTGGCAGCACTCCTCCGTAGCAGAAAAATTGGCTCAGGACAAGGTAAAGCCGCACCTTCTCGATGCGGCCAGCGACCATGGCATCCGCTCGCCATCCACGGCCCGGTCGCCTAACCACCAGAGGTCTGGCCGCGCCGCCCCTCGAGAAAACAGGTCGACTGCTGTCCCTTGCCCTTCATTTCCACGCTCAAGGGGCAGGAAAAGTCGAAGGCGCCGTCCAGCCGGCGGCGAACCTCGGTCGAGACATTGATCCGCATCGGTTCGGACAGGGCTTCCAGGCGGGCGGCGATGTTGACTGCGTCACCGAAGATATCGTAGAGATATTTCTTGGTGCCGACAATGCCGCCCACCACCGGGCCGCAGTGCAAACCGATGCGCACCTGCCACGGCCGGGCCCCGGAGCGGTTGCGCTCCCGCAGATATTCGACGATCCCCAGGGCGGCCAGGGCTGCGTTCCTCACCTGATCCGGGCTGGCCTCGGGAATGCCGGCGACAAAGAGATAGGCGTCGCCGATGGTCTTCATCCGCTCGCAATGGTTGGCCTCGACGATCCGATCAAAGGCGCCGAACAGGGCATTGAGCTCGCCCAGCAGCTCTTCCGGCGACAGGGTGGTGGCGGCCACGGTGAACTGGACGATATCGACAAAACAGACCGTCACCTCGGGAAAGGATTGCGGCGTGTACGCCCCGCGCTCCATCAGTTCGTGGGCGACCCGGGCTGGCAGGACATTGAGCAGCAGGGCCTCGGACTTCTGTTTTTCCAGGCCCAGCTGACGGTTGCGCTCCTCCAGCTGCCGTTGCAGGCGGCACAGCTTGAGATGGGTGCTGATCCGGGCCAGGACCTCGGCCGGATGAAAGGGCTTGGTGATATAGTCGACGCCGCCGGCCTCGAAACCGCTGAGCTTGTCCGAGGTGTCGTCGAGCGAGGAAATGAAGATCACCGGAATGTCGCGGGTGGCCTCCCCGACCTTGAGCAGCCGGCAGAGTTCCAGGCCGTCCATCTGCGGCATGAGAATATCGAGCAGGATCAGATCCGGCCGAAAGGTCCGCAGCAGCGCCAGGGCCTCCTGGCCGTGATCGGCGGTCCTGACCGCGTAGCCCTCCTTGCCAAGCAGCTTGCACAGCAGCCGCTGGTTGATCGGCGAATCCTCGACCACCAGGATCGAGGCCGGATGTTCCAGCATGCCGCCGCTCCTCACAAGGGGCTGACCGTCAACCTGGCCCGCTGCCGCAGCGCCAGGTCGATGAGCACCAGCGCGGCCATGGACTCGACGATGGGCACGGCACGGGGCACCACGCAGGGATCGTGACGACCCTTGGCCTCCAGGGTGACCGGCTGGCCGTCGAAATCCACCGTTTCCTGGGCCTGGCCAATGGTGGCCACCGGCTTGAAGGCCACGCGGAAAACGATGGGCTCGCCGTTGCTGATGCCGCCCTGGACGCCGCCGCTGTAGTTGGTGCGGGTGCCCAGTTGTTCCCCCTTGCGGGTAAAGGGATCGTTGTGCTCGCTGCCGCGCATGCGGGTGCCGGCAAAACCGGAACCGATGTCGAACCCCTTGGTGGCGGGCAAGGAGAGCATGGCCTGGGCGAGCCGGGCTTCCAGTTTGTCGAACACCGGCTCGCCCAGACCGATGGGCACGTTGCGGCACACGCAGGTGAGGATGCCGCCGGTGGAATCCTTGGCCGCCAGCACCTCCTTGACCCGTGCCTCCATGCGGGCGGCGGTGGCCGCGTCCGGGCAGCGGACGAGGTGGGCGTCGACATCGGCTCGGCTGATCCGCTCCACATCCATTGCCGGGGCCTCGATATCGCCCACCGCGCTCACCCAGGCCACGATCTCGGTGCCGTAGGTTTCATGGAGCCACTTCTCGGCAATGGCACCCGCCGCTACCCGGCCGATGGTCTCGCGGGCACTGGAGCGGCCGCCGCCGCTGGAGGCGCGCACGCCGTACTTCATCTGGTAGGTGAAATCGGCGTGCGAGGGCCGGGGAATGCGGCTCATCTCGCCGTAGTCCTGCGGCCGCTGGTCCTTGTTGTTGACCAGCAGCATGATCGGCGTGCCCAGAGTACGGCCGAACTCGGTGCCCGAATAGATGGTCACCTGATCGGCCTCCTGGCGCGGGGTCGAGAGGTCGCTCTGGCCCGGCCGGCGGCGGGAGAGCTGCGGTTGGATGTCGGCCTCGGTCAGGGCCATACCGGGCGGGCAGCCGTCGACAATGGCGCCGACGCCCTTGCAGTGCGATTCGCCGAAGGTGGTGACTTTGTAGAGGGTGCCGAGGGTGCTGGACATGGGGGGACTCCTTGGAGGAAGTGAAAGTTTATAGTCTATTAGGCTGTGAGTTAGTAGGGTGGGCAAAGGGCTGTTTCTTTGCCCACCGGGAGTCGATACCATCGGTGGGGTGCGTACCCACCCTACCCGGCTTTTAGTCTGCCAAAACGGCTTTGCGATGGAACGGATCGCGGCAGGGGATTTTGTCCTCTGCGGTCGTCGTCGTGTTGTATCGCAACCGGTACCCGCCTAAGCCGGATTCCGCTGGATTCATTTGCCGCTGAACTCCAGCCAAAGCAGATACCCTGCACCCGCGAGCGAGGCGATGAAGATGATGCCGCGAATGATCAGGCCCTTGGTGGTCAGCAGTTTCGGGGGCGGTTGCGGTCCAAATTCCACCTTTTTCTCTTTTTTCCATTTCGATGGATTCACGCTTGAATACCTCTTTGATGAAAATTTATGGTGTAGACTTGGAGGGCACCATCACATCAAACGGTGGGCACGCAAACAACGCGTTTCTATCCTCCCCCTCGTAGACTATCAACCTATCACCCTAAAAACCTCTCCATATACCAATCCGCCGCCTTGTCGAGCCCAGTGCGCACCGAGTATTCGGGCTGGTAGCCTATCAGCCGGGCCCCCTTGGAGATATCGGCCAGGGAGTGGCGCACATCGCCGGCACGGAAGTCGCGGTAGACGGGTTCGGCCTGGGCCGCGGCTGGCATGCGCGTCGTCACCCGTTCGCGGATGAGGGCGAACAGTTCGTTGAGCGTGGTGCGCTCGCCAAACGCCACGTTGTAGACCTGGCCGGCAGCCTGGTCGTCGGCGGTGGCGGCGAGGATGTTGGCCTGGACGCAGTTGTCGATGAAGCAGAAGTCGCGGCTGGTTTCGCCGTCGCCGTTGATGTAGATCGGTTCATTTTTGAGCAAGCCGGCAAACCACTTGGGAATGACCGCCGCATAGGCGCCATCCGGGTCCTGGCGCTGACCGAAGATGTTGAAGTAGCGCAGGCCAATGGGTGCAAAACCGTAGACGCGGCCAAAAACATCAGCATACAGCTCGTTGACCAGCTTGGTGACCGCATAGGGCGAGAGCGGGTTGCCGATCCGCTCCTCGACCTTGGGCAGGTCGGGGTGGTCGCCGTAGGTGGAGCTGGAGGCGGCATAGACCATGCGGCGCACCCTGGCATCCCTCGCCGCCACCAGCATGTTGACAAAGCCGGTGATGTTGCTCTCGTTGGTGGTGATCGGGTCCTCGATCGAACGGGGCACCGAGCCAAGCGCCGCCTGATGGAGCACATAATCCACGCCGGTGCAGGCCTCGCGGCAGACAGCCAGTTCGCGGATATCGCCCTCGATGAAACAGAACCGCTGCCAAGCCGCCGCGCCCACCCGCGTCCGCACCTCGTCCAGGTTATGCTGAAACCCGGTGGCGAAGTTGTCCAGGCCAACCACCCGTTGCCCCAAGACCAGCAAACTTTCCAGTAAATTCGAGCCGATAAATCCGGCAACGCCGGTGACCAGCCAGGTGGCGGGCTGCTGGTGCAGCTGTTGCCGGCGCTCGTGATACCTTTCCATTTTGTCTGTTTCCCTGTCCTGTTTTTTCGTGTACCCTTTCGGCGCATCACACCGTGTAATCGACCGATAATAGCCATGGCCGCCCACAGCGTCAATGGAGATAACACCGGCTCCGTGCCGCCTTGCCCGCATGCCGACCACCCGCAAAATCATTCACATCGACATGGATGCCTTTTTCGCCTCGGTCGAACAGTTGGACCGGCCCGAGCTGCTCGGCCTGCCGGTGATTGTCGGTGGCGCGCCCAACAGCCGGGGGGTGGTCGCGGCCTGTTCCTACGAAGCCAGGGCCTTTGGCATCCATTCGGCCATGCCCAGCGTACGCGCCCACCAGCTGTGTCCGCAGGCGGTGTTCATTCGCCCGCGCATGGCGCGCTACCAGGAGATGTCGCGCCAGATCATGACCCTGTTCCGCCGCTATACCCCCCTGGTGGAACAGCTGTCCGTGGACGAAGCTTTCCTCGACGTCACCGACAACCTCATGGGCGAGCCCTCGGCCACCCGCATCGCCCAGGCCATCCGCGCGGCCATCCGCGAAACCACCGGTCTGACCGCCTCGGCCGGGGTCTCCTACAATAAATTCCTGGCCAAGATCGCCTCCGGCTACCACAAACCCGACGGCCTCACCGTGATCCCGCCGGACCGGGCCAGGGACTTCATCGCCGCCCTGCCCATCGGCAAGTTTTACGGCGTCGGTCCGGCCACGGAGCGGAAAATGCAGGCGCACGGCATCCGCACCGGCGCCGACCTGCTCCGCTTTTCCCGCCAGGAGATGGTCGCCCTGTTCGGCAAGACCGGTCATTTTTTTCACGACATCGCCCGCGGCCTCGACCAGCGGCCGGTGCAGCCGGTGCGGGTGCGCAAGTCGATCGGCGCGGAAACCACGCTCGCCGAGGATATCCTCGACTATGCGCGGGTGAGCGTGGTGCTCTATCAGTTGGTGCAACAGGTGAGCCGGCTGCTGGCCGAGAAAGCAACCGGCGGCCGTACCCTGACGCTCAAGGTGCGCTACAACGATTTCACCACCATCACCCGTTCCAGCACCACTCCCCAGGGGTTTTTCTCGGCACAGGACATCCTCGCCCAACTGCCTCGGCTGCTGGCCGCCACCGAGGCCGGACGGCGAAGGATTCGCCTGCTCGGGGTGACGGTGGCCAACCTGTGCAACGAGCAGGAGGCCCGGCGGATGCGCATCCGCCAGCTGATTCTGCCCTTTCCGCCGGCTCGGGCCACCCGCCCGGCCCCTACTCCTTCTGCAGATACACGGTCGAGGTTCGAATCAGGGCAAGAAACTCGGTGAAGCTCCGGGCCTGCAGGGTCTGGTCGATCATCGCCTGATCGCGGTACAACAGCGAAAGCTCGGCCACCATGTCGCCGCGAATGGCCGGATCGTTCTTCGGCGACAGGATGAGAAAGACCACGTGGGCGCGCTGCGTGTCCATGAACGACAACCCGACCCCTTGAGTGGAGAGGCCGGTGACCACGTAGGGCTGGCTGATGTGGTCCACGCCTGCGGCCAGCAAGAGCACATCGTTGACGATGGCCGCGCAGGCCACATCCTCGGGCGCGCAGCTGACCCGGGAGACCACGTACGGCTCCAGCCTCCCGCCCAGCACCTGGCCGACGACGGCGGTCATCTCCTCGATCACTCCCTTGATCGAGTCGGCCCGCAACTCGGGCAGAAAGAGGCCGAAACGGAACGCATCCTCCAGCCTTGCCTTGCGCGCCGGTTGCAGGATCAGCTGCATCATCGGCCCACCCATCATCGAGGTGAGGATGGCGGTGATCACCAGGGCCACGAACAGCTCCTGGGAAATGATCCCCCGTTCCAGGGCCAGCAGGCCAAGAATGATCTCCATCGCCCCGCGCGAATTCATGGCAAAGCCCACCGCCAGCGACTCGCGGCTCCCCATCCGTCCCCACTTGGCGCCCGCCGCGCCACCCACCAGCTTGCAGACGCAAGCCGCGACAAACACGATCAGCACCAGCACCCCGTCAAACCGGGTGATAAAGTTGACCTTCAAGCCGATACTGGCGAAAAAGAGCGGTGAAAAGACGCTGGACACGAACTGATCGAGGATGTAGCGGCTGCGCCGGCGCAAGTGGGGCGAGTCGCCCACCGCCATGCCGATGAAGAAAGCGCCGAAGATGGCATGAATGCCGATCCATTCGGTAAAGGCCGCGCCCAACAGGCTGAGGATGATCACAAAGCCGATCTCGCCGCCGGGCCACCAGGTATAGGCCTGGACATAGGGCAGCAGCCGGTGGATCAGCTTGCGGCCAATAGTGAAGACAAAGAGGATGAAACCCAGGGCGAGCGACACGGTCAGGGTGATGCCGTTGCCCATGCCGGCCACGTTGTCGATCAATCCCAGCACCACGGCGAAGATGATCCAGCCGACCAGATCGTTGAAGATGGCGGCGCTGACCACCACCACCCCGAAATCGCTGCGATAGAGGTTGAGGTCGAGCAGGGTCTTGACGATCACCGGCAGGGCCGAGATCGACATGGCGATGGCCAGGAATAGGGCGAACAGCAGGGGGCTGACATCCGACGGCAGGTCGAAAATCTGCGGCAGGCCCCAGGCAATGGCAAAGCCGGCTCCAAAGGGGATGGCAATGCTGGCCACCCCCACCTTGAGCCCGACCCAGCCCTTGCGCCAGACATTGGAGAGATCGACCTCCAGCCCGGCCACCATGAGAAAGAGGGTCACCGCCACACCGGCAATGGCATCCAGGGCCGATGCCATCGGCCCCTCCTGGGGGAAGAGGAAAGCGTTGGCCTCCGGCGCCAGGGTGCCGAGCACGGTCGGTCCGAGCAGCACGCCGGCCAGCAGCTCACCGAGTACCGACGGCTGCCGCAACCGACGCGCCAGTTCGCCCAGGATCTTGGCAGCCGCCAGCAGGGCGCCCAGGGCAAGCAGCAGGATCGCGGTATTGTGTTGATGAAGCGCATCCATGGAATTGTTCAGGGGGTGCAGAGGTGAACGGCCCACCACGAAGGCCAGAATCGCACTCTAGGGGATAACGTATTGAACGTCAAAGCAAAAATTATCAGGAGGAGAAACAAGCTGCCCATACTGACCATGTTGCCGCCCCGGACGGATCACGACCCACCCTCGACATCTCCATCGCCCTACCCGCCTTTCCCTTGCCCCCATCGCCCGGTTCAGTTTAAGGTGGCGTGCGAGCCCCCGGCCAAGGTCCGCGCGCTGCCCGGGGCACCAGTCAACGCCCCCTGACCTGAACGACCCTCTTATTCCGATCCCTCTTCCCGGAGCACGCCGCCCATGAGCACCACCTATCTCCTTGCCAGCCTCATTTTTCTTTTTGCCGGCACGGTCCAGGGGCTGACCGGTTTTGGCGCCGGCCTGCTGGCCATTCCCCTGCTGTGCCTGATCATGGATGTCAAGCTGGCGGTGAGCGTGTGCATCATCAGCACCCTGCTCATTTCCACCACCCTGGCCTGGGAACTGCGCCGCTTTCTCGATCGGCGCAAGATTCTCCCTCTGCTGCTCGGCTCCCTGCCGGGCATCTATACCGGCACCCTGCTGCTCAAAACGATTGACCCCAACCTGATCAAAACCCTGCTGGGCCTGCTGCTGATCGGCGTCAGCTGCTTCAATCTGGTGTTCACCCCCAAGGCGATCAATCCCGCGCGCGCATGGGGATATATCGCCGGTTTTTTTTCCGGGGCGATCAACGCGACCGTGGCCGCCGGCGGTCCGCCAGCCATCATCTACACCACCCTCCACGACTGGAAAAAGGAGGAGATCAAGGCCACGCTCACCGGATTTTTCATGATCAACGGCTACCTGACCGCCGGCGTCCACGCCTTCAGCGGCCTGATCGGCGCGCAAACCCTGGGTTACTTCGCGGTCACCCTGCCATTTGTGCTGGCAGGCACGATGATCGGCTCACGAATCGGCGGACGGATCAACCGCCGCCGCTACCTGCAGCTGGTTTACGGCTTGCTGATGGGACTGGGCATCCTGATGATCGTCGGATAAACCGGCCATGGCTCGCGATCTCCTGCGCGGATTCGGCGTGCTGGCGCGATCAGTTTGCCCCACCGTGCGCAAAGTTGTTGAACAATCCCCGCCGGGGATGGTTGAATACACATCGGCTGGTTTGGCTCGACCGGTGGATGACGGCTGGAAGCGCAACCCGCTCCGGCCGTCCCGCCCTCTGTCCCGACGGCCACGTATTGTTTGAGAAACATTTTTATCGGCTTCAGCATCCCCCACCATTGCGCGGGTGCGGCAGATGCCTGAAGGCCAGGAGGACACACAATGGATATGAAATCAGTTCGGGAACATGCCCGTGAACAGCTCAAGGGATTCTGCCGGGTCTGCCCGGTGTGCGACGGCCGCGCCTGCGCCGGAGAGGTGCCGGGCATGGGCGGCGTGGGCACCGGCAGCGCCTTCAAGGTTAATCTGGAGGCCCTGGCCAAAGTCAAGTTGAACATGCGCACCATCCACAGCGTCAAGGAGCCGGACATGAGCCTGACCCTGTGGGGCAGAAAGCTGTCCATGCCGATCCTCGGCGCGCCCATCACCGGTTCCTCCTACAACATGGGCGGCAAGATGACCGAGGAGGAATTCATCGCCGAGATGGTGGCCGGCGCGATCCAGGCCGGCACCCTGTGCATGACCGGTGACGGTGCCGACCCGCGCATGTTCGACAGCGGGCTCAAGGCCGGGGCCGACAACAAGGGCGGCTCGATCGCGATCATCAAACCGCGGGCCCAGGACGTGGTCGTCGGCCATCTCCGCGCCGCCGAGGCCACCGGCGTGCTGGCCACGGGCATGGATATCGACGGCGCCGGCCTGGTCACCATGGCGATGAAGGGGCAGCCGGTCGGTCCCAAGACCGCGACCGAGCTGCGCGAGGTGATCAACGCCACCAAGCTGCCGTTCATCGTCAAGGGCGTGATGACCGCCGACGAGGCCGAAGAGGCGGTGCAGGCCGGAGCCGCGGCCATTGTCGTGTCCAACCACGGCGGCCGGGTGCTCGATTTCACCCCCGGCGCGGCCGAAGTGCTGCCGGCCATTGCCGCCCGGGTCAAGGGCAAGGCGATCATCTTCGCCGATGGCGGCGTGCGCAGCGGGGCCGACGTGCTCAAGCTGTTGGCCCTGGGCGCGGATGCGGTGCTGGTCGGCCGGCCGCTGGTGATCGCCGCCTTCGGAGGCGGCCGTGAAGGCGTGGCCCTCTATCTCAACCAGCTGAAGGGCGAACTGCTCCAGGCCATGCTGCTCACCGGCACCGCCGATGTCAAGCAGGTGCCGGCGGGCATCCTCTACGGTCGGCAATGAGAGGGCTCGCCGAATCGTAATCGCATTGGTCGGCTTCCGGTTACGCAGTGATCCCGCACAGGGGTAACCGGAAGCCGCATGTCGCCTGGGCCCGCTCCTTTTCCCGCAGGCCGCAACAGCTGGCCGTCGGAAAGCCCTCAACCAGTCCAGTGCTCGACAACCGTCCAACGCCCGCGACGAATGTCACCCGAAGCCATCGCCAATGAACGTCAAACGGATTAGCAAGCGAATGACCGGAGCCTTTCTTTTCCTGTGTGTGGCAGCAATTGCCTGGGCGAACATCACGATCAACCGATACGAACAATATACGTTCGACCATCTGGAACAGATTCCGCCTGCATATTGCGCCATTGTCCTGGGCACGACGAAATTCTTGAAAAATGGCCGCGAAAACCACTATTACACCAACCGGATTACCGCCGCGGTCAGGTTGTATCGGGCTGGAAAATGTCAAAAAATCATCGTCTCGGGCGATAACAGAACCCATGCCTACAACGAAGCGCGGGACATGAAGAACGATATCGTCAAACAGGGGGTCAACGAGCGGGACATTGTCTGCGATTTTGCCGGATTACGAACGCTCGATTCCATCGTTCGCTTTAAAGAAGTGTTCAATCAGCAAAAAGGGATTGTCGTCTCGCAGAAATTTCACAACAGCAGAGCCATTTACATCGGCCGGTCATGGGGCATTGAGCTGTACGGCTACAACGCCGACGATGTGGACCGTCATGCTGGAATCAAGACAAGGATACGGGAAGTATTCTCCAAGGTCATCTGTGTGCTCGATATCGAGCTGTTCAAGACGCGTCCCAAACATCTGGGCGACCGGATACCGGTGTGATCCGATTGTGCCGCCCGGCTTGCCAGCGCGCCTTTCGCCTACTCCTTGACCAGCGGACTGGTCCACGACTGGCCGGCAATGGCCTCGTTGCACAGATCCTCCAGCTGGGCGATCACCTTTTCCAGCCGCCTGTTGTCCGCCGGCGGCGGCATCCGGCGTAGCTCCTCCAGCAAAATCGGCGACTGCAATTTGGCCAGTTCCGCCTGATCCTCGATCCGGTCGATGGCCATATGGATGGTCATGCTGATGTAGTCATCGGCCAAGGGGGTCATCTGCTGGAACTTGGGCCGGCCGCGGTAGTGCTGGACCAGATATTCGCCGATGATGAACAAACTGCGGCTGGCCAGGCCGTTGGCAAAGCCGGCGTGCATCGGCAAAAAGGCGATGGTGTGGGCATACTGCTGCATCATCGGCCGGTTGCGGGTCCGCATCACGGTGACGATCAGCTGATAGAGCAGGCGGAAGAACGAATCGGCCACCGACCGGTCCATAGCCTGCAGGGCGCGGATGCAGCTGGCATATCCCTGGGGCTGCTCCGCGTCCAGCGACTGGGCGGTGATCTCCGCGATCACCGCGTCGCGGGACAGCAGTTGGGCGGTCAGGGCGTGAACCACGGTATCCCGGGCCGCGTCCAGGGTGTCGCACAACAGTTCGTGCAGAGCCAAATGCGGCCGGTCGGCGGCCTTGCGCAGCATGGCCTCGTTCCAGTTGCGCCACAACTCCGGGTTGCGCTTCATGTTTTCGATGAGAAACACCAGCCGGCGGGTGATCGACTTGCGCGGCGTCGGTTTCCACCCCAGGATCTGCCGCGTCCGCGAACTATCGGCCACCAGACGCTGGTCGATGTACTTGGCCATCCATAATTGCTCGAAGGGTTCCTTGCCCTGCAGACGACTGAGCAGCCGTCGCCCCAGGATCATCGGCCCCAGCAGCCAGCGGTTGACGAACAGCGGTCGCAGGTGACGGTTGTAATAAAACTGAGAGGCGATGCGAAACAGTTCCAGGTGGGACACGGCGCCATCCGGCCCGGCGTTGAAGGTGCACAGTTGCCCCAGCTCGTCGCTCTTCTCGACCACTCGGAGCAGGAGCTGCACCAGATCGTGCACATGCACATAAGGGAGGGCGGACTGACCGCGACCGGCGATGAGCCGCGATTCAAGCCATTTGCCCGAACACCAGTTGTTGAGCAGGGTGTACAGGGGCGGATATTCGCACCAGTCGCTGAACACCGCCGCGATGCGGATGATGGCCCCCGGCACCCAGGGGGAATACTCCTTGAGCAGCTCTTCGCCGGCCCGTTTACTGCGCGCGTAGGGGATGGGGGCATCGGCGGCGGTCTGCTCGGTGATCACCGGGCCGAACGGACAGGCGGCTTGCGAACTGGCAAAGACAAACCGTTTGACGCGCAGTTCCTTGGCCAGTTCGAGCATGTTGCGGGTGCCAAGGATATTGGTGCGGGTGTATTCGGGATGCTCCTGGTTGGTGAAGTCGTAGTAGCCGGCCAGGTTGACCACGTAATCGGCGCCGCCGTGATCGCGCACCCGCTGGAGCAGGTTGTGCAGTTTGTCCTGGTCGGCGATATCCACCTGGATCCAGCGCAGGTTGGCGTCCGGCTGTACCCCGGCCTCCTCCATCGACCGTCGGGCCACGCAGAACAGACGGAACCGGCCGGTGGCCGCCTTGATGAAATTCCGCCCGACAAAACCGGAGGCACCGGTCAAAATCAACCCTGGTAACGAATCGTCCATGCAGTCCTCCCTGCGATTCCAGCGCATTATCGCCCCTTCATTCTGCTCCAGGCGACTTGTGCTTTCATTAGTGAAGCAAATCGGTTCTGTCAACACCAGCGGCAGGGACAAGAGCGCCTTGCCGGGGCCCATCGAGGATTGTGATGTTTTTTCCCGGCGATTGGTGTAGGAGTGGGCCATGATCAACACACTGCCCGCTCGACATCGCCCTGTTTCCGATTCTGACCAGAAACGTCCGCGCCTGCTGGTGGCGGGCGGCGGTCCGGCCGGCCTGATGGCCGCCGGCCAGGCCGCGCTCGCCGGGGTGGACGTGGTGGTCCTCGAGAAAATGCCCCGGCCGGGCCGCAAGCTGTGCATCACCGGCAAGGGCCGCTGCAACCTGACCAACGTCGCCCCCCTGCCCGACTTCCTCGGCCATTTCGGCCCAACCGGTTCCTTTCTCCGCCAGGCCTTTCACCGCTTTTTCACCCCCGAACTGCTTGGATTTTTCGAGGATCTGGGCCTGACGACGATCACCGAACGCGGCGGCCGCGTCTTTCCTGCATCGGGCAAGGCGCCGGAGGTGCTGGCGGCCTTGGAGCGATGGCTGCGGCAGTGCGGGGTGACGATTCGCGGCGGCCATGCCATCGAACGGGTGTGCCTCAAGGATGGCCGGGTGACCGGGGTGCGTTGCGCGGGCGGCGAGACACTCGCCGGCGACGCCCTGATCCTGGCCACCGGCGGCGCTTCCTATCCGCTCACCGGCTCCACCGGCGACGGTTATTCCTTGGCCGAGGCGGCCGGTCATCATGTGGTGCCAATCCGTCCGGCCCTGGTGCCGCTGCTCACCGCCGGATCGGCGACCGGCCGAATGAGCGATCTGCAACTGCGCAACATTCTTGTCCGACTGTTTATCGACGGCAAGAAGCGCGCCGAGGCCTTCGGCGAGCTGACCTTCACCGAGGACGGCCTCGGCGGCCCGGTGATCCTCACCCTGAGCAGCCGGATAGTCGATACCCTGGTCGAGGGCCGGACGGTTGTCCTGCTGCTCGACCTCAAGCCCGCCCTGGACGAACACAAGCTCGATGCCCGCCTGCGGCGCGACTTCGAGCACCGTCGGTTGGAACCGATCAGCAGTGTGCTCCGCGGGCTACTGCCCAAGGAGATGGTTCCCGTGGCCCTGGAGGAAAGTGGGCTGACCACGGAACGGCTGGCTGGCACCATCCGCAGCGAGGAACGCAAACGGCTGCGCCACTGGCTGAAAAATTTCCGCCTCACCGTCACCGGACACCGGCCCCTGGCAGAGGCCATCGTCACCGCCGGCGGCATCGACACCCGCGAGGTCGATCCGCGTACCATGGCCTCGCGCCTGGTCCGGGGGCTCTACTTTGCCGGTGAAATGCTCGATGTGCAGGCCGACACCGGCGGCTACAACCTGCAGGCCGCCTTTTCCACCGGCTGGCTGGCCGGCCGTTCGGCGGCCGCCTCGCTTCTCGCCGACATGGAGGCGTGACATGTTTCTCCCCTGCACCCGCGAGGAAATGAAGCGACTGGGTTGGGCGCGGCTCGATGTGATCCTGGTCACCGGCGATGCCTACATCGACTCGCCCTTCATCGGCGTGGCGGTGATCGGCAAGCTGTTGGCCCGGCAGGGGTTTCGGGTGGGTATCATTGCCCAGCCCGACATCGGCTCGGCCGCCGACATCACCCGCTTGGGCGAACCATTGCTGTTCTGGGGCATCACCGGCGGCTCGATCGATTCCATGGTCGCCAACCGCACAGCTTCGGGCAAACGGCGGCGGAGCGACGACTACACCCCCGGCGGCGAGAACACCCGCCGCCCGGACCGGGCGGTGATCGCCTACGCCAACCTGATCCGCCAGCATTTCAAGAAGACCGTGCCCCTGGTACTGGGCGGCATCGAAGCCAGCCTGCGGCGCGTCTCCCATTACGACTACTGGGACAACCGGGTGCGGCGGTCGATCCTCTTCGATGCCAAGGCCGACTATCTGCTCTACGGCATGGCCGAACGCAGCGTGGTCGAACTGGCCCGAACCTTGGCGGCCGGCGAACCGCCCACCTTCATTCGCGGCCTCTGCCACATCGCGCCCACCGCACCGGAACAGGCCCTGCTCCTGCCGGCCCACCAAACCGTGGCCCAGGACAAACAGGCATTCACCGCCATGTTCCGCACCTTTTACGACCATAACGATCCCCTCACCGCCCGGCCGCTGGCCCAGCAGCAGGACAGCCGCTTTCTCGTCCACAACCCGCCGCCCCTGCCCTTGTCGACCGAGGAACTCGACGCCGTGCATGCCCTCGATTTCGAGCGCGAGCTCCATCCCCTCGATCGGCAGCGGGGACAGGTTCGGGCCCTGGACACCATCCGCTTCGCCCTGACCACCCACCGCGGCTGCTACGGCGAGTGTAACTTCTGCGCCATTGCCGTGCACCAGGGCCGGACCATCCAGCAGCGTAGCGCGACCTCGATTGTCCGCGAGGCGGAAACCCTGGCGGCGCATCCTTCGTTCAAGGGGATGATCGCCGATGTCGGCGGACCGACCGCTAACATGTACGGATTTGAATGCGCCAAAAAACTGGCCAGGGGGGCCTGCCGGGACAAACGTTGCCTCTTTCCGGCCATCTGCCCGAGCCTGCGCATCGACCACGGCCCGCTCATTGCCCTGCTGCAACGGCTGCGGGGGGTTCGGGGCATCAAGAAGATCGCCGTGGCCTCGGGTGTCCGCTACGATCTGATCCTGGCCGACCACAAAAAGGGACTGGACTATCTGCGCGAGCTGGTGCGCCACCATGTTTCCGGCCAAATGAAGATCGCGCCGGAACACAGCGAAGCCGAGGTGCTCGCCGCCATGGGCAAGCCGGGCACGGAATCCTTGCTGCAATTCCGCCGCCTGTTCAACCGGCTGACCGAGGAAGAAGGTCTCCGCCAGTTCCTCACCTACTACCTGATCGCCGCCCATCCGGGTTGCACCCAGGCGGCCATGGAGCGGCTGCGCGCCTTCTGCCAGCGGGAACTTCACCTTGTGCCCCGCCAGGTGCAGCTGTTCACGCCCACCCCCTGTACCTGGTCGACCCTGATGTACTGGACCGAAACCGACCCTTTCAGCAAGTCCCCCTGCTTTGTGGAAAAAAACGACGTCGGCCGCGAACGGCAAAAGGCCGCTCTTGCCACGAGTCATCCATGCTCTCCTAAAGAGTCCACTTCACCTCCGGCAAACCGCTCAACGGCGCGACGCAAACGATAATCCCGCGCGTGCCAACCGATCTCCCTGGGTCTCGACCTGTCGGTGCGCCCTTTCCTTGCTGTTTGCCAGCCTTTTTCATAAATATTTCTGATAGTCAAAAAAAGCGTTTGACCGGATGGTCATTGAAGGGTATCTAACACTCACTTAATCCTGAGTGAGTGCTCAGTCGAAAACTATTCTCACTTCCATTTTTACCTGAGCGCT
Source organism: Desulfobulbus propionicus DSM 2032 (assembly GCF_000186885.1). Lineage (GTDB taxonomy): Bacteria > Desulfobacterota > Desulfobulbia > Desulfobulbales > Desulfobulbaceae > Desulfobulbus > Desulfobulbus propionicus. The sequence continues at coordinate 780,981 of NC_014972.1, read as the reverse complement.
CACTCAAAGACTATCCCCCAAGGGTCACCCACACATGGCACGTGCACAAACCAAAAAAGAAGCCATTCTCCAGGCGGCCAGCAAATTCTTCGCCGAACGGGGCTACTGGGATACGTCGGTCAGTGACATCTCCAAGGCCACCGGCGTGGCCGAGGGAACCATCTTCTACCACTTTCAGAGCAAGGAAGACCTGTTTCTCGCCGTGCTGCAAAAATTCAAGGAAGATTTTGTCGGCTCCTTCAAGCAGCACCTCCAAAATACCGAGTTCGCCAATGGCCTGGAAATGGTGGAAGGAGCCATCTCGTTCTACCTGTATCAGTCCAGCGTCATGGAGGAACGCTTCCTTCTCCTCCACCGCCACCACTATTATCAGATCGCGCCCAACAACCCAAAATGCTGGCAATATCTGGAAGAAATCTACAGCGGTCTGATCAGCATTTTCGAACAGGCGATCCTCCGCGGCATGGAGGATGGTTCAATCCGTCCAGTCTCGCCCAGCAAGAAAGCCCTGCTGATCTTCACCCTGATCGACGGCCTGGTCCGGCTGGATACCTACAATTTATATCAAGCGACATCGCTCTATGAAGAGGTGATCGAGTCGTGTCGCTGCTGGCTGAAACCCTGACCCCATAACCTTTGACTTCTACGAACACGAGCGGATGGACATGGTACTGACAAAAATTTTCCCCTTCCTGAGTTGGATTAAAGGCTACAACCTCAAGAGTTTCCAGACCGACGCCCTTGCCGGCCTGACCGTGGCCCTGGTGCTGATCCCGCAATCAATGGCTTACGCGCAACTGGCTGGCCTACCGGCCTATTTCGGCCTGTATGCCGCTTTTCTCCCGCCCATGGTCGCCGCCCTGTTCGGCTCCAGCCGGCAGTTGGCCACCGGCCCGGTCGCGGTGGTGTCGCTGATGTCCGCCGCCTCGCTGCAACCGTTGGCCACCGCCGGCAGCACCGACTTCATCGCCTACTCAATCGTCCTCGCCCTGATCGTCGGTGTGTTCCAGTTCTCTCTGGGGGTGCTCAGGCTCGGTTTGGTGGTCAACTTCCTGTCTCACCCGGTGGTCAACGGCTTCACCAATGCCGCGGCCATCATCATCGCCTCCTCCCAATTCTCCAAATTTTTCGGCGTGTCCGTTGATTCGGCCGAGCACCATTACCAGACCATGATCTGGGTGGCGCAGGCCGCCATGGACTACACCCATTGGCCCACCCTGATCTACGGGGTGAGCGCGGTGGCGATCATGGTCGGCCTGAAGAAGATCAACCCCAAAATTCCGGCGGTGCTGGTGGCGGTGGTCATCACCACCCTGATCTCCTATTTCAGCGGCTACAACAAGGATATGCGCGTACCGCTCAGCGCCATCCAGATGCCGGAGTTTGCCGCGCTGGTGGACGAGTTCAACCAGGAGATCAAGACCGTGGAAGAGCTGGGCCTTGAGCGGATGAGCAAGGGCAAGGAACTGGAAAAACTTGAGAAAGCGGTCAAGGGCCACGGTCCCTCGCTGGAAGCCATTGCCCTGCACAACGAAATCGCCCTGATCACCGCCAAGATGAATCAGGTCCAGGAACACAACCGGGAGCTGCGCGCCCAGTTGCGGCAGCTGAAGTTTGAAAAGGCCCAGCAAGGCGAACAGGCAATCTTCTATCCCAAGAACGCGCTCCCCGCCGACGTGCCCACCGATCACAACACCTGGCGCCTCAAGGTGTCCAACGCCAAACTGAAAACCGACAGCCTCCTGCTCATGGGCGGCGGCGCCATTGTCGGCAAGATCCCCGAGGGCCTGCCCACCTTCACCATTCCCAAGCTGGAAGGCAACATCGTCCTCAAACTGCTGCCCACGGCGATCATCATCAGCCTGCTCGGCTTCATGGAGGCCATCGCCATCGCCAAGGCCATGGCCGCCAAGACCGGCCAGAAGCTCGACCCCAACCAGGAACTGATCGGCCAGGGATTGGCGAACGTATTGGGCTCTTTCGGCTCCAGTTACGCGGTGTCCGGTTCTTTTTCCCGTTCGGCGGTCAACCTGCAGGCCGGCGCGGTCTCCGGCATATCCAGCGTCATCACCAGCATCGTGGTGGTCATCACCCTGCTGTTCCTCACCCCGCTGCTTTACCACCTGCCACAGGCGGTACTGGCGGCGGTGATCATGATGGCGGTCATCGGCCTGATCAACACCCGGGGGTTTGTCCACGCCTGGCACGCCCAGAAACACGACGGCATCATCTCGATCATCACCTTTTTCGTCACCTTGGCTTTTGCCCCCCATCTCGACAAGGGCATCATGGTCGGCGTGGCCCTGTCCATGGGCGTATTCCTCTACAAATCGATGCGGCCGGTGGTGGCCAAACTGTCGATGTATAAGGACGGCTCGCTGCAGAGCACCGAACAGCATCGGCTGCGCGGCTGCCGCCACATCGCCGTGGTCCGTTTCGATGGCGCCCTCTTTTTCGCTAACGCCAGCTATCTGGATGAACAGATCATCAAATTCCGCAACGACATGCCCGATCTGCGCTACATCCTGCTCGACGCCAGCGGCATCAATGACATCGACGCCTCGGGCGAGGAAGAGCTGGCCCTGTTGGTGGACCGGCTCCACGCGGCTGGTTACGGTTTTGCGGTATGCAACGCCAAGGGGCCGATCCTGGCGGTGCTCGACCGCACCCACCTGTTCGACAAGATCGGCCGGGAAAATTTCTATCCGGATACCAAGGCTGCGGTGGCCGATATCGTCGGCAAGATCCACGAAAACACCGATCTGCCCTCGGGTGGTTGCAAGAGCTGCCCCCTGACCAAGTACCTGCCGCGATAAACGGCATGCCTCCTCGTCCGCCCACCGTCGTTGCCGTCATGCCAACGACGGTGGGCGGGTTGCCGCTCCCTTGCGGTGTGGATCGCTTCGGCGGCGCTGCACACTGCGATGCCGAAAAATACTGCCCGATCTTTTGTCCGGACAGATACTTCATGCATTCTTCAGCGGTTTATCGTATATAAGCCGACACAACCGGCTGTTTTCCCGCTGCGGATGGCGGCCTGATCATGATTTTTCCCCAACCCGCGAACAATGACATTTTCAGGCACATCCATGCAGGTGCAGAAGGCCGATATCTCCTTGGAGGAAGGCAACTGGTACCCGGAAAATCGAGAGCGGATCACCAGTAGTCTTCACCAGATCGCGACCCACGCTTCCCTCGCCCAGCCGGTGGCCGTGTTCGATTTTGACAACACCTGCATTTTCCGCGATATCGGCCAGGCGGCATTTCGCTACCAGGTGCGACATCTGCACTACCGCTTGACTCCGGAGCAACTGGCCGCCATCCTCCCGCCGCCCCAGGGCGAGCTGGCCGGCCGGCCGATGGACGCGGTCATCGCCACCTTGTGCACCGCCTATCGGCAGTTGTGGCCGCTAATCGTCGACGGCCGCCAGGAACAGGCCCGGCTCCTGCCTGCATACCCGTTGTTCGCCACCCTGCTGTTATGGTTCACCATCAGCGCGCGCAAGGACGCCCGTTTGGGACCACGCTATGTGCTGCCCTTCATGGGTAAGATGCTGGCGGGCTTCACCATCGGCGAATTGCGCCAGCTGGCGGTTGAAGTGGTCCGGGTGGCAGGGGAAGAACCGCTGGTCGAGGAAACATTGCATGCCGACGCGCCACAACCGATCGGCCGCATCGAGGCCAGCTACCCGCTCGGCCTCCATGTCTTTCCCGAGATGCGGACCTTAATGCACCGCCTGGCGGAGCTGGGAATTGCCCGGTATGTGATTTCGGCCAGCACCGAATGGCTGGTGGAAGGGGCGGCGCAGCTCCTTGGATTTCCCGTGGAGGCGGACCACATTTTCGGCATCCGCGTCCGCCTGAACGACGAGCAACATCTGACCATCGAGGATCCCGTTTCCTACCCCACCACCTTCCGCGAGGGGAAGGCCGAGATCATCAAGCAGTGGATCGACGGCACACCGGTGCTGGTGGCTGGCGACGCGGACACCGACTACGAAATGCTCACCCTGCCGGAAGTGCCCATCCGCCTGCTGATCAACCGTCGGCAAAACGGTCTGATCAGCACCCTCTACCAGGACCCCGCCATCCTTCTCCAGGGGATCGACCTGACACACGGCTGTTTCCGCCCTTCACGCGAGTCCATCGGCGCCTGAAAAGCGCTTTCCCCGCAAGCGGACCCACGGGCAGGATTGCCGCTGTGTTGGCAGCCCGTTCGGACCACCGCCATCCACCTCGGCACTCCTGCCTCGATCCCAGCCGTCGGGCTATTTTTTCAGGGTCTTGGCAAAATCCAACATCCGTTGAATCGGGACCCGGGCCCGGGCCGCCAAGTCCGCCGCCACGTGAATTTCACCGGCCCCGGTTTCCAGCGTCTGCGCCAATTTTTGCAGGGTATTCATCTCCATCCAGGGACAGCGGGCGCAGCTCTCGCAAGAGGCGCCCTCGCCGGCGGTGGGGGCACCGAGCAGGATCTTGTCCGGTGCCAGTTGCCGCATCTTGTTGAAGATGCCGGCATCGGTGGCCACAATGAACTCCTTGTTGGGCAGGGTGCATACCGCCTGAATCAGTGCGGTGGTCGAGCCGACCACATCCGCCTGATCGACCACGTCCTGGGGTGATTCGGGATGCACCAGGACCGCGGCTTGCGGGTGGAGCGCGCGCAGCTGCCGCAGGGCATCGGCCTTGAACTCCTCGTGGACCACGCAGGATCCCGGCCAGAGGAGCATCTCCGCGCCGGTCAATCGCTGCACATAACGGCCCAGGTGGCGATCCGGCCCCCAAAGAATCTTCTCTCCCTTTTCCGCCAAGTGCCTGATCACCGGCAAGGCGATGCCCGAGGTAACCACCCAGTGGGAGCGGGCCTTGACCTCGGCGCTGGTGTTGGCGTAGACCACCACCGTATGCTCGGGGTGGCGATCACAAAAATCGGCAAAGAGGTCGATCGGACAGTTTTCGTCCAACGAGCAGGTGGCTTCGAGGTCGGGCATGAGCACCCGCTTTTCGTTGTTGAGGATCTTGGAGGTTTCCCCCATGAACCGTACGCCGGCAACCACCAGAGTCTGGGCCGGATGCTCGGTGCCGAACCGGGCCATCTCCAGGGAATCGGCCACACAGCCGCCGGTTTCCTCGGCCAGGTCTTGAAGATCGCCGTCGGTGTAGTAATGGGCCACCAGCACCGCGTTCTGCTCGTTGAGCAGGAGTTTGATTCGTTCTTTCAGCGCCGCTTTCTCCTGGGTCGGCAATTCCAGCCGAACAGGATGGGCAGGGACCTTGACTAGGGGGATGCGGACATCCGCCAGGGTTTCTCGTGCTCCGTTTTTCATGACCAACTCTGCTGTTTCCTTCTCGATAAAAAATCCCGCCGCCCAAAGCGGCCGGCCCACCTACCGCAAGGCTCCCTACTACCGCAAAAGCCTTCTCAGCACAACCCTTTTCCCATCCTTGGCTGACCCCGCGCATCCCGTGGAAAACACGACCGGAAAAGAAGTTTACAAAATCCAGCCGCCATGGTTTTATTTGTTTTTACGGTACGGTCCATCCCGCTTTCCCCTTTTCTTTCCCGGTACGGTCTATGCATGTCTATCCCGCCGAACTTGTCGCCCTGATCACCCAGCGATGGAATGGCCAGCCCTCTTCGGCGGAAAGCGACGGTGAACAGCTCCCCGACAACCTCCCGGGCAAGGCGGCCCTGGAACAGCTGATCTCCACCTGCTATCAGGTCAGCATGATGCGCGAGGAAGACCGGCCGGTCACCCTGCGGCTGATTCTGGCCGCGCCCGATCTTTTTCCGTCCGACCAGGGGCCGCCCAAGGGATTTCACCGTCTGCTGTTCGCGCCCGCCCGGCCGTTCAATGAATACGAATTGCGCCGCCTGTCGCCGGCCGTGGACTTCGAGCGGTCGCTGGTGGCCATCGAGCCGCATCCGGACAAGGGGTTCCAGATCTGGGGCCTCGTCAATTCCGGTATTCGCTGGTTGCAGCAGGAACGCGGGGGAAACAAGAAAACCAATCAACTGCCCGATACCTTCGTGGTGCATGTGACCGGTCCTGGCATGCTGACCATCTGCCGCGGGCTGAAGATCATCGCCACCCTCAACGGCGGCCGGTTGCTGGATTCCACCGCCAATGCCTTCCAGTCCAAATGGATCAACAAGCTCTTTGCCCCGGCGCGCGAGAACCTGCTCGAGATGCACGAGGTGTTCCGGGCCAGCGTGCTCTACCCGGTGGCCAAAATTCAGGACGAGTTCATCGAAAGCCTGCAATTTCAGCTGCTCAAACGGGTGATCAGCGTCACCCGGATGAATCGGCATGGTGGCACCTTCATCATTTTTGCCAACGACAACCCGCCTGAACTCTCGGGCGATAATCCGTTTATCCTGATGAAATATCGTTTTCACAACGATGAAGCCATTCGCCGACAGCAGCAGTTGATGATCAGGACCATCCGGCTGGCGACCACCGCCTTGGGCGACATCAACGATCCGGACAAGATCGTCACCTGGAAGGATTACGTCGACCTGCGTCATGAATCAGCGGTCTACGACCTGGAAGAGGCGCTGTACGAGCATGCCCAGTTCGTGGCCAGCCTAGCCTCGGTCGATGGCGCGGTGGTGACCTGCAGCCGAGGGCCTTTGGGATTCGGCGCCATGATCGTCGGCTCGCTCGACAAATTGACCGAGGTTGCCATCGCCAGCGATGTCGAGGGCAAAATCCTGACCCTCGCCAAGATCGAGGGATATGGCTCGCGCCACCGTTCCGTCTACCACCTGTGCAACGCCCTCCACGATGTCATGGCCATCGTCGTCTCTCAGGACGGCAATGTGCAGCTGGCCAAATGGCGCAACGGCATCGTCACCTGCTGGGATCTGACCACCCAGATGTTCATCGGCGACAGCTGAGAACGCGGACATCCCCTCCAATCAGGGCAGGGTCCGTATCCGTCGCTTCACCGCCTGCCACAGCAACAGGGTGCTGGTCACCGAACCCACCCCCATCCAGCCCAGAACCACGACTTTGTCTTCCCAGGCGAAGGAAAGAAACCACATCGCCAGCGCGCCGATAAAAAAATAAAAAAAGACCATCAGCGACGAGGCGGCACCGGTATCCCGGTCCACCTGCTCCAGGATCAGATTATTACCTGCCGGCCGGCAAAAGGAAAAACAGAAGGTCAGAGCGAACATGGGCAGGGTCAGGCGCCAGGGGATCGGCAGCCAGGGGTTCAGCAGCAGCAACGAGGCGAGGAGCATGCCGCCAAAGGCCCACGGCATCAGGCGGGTAATCGAATACCGGCGGTTCACTCGGGCGAAGGCCAGGGGGGCGAGGACAAAGGCCAGGGCGTTGAAGCCGAAGAAGTAGCCGAATTGCTGCTCGTTGTAGCCGAAGCGGGTGATATAGATTTCCGAGGAGCCGCCGATAAAGGCGAACACCGGCACACAGGTCAAGGAAACCGTCAGCAGCAGGGAAAAATAGCGGCGGTTACCCATCAGGCGCAAATAGCTGAACGCGACTTCGCGCAATGAGGGAGGTGTCCGCGGCCGCAGGGATTCCCGCATGGCGAGGACGCCGGCAAAGGCGATGGCCCCGAGCAGGGTCTGAAGAATGAAGATCCACCGCCAGGTGAGTAATTTGATGATCCAGCCGCCGGCAATGGGAGCGACCATCGGCGCGGTGGCCACGATGACCCCGATATGAATGAACACCCGCTGCCGCTGCTGCCCGGAAAACCGGTCCTTGCTGATGGCGAAGACAATCGCCGAGGCTGCCGCCGCGCCCGCGCCCTGAAGAAACCTCCCAAAAATCATCACCGGCGCACTGGAGGAAAAAGCGCAGACCAGACAGGCGAGGATGAACATGGTTACCCCGACCAACAGCGGCGGTTTGCGGCCGTAGCGGTCGGACAGCGGCCCGTAGATCAGCAGGCAACCGCAGTAGGCCATGAAAAAGGCGACCAAGGTCAGGTTGATCGTGCTGGCCTGCGCTTGCAGTTCGTGCTGCAGCAACGGCAGGGCCGGCAAATACATATCGGTGGCCAGCGGCGGAAAGGCCGACAGCAAGGCAAGCAGAAAGATGATCGGGGGAAAGCGCTCCCTGATCTCATGAACCATACCCATCCGAAGCACTCCTCTCTTGGGGTTCAACCATTGAGTGCGTGGACCGGCACGAACTCCAACGATACGGCAAAATTCTTCATCCTTCGCGGCAGGTGGCATGCGCGCCGCATCCCCCCCTTTTCTCAGGGCGTTTGTTCCTCGGCGAGCACCGCTGCGAGTAGCCGTGCCAATTCCGCCACTTTATAGGGTTTGGCCAGGACACCTTGAAAGCCATGGAGGCGATAGTCCGACATGATCGGGTCATGGGAATACCCACTGGAGACGATCAGACGAGCCTCGGCATGACGAGCCAGAATCTGCCTGGCGGCTTCCTTGCCGCCCATGCCGCCCGGTATGGTCAGATCCATGATCACCGCGGCATACGGGGCGCCGGCTGCGAGGGCCGCCTCGTAGAGCCGGACCGCGGATTCGCCATCGCCGCAGGTCGCGACCTGGTAGCCCAAATGGGTCAGCATCGACGCGGCGAGGTCGCGGATGGCCTCCTCGTCGTCCATGACGAGCACCAGCGGAGATTCACCGTTGCCAGCGGCCCGGGACATCGCCGGGGGAGCCACCGCCTCCGACAACGGCTGCGTGTCGCTTGCTGGCAGGTGAAGGGTGAACGTCGTTCCCTGGCCGACGACGGAATCGACTTCCAGCGCCCCCGCATGCCGGGTGACGATCGAGTAGGCCGAAGCAAGGCCCAGGCCGCTGCCCGTGCCCTTGGTGCTGAAATAGGGATCAAAGATGCGTCCCATGACGTCCGGCTCCATTCCGCATCCCTCGTCGGCGATGGTGACGCGGACATACCGTCCCGTTGGCAGGGAAAGCGGCGAATCTTCGGCGATCAGCTCGTTGTCGGCGGCGATGGTCAAGGTGCCCCCCTGCGGCATCGCCTGAACTGCGTTGATGATCATGTTGTTGAACACCTGGGAGATCTGGCCCGCATCGGCCTCGATCGCCCAGAGACCGACGTCGAATCGAGTCTCTCCCTTGACCGTTGATCCGCGCAGCATCAGGGCCATGGCCTCCTTGATCAGCTCGGCGACCGAGACCACCTGCTTGATCGGCTCGCCGCCGCGGGCAAAAGTCAGCAGTTGTCGGGTCAGGTCGGCTGCCCGGATCGTGGCCTGTTCCGCAGAAGCCAGTGGTTGACAGGCGGGATGGCCCGGTTCGAGCAGTACCTGGGCATAGGAGATATTACCCATGATCCCGGTGAGAATATTGTTAAAATCGTGGGCAATGCCACCGGCCAGCACACCGATGGATTCCAGTTTTTGCATCTTGATCAGTTCGTTTTGCAGCAGTTCCCGCTCGGTGATATCGGTGAGGATGACCATGATCCGCTTGCCGATCAGCTGGGTGTTGGCGATAACCTGCCGGACCGTGCCATTCTTGCAGGTCACCTTGACCTCAAAGGGGCGAATGGGAGTACCCTGCGTCCTCGCTCGCTCCAGTTCCGCCTTCCAGGCGGCGATCATTGGCTCCCGGTAATCCGGCTCGGGGTAGGCGTGGAGAAACCATTGCTCATCGGTGGCTATCTCATCGAGACTGTAGCCAAAGCGCTCGGAAAAATTGACATTGATGTATTCGATGGTCGTTCCGTCGGTCAAGGCCACCCCCACGGGCATGGCATCAAGGATATCGCGCAGGGCCTGCTCGTTTTGCCGCAGCTGGTCCATGGTCGCCTGATACACGGCCAACTCCCTGCGGAGCAGGACAAAGATGAACAGCGCCGTCCCGCCGACAAACAACCAACCCTTGACGGTCTGCAACTCTGTCAGTATCTCCGGGTCACGGGCGAAGAACGAAACCAACTGATCGGAGAAGAGTACCCAGAGCACGGCCACGACCAGATAAATCCCGGCGATCTTGAGCGGCACCCGGGTTCCGTTGTCGAGCCAACATCGTTCCATGGCACCTCTTTTTCGCCAGGGCGCATCAGGGTTCATGGCTCGCCTCCTTCTCCCGTGGTGTGCAGGACGTCGAGCCGGAGACGATGGCGGGCGTCAAACAGCCGTCGCTCCACGCCGCGGATGGCGGCCACAATACCGAAACCGGTGCCGGCACAGATGAGGAACATGATCAGGATCTGGTAGTGCACCGCATCCATGGGGCTGGAACCGCCCAGGATCTGACCGGTCATCATTCCGGGCAGACTGACCAGCCCGGCGGTGGCCATGGAATTGAGGTTCGGCATCATGCCGGCCCGGATAGCCTGACGGCGGATCTCGCTCGCCGCCTCGGCGGCGGTCTGCCCCAGCAGCAACCGCTGTTCAATAACCCTGCGTTGCTGCCACAGGGTTTCGGTCATCCGGTCCATGGCCAGGGCCACGCCGCTCATGGTGTTGCCCAGCAGCATGCCAAGCAGGGGAATGGCGTACTGCGGCGCATACCAAGGCTCGTTGCCGATAATCACCAGCAGGGCCAGCAGGGTGACGGTGAACGAGGAAAGAAACATGGCCCCGGAACCAATCAGCCAGCCCTGGATGCCTCGCAGCGATCGGTGCTGGCGGGCCATCACCTCGCGTCCGGCCGCGGCCAGCATCACCAGGGAGATGAGCGCCATGTAGACGATATGCACGTGGGCAAACAGCAGCTTGAGCACATGGCCGATAAGCAGCAGCTGCACCGTGGTACGCGCGGCGGCAATGGCCAGATTTTTACTCAACCCCAACCGCAGCCGCCAGGACAGGATTCCGAGAAGGAGAAGCAGCGAGGCCGCCAGGGTCAGATCGAGGGGAGAAAGGGGCTTAACGTGCATCGGCCGGGGCTCCCGCGTCAACAAGACGACCGCCGCGTTCCATGATCAGACGCCGTCGGCTGACCCGTGCCAGCTGGTCCGGATCGTGACTGACCCACAGCAACGACGCCTGACGCGCCCCGCAGTGGTTCAACAGCAAGGCCTCGACATTGGCCACCGATCCGGGGTCGAGACTGGCGGTTGGTTCATCGAGCAGCAGGCACTGCGGGCCGTTGGCCAGCAAACGGACGATGGCCAGCCGCTGCCGCTCGCCGGTGGAGAGCCGGCTGACCTGCCAGTTCCCGACCGAACGGTCAAAACCGACCGCTGCCAGGATGGCGTCGTCGACCGAACGGAAATCGGCAAAATGCTCGCCAACCCGATCGAGCCACCAACCGCTTTCCGCCGGCAGCAGTCCCACCAACCGTCGCCACTGGGGCGCGGGCACCCTGTCGGCATCGATGCCGCCCAGACGCAGTTTCCCGGTCCGCGGATCGAGGTCGACGATGGCCCGTAGCAACAAACTCTTGCCTGCCCCGGATGCGCCCTGCAAGCCCACGCATTCTCCACCGTCGATGCGGAACGAATAGGGGCCTCGGTCCTGGAAGCAGAGGTTGATCACTTCAAGGTCTGGCATGTGTTTGTCCAAGGAGTTCGATCAGATAGTCCGCCACCTGGTCCGCGCCGTTTGCCCTGTCCTCAACGGCCCGACGGCTGTTTGACCAGGACGGCAGGGTATCGAGCCACAGGCCGCTTTGCAGGTCGCATTCTTCTATCTTCCACGAAAGCAGATGACTGTCAAGAAAGGCCTCAAGCGTGGCCGACTCACGAAAACCGCGCCGCGCCACATAGGCAAAGGCGGTGCCAGCCTGGTAGGCCTCGGCCACGGTCGAGTAGCCGACCTTGCCGACCACCAGATCGGCGGCGGCCACCAGATCAGGGTGGTACCAGGGACCGTCCTGGGCAAGAAAACGAAGATTTCCGCTGAATTTTTCCTCCCGGCTCTGGCCACTGAACACGGCCACCAAATCACGGCGTTCACGCAGGGAGTGCAGGGCGATCTCCTGCTTCCCGCCGCCCACTCCTCCCATGGTGATCAAGATCAGACGCTGTTCCGACCCGCACTCGAGACGCCGGCGGATCGCGACTGGATCGCGTGGTCGGCGGGCCACCGGATCAACCTGTCGGTCGCACCGCATTGGACAACAGACCGGACTTGCCTGGAGATGATGATCAGCTTGGGCGAACAGGGCCGACAATCCCTCGACATGGGGGGCAAAGTCAGGCCACTGTTCGGCGTACGCCGCATAGATCCAGTCCCAGGTAAAATTTTCCACCAGGATCGAGGGGATGCCTGCCCGTTTGGCGGCCGCGATCCCCAGGGGCGCGATGTCGCACAGGACCAGCTGGCAGCCCTGCAGCGCGGCGGCGGCCTGATCGATCCGTTGCTCGTCCAGCGGGTAGAAGCGGTCCAGGGCCTCCAGGGTGGCGGGCAGATCTTCGGCCAGCGCATGCTGCTGGACCAGGCCGACATCGGTGATCATCGGGTGGAGAGTGTGCGGAGAGGCCAGGGATTGGCCGAACAACCAGGCCGGGACCGAGGTGAGGATCTCAAACCTGGCCTCGATCCGTGCGACCAGGGCCTGCATCACCGCGATCGCCCGGGTTGCATGACCGAAACCATGACCGCTGATGCAACAGCCGATCCGCGCCGCGCCGCTTGTCCCGCCCATCGTGTTCCCCCTTGCCGCCCGGTCCATCAGACCAGCACCGGCAGGGTGACGCGAAAAATGCTGCCCTCGCCCGGCGTGCTCTTGACCCCGATCACCCCCTGATGCTTCTCGACGATGCTCTTGGCGATGCACAAACCAAGACCGGTGCCGCGATTTTTATCGGTATAGAAGGGGGTGAAGATCTGTTCCAATTTTTCCGGAGGAATGCCGATACCGCTATCGGCCACCTCGACCGCCACCGCGCCGCCTCCGGGTTCCAGCATGGTGTTCAGCAGCAGGTCACCGCCCTGGGGCATGGCCTGAATGGCATTGAATACGATATTGAGCAGCACCTGATAGATCTGTTCACTGTCGAAGGGAATCTCGGGCAGGTTCGGATCGAGCCGAACCTCCAGCCGCACCGCCTTCTGCTGAAATTCCGGCTCCATGAACCGCAGCAGCCGCTCGACCACCCCGTTGAGGGAACCGGGGACTTTGTCGACCTCGCGCGGCCGGGCAAAATCGAGAAATTCGCGGACAATGGCGTCGAGACGCGAGGTTTCCTCGACGATGATATTGGCCAGCCGTTCGTTGCCCGGAGCCACCTTGCTGATCCGGTTGCCCAGGATCTCGGCGGTGGAGCGGACAATGCCCAGGGGATTCTTGATCTCATGGGACACCGCCGCCACCATCTTGCCGAGGGATGCCAGCCGCTGAGCCTCGTTCAGCTGCTCCTCCAGGCGCAGCCGCTCTTCGGCCCGTTCGGCCATGATCCGGTTGGCCCGCACCACGATCATGCTGAGAATGGCGAATAAAATGGACATGATGATCAGGGAAAGCATGATCACCCTGGCCTGGAGGCTGATGATGGCTTCAAGGTCCTCGGACAGGTCCTGCACCACCTCGATGACCCCCATGATCTCGCCGGTCCGCTCGCCCAGCTTGTTTTCCTGGCGAAACGGCACATAGGTCTTCAGGGTACAGAACACCTCGGCCGCTCCAGGCAACAGACTGAACAGGGAACCGCCACTGATCAGCACCGAATTGCTTTCTCCCTTGGCCGCTTTCTGGTATTCCAGTCCGCCCATGTCCCGCTTGCCCATCAATTCGGGAATGGTCGAATAGGCCACCCTGTTCTGCACCGGTTCGAAGATGGTCACCGATTCGATGTTCATACCGCGGGTGATGTTGGCCACGATCTGGTCGAGGCGCTCGTATTGATCCTGCTCGGACAAGGCGATGCGGCCGTAGCGCACCACGGTGGGCAGGACGAATTGGAGGAACACCTGACGGTTGAGATTGTCGGCAAACAACCGCGAATAGGCCTCACTGCGCTGCAGGAGCACGCTTTTGGCATTGCTGGCGATCACCCACGATAGGATGAAGGAGGCGATCAGGATCAGCAGCAGCGAGGTGAAGGAAAAATACTTGACCAGCTCGAAGGGCAGCAAGGCATTGGCTTCGTCCCGGAAGCGCAGACGCCGCCAGAGCAGGGAAAAATCAAGCCGCACCGGCTTGAGGCGGATATTCCTGCGGATCCACTCGATCCAGCGGCCGACGGTGCCCCGCTGTCCGTTGAATTGGGCTATCCGGCGATGGACTCCGGACGGTTTACTTGGCTTCATGGCAGACACCGCAACGGCGGCAGACCGCCGGTTGGCATGGAGGGGTAGCGAGACCGCGCACGGCGCGCGCATACTCTTCCCACAAAAATCCCGGACGGATTCCATGGTCCACCACCTCCCAACACATCAGCTCGTGCTGGTGCCGGGGCCGGACGGCATACTCCCAGGGATCGACCCGGTGGCGCCGCAGGGCCTGTTTGAACGGCAACCTGCCGCAGCCGATATCCAGCAGGGCCGGACCAAGGCGGCGGTCGCCACGGGAATACACCGCCTGCTGCAGGGCCTGGTCGGGATGATCGAATTTGAGATGGAGATTGGCCATGTTGCCCAACATCTTTCGCAGATAGCGAATTTTCTCCTTGAGGCCCGCCAGGGCCGGCTCGATCCGCTCCTCCTTCGCCTCGGCAGGGGCCAGGCCGCCAAAGGAGCAGTACTGAAAAGGGGTCCAGGCTTTGGGCACGAAACAGTTGATCGACAGGGTCAGTTCGGACAACCGTTTTCTCGACCGGCCCACCGGCAGGATTCGGGCCAGCAGCCGATCGACCAGGCGGATGAGCTCGTCCAGATCGTCCTGGGTTTCCGTGGGCAGACCGATCATCACATACAGTTTGAGGTGGAAAATGCCGGCCGCGACCAGCCGTTCCGCAGCGCCGAGCAGATCCTCTTCCCCGAGTCCCTTGTTGATCAGGGTTCGCAACCGCTCGGAGCAGCCGTCGGCGGCGATGGCCACGCTCTTGAGGCGGGAGGCGGCCAGCAGTTCCAGGGTCTGTGCCGTGATCCGATCGGCTCGCAGGGAGGAGAAGGAAAGCGCGCAGCCATGTTCGCGCAGATACGCGGCGATGCGGTCCACGGTCTCACTGCTGGCCATCTCCATGCCGAGCAGCCCGATGCGGTTGATTCGCTCCGGTCGATCCGCCAATCCGGCCAGGATGGCCTCGGCCGTCCACAGCCGGGGTGGCCGGTAAATGAACCCTGCCGCGCAGAAACGGCAGCCCCGGCTGCAACCGCGTCCCAGCTCGACCATGTACATGCCCAGTTCTGCCTCGGGCGACAGCAGGGTCGAATGGGCGGCGCGCGCCATTGCCGGGGCGATGACCTTGGTCACCCGTTCCGGTAATCCCGCCTTGGGCTCTATCCGACGGACTTCGCCCTTATCCCCGTACACAAAATGATACATGCCGGGCACATAGCAACCAGGAAGCGTGGACCCGATGGTGACCAGTAGTTCTTCCCTGGGGATGGCGGCAAACTCGTTCAGGGATTCGATCAGTGGTTCCAACAGCGGTTCCGCTTCGCCGATAACCATCAGATCGGCAAAAACAGCCAGCGGTTCGGGATTCATGAACACGCCGACCCCGCCCAGGATCACCAAAGGATTGCCAGCGCATACCTGTGGAGAACGGTCCGCGGCGAACGGGGGGATGCCTCCGGCCGCCAGCATGGCCGTCAGCCTGGGGTAATCGTGCTCGAAGCTGATCGACCCCATGACCAGGGGAAAATCGCTCAACAACCGGGAGGATTCCAGCGAGCGGAGCGGTTGGTCCTGATCGGGATAGACGAACCGTTCGCAAACAACCCCCTCCTGCTGATTGAGCAGGGTGTAGACCAACTGATACCCCAGATTGGACACGGCCACCGGGTAGACATTGGGATAGAGCAGGGCGACCGGCAGCCGGTCTTTCCATTTCTTCCGGACTGTACCGGTTTCCTGGGTCAGATGTGCGGACACCGGGACAAACCAAGACAGGAAAAAATGGGGATTCGGTGCAACCTTGACGAATACGGCCAAGGGCCGCTTCGAAGCGCCAAAACGACGCAGGGGAATATCCTGTCGATATTCCCCTGGATGCCTCTGTTCATGCTTCCCGCCAACGTCATGCGCGGGGCTGTTCGCTGGCCGTCAGTTGGCTTTCTTGCGCAAATAGGCCGGTTCGTCAAATTCGTTGAGTTCGTGGTCGTCGAAAATCGGTTTGGGCATGCGCGGCATTCCCTTGGGCAGCAGGTTGGGTTTGGCAATGCTCACCGCCGAGGAATCGGTCAACATGGCGTCCTCGTCGACCAGCCGCGGCAGACGTGAACGGCTGCTTGCCGGCAGAGCCGGGGCCTGGCGGCTGCGCACCACCTCCAGCTGGTTGATCTCAGGTTCCTCGATGCTGGCAATGCCGGTGGCGATGACCGTGACCCGCAACTCGTCGCCCAACGATTCGTCAAACAGGGCACCGATGATGATGTTGGCCTCGTCGTGCGCCTTTTCCTGGATCAAGGCCGAAGCCTCCATGAACTCGTTCATGGTCAACGTTTCCTTGGCCGCGGAGATATTGATCAGGATGCCGCGGGCGCCATCAATCCCCACATCTTCGAGCAGCTGGTTGTCGATGGCCCGCTTGGCCGCCTCGGTGGCACGATTTTCGCCAACCGCCGTGCCTGTACCCATGATCGCCGGGCCGACTTCCTTCATAACTGTCTTGAGGTCGGCAAAGTCGACGTTGATATGCCCCGGCAGATTGATCAGGTCGGTGATGCCCTTGACCGCCTGCAAGAGCACGTTGTCGACCATCTGCATCATGTCCACCAAGGTGGAATTCTTGTTCATGAGGCTCAAGAGCCGATCGTTGGGCACGGTGATGATGGTATCGGAAAACTCCTTCAATCGTTCCCACCCGGCCTCGGCATTGCGCATCCGCTTTTTCGCTTCAAAATAAAAGGGTTTGGTGACAACGGAAACCGTCAGGGCGCCGGACTCCTTGCTCAGCTTGGCGATCACCGGCGCGGCGCCGGTGCCGGTGCCGCCGCCCAACCCAGCGGTGATGAACACCATATCCGCCCCTTTGAGCACGGCCTGGAGATCCTCATAGCTTTCCTGGGCGGCCTCCCGTCCCATCTCGGGGTCTGCTCCCGCACCCATGCCCTTGGTGATGCCAGGCCCCAGCTGAAGCCTGATGTCGGCGCGGGACTTTTCCAGGGCCTGCATGTCTGTGTTGGCCGCGATGAATTGCACACCTGCCAAGCGGCTTTCCACCATGGTGTTGATAGCATTGCCGCCACCGCCACCGACTCCGATTACCTTGATCACTGCCACAGATTCTTCTTCGGCCATTCTGAACGGCATGTTGTTCTCCCCAGAAAAAATTCTCTGATCAATTTCCTTTCTCTATACCACCATGACCGGCGGCGCCAAAGGAAAATCCCAGTCATTTCAGACGATATTCTTGACCCAGTTTTTCAGCTTACTGACCATTCCGCCGCTTTCTTTCGGCACATACGTTTTTGCCTTGCTGCCATGCAACACCAGACCGACGGCGGTGGTGCACCGGGGCGAATGGACATCCTCGATCCGTCCGGTCACCCCTTGCGGATAACCGATGCGCACCGGCAGATCGAAAATCTGCTCCGCCATCTCGACGATGTTGGCCAGCAGCGCAGTGCCGCCGGTGATGACAATGCCGGCATTGATCCGGTTGCGATAACCGGAGGCGCAGATGTTCTTGTTGACCATCTGCAGAATCTCTTCCATTCTCGCCTCGAGAATTTCCACCATGATCCGTTGGGAAACCTTCCGCGGCTTGCGGTCGCCCACCGTGGGCACCTCGATGATATGATTTTCCTTGATCATGGAGGAAAGCGCGCCGCCATAGAGATATTTCAGTTCCTCGGCCTCCTGCAGCGGGGTTCGCAGCCCCACGGACAGATCGCTGGTCAGGTTGTTGCCGCCCAGGGCCAGCTCCCAGGTATGCTTGATGGTGCCGTTGCAGAAAATGGCCAGGTCAGTGGTCCCGCCGCCGATGTCGATCAACGCCACCCCGAGCTCCATCTCGTCCTTGCCGAGCACAGTCAGCGAAGAAGCCACCGACTCGAGCACGATCTCGGCCACGTTCAATCCGGCCCGGTTGCAGCTGGTGACCACGTTGTGCAACGCGGTGACGTCGGCGGTGACGATATGGACGTTGGTCACCAACCGGACCCCGGTCATGCCGAGCGGATTCTGGATACCGGTATGGTCATCGACCATGTACTCCTGCGGCAGGACATGGATAATCTGCTGATTATCGGAAATTTTAACGGTCTGGGCGGCTTGGATAACGGCCTCGATATCCTTTTCCTTGATCTCCTGATTGTTGATGGCGATGATCCCAGGAGAGTTGAACCCCTTGATATGGTTACCGGCAATGCCCACATACACCGATTCGATATCGCAGCCCGCCATGTCCGAAGCGGCCTCGACCGCCTGGCGGATCGACTTGACCGTCGACTCGATGTTGACCACCACCCCTTTTTTCATTCCCGAGGAAGCGGCCGTGCCGACTCCAATGATCTCCACTCGATCGTCGAACACCTCGCCGATCATGGCGCAGACCTTGGTCGTGCCTATGTCCAGGCCGGCAACGAGCTCGCCCGGCTCGCGCGGTTCCTGCTCGTCCAACTCCTCATCCGTCAATTTGGGTTCCGGTAACCAAGACTTTATCATCTAAATAATCCATTCGAATTTCTTTAACGGCATCAACCTGTTTCTTTGCATACAACTGTTCAAGAACCCTAACCAGCCGATAATATTTGGTCTGCAAGCGATCGGCCCCGAAGTACACGGGAAAGGGTCGATCCACCAGATAGAGGACAAGCCCCAATTTCTGGTCAATATGTACTTCCGAGATCGCCTGGATCGGCAGAATGGCGTTTCCCTTGGCGGCGAGCTGCAAAAGGTTATACGCCGCCTCGGCCAAGCCGCCCTTGACGAACACATCGGATGCAACATCCTTTTGGGCCACAACCCCGGTGATCACCGGTAAATCCAACTCCTGCCCCTGGCCGGCATCGGCAAACAGAAAACCCGACCGGCTGACATAGCGCAATCGCTTCTCCTTGCCCGACTCCAGATTTGCCAGGGCAAAGGGTTGGTGCTCTATGACGCTGATTTCCACCGCCGACGGCCACTGGGTCTTGATTTCTGCCCGCTCAACCCACGGATGGGTGGCGATACGAGCCTCGGCGGCCTTGACGTTGAATCGCAGCAGGCTGCCACCGTGCTGAAGCCCGGACAAATCAAGAACTTGCCGTTCGGTGACGACCTGCTCCCCGGTGATCCGGATATCGGACAGCCGAAATACATTGGACCGCATGAGCAGTCGAGCCGACAGCCACAACATCCCCACAGCAACACCAAGAAGCACCAGGAACAGAACAATGTTTTTGACCCACCGCTTCCACTTCCCCGCCCGCTGGCTGCCGCCAACCAGCGCCTGCGGCCGGAATGGAACCGGCTTGGTCTGCTTGCGTGGCAGAGTGCCCTGCAGCCTATCGGTCCAGGTGGACTTTTTGGCCCCTCGTTGGGATCGGGACGGTGCCTGGCGGGGTGTATAAATCGCCATCAGCGCTCAATTCCCTGCCTAAAAGATATGGACTTCAGGCTCCAATAATACGCCTGATTGCCGCAGGACCTCTTGCCGGACCTTTTCCATCAAGCCCACGATATCCTCGGGCACCGCTCCGCCCGTATTGACGATAAAATTGGCATGCTTGGGCGAAACCATGGCCTTGCCCACCGCCAAGCCCTTCAAGCCTGCCACCTCGATCAGCCGGCCGGCAAAGTCTCCCGTCGGATTTTTAAAAAAGGAACCGGCCGAACCGATCCCCGCAGGCTGTTTCTGTTTGCGTTGAGCGATGATTTCCCGGCATTGTCGGGCGATCTGCGCACCATCGCCCGTCTGGAGCCGGAACACGCCTCCGGTGATCAACATCTTGGCCTGGGGTTCTCCCGGCAGACACGTACTTCGGTAGGCGAATTGCACCTCCTCCCGGCGCGCCTCAACCATTTCACCCCATTCGGTGGCGTAGCGCACCGTGTCAACAACCTCTCCTATTGCATGGCCAAAGGCGCCGGCGTTCATACGAATGGCTCCGCCGACCGATCCAGGAATGCCGGCCATGAATTCCAGACCGCGCAAGCTGTTCTTCATGCACCAGCCCACCAGGGCGCCAAGGCTGCAACCGGCGTGTACCCGCACCCTGCATTCACCGTTGTTCTCCCGGTCGCAGTCGATGTCCCGAACCGAACCATGCAGCCGAATATACACGCCTTCATGGCGTCGGCTGGTAAACAGGACGTTCGAACCACCGCCAATGACCTGCCAGGGAATTCGCCGCGCATGCAACCATTGCAACACCGCGGCCAGATGATCGGCGTCGCTGAGTTCCACCAGCGCTTCCACGGTTCCACCGGCCCGGAAAGTCGAGTAGGCGGCCATATCGGCATCCCAGTGGATCAATGGGCACAACGCCGCCAGTTCGTCACGCTGTTGACTGTTCATCGCATCATCCCGAGTGCTCCTTGAGCAGGTCCAGCACCTGCTCACCGGCACGCACAATGTTGCCCGCCCCTAGGGTAAGCAGAAGATCGCCGGGTTGGAGTAACGGCATCAGGACCTGGGGCTGTTCAACCAATTGGGGGATGAAATGGGCCTGGCGCTGGCCGCGCTGCTTGATCGCTTCCTGGAGCCGCTCGGAGGTGACGCCCTCGATTGGCGATTCGCCGGCTGCGTAGATGTCGGTCAGCACCAGGACATCAGCCCGGCGGAAGGCGGTGGTAAACTCGGCGAACAATCCCTTGGTACGGCTGTACCGATGCGGCTGAAAGGCCACCACCACCCGGCGATCCGGCCAGCCTTCACGCACCGCATCCAGGGTTGCCCTGATTTCAGTGGGATGATGGCCGTAGTCGTCAACCACCAGTACGCCGGCGGCCTCACCCTTGATTTGGAGGCGGCGTTGCACGCCCTGAAAATTCTCCAGCGCCCTGGCGATCACCGAAAAATCGATTTCCAGCTCCAGACCCACGCTGACCGCAGCCAAACTGTTGTAAATCAGATGTTTTCCCGGACGGTTGAGGCGTATGACGCCCAGTTCTTCCTTGCGGCTGCGTACCGTGTATTGGGAGGTACCGTTGCCGGAGATGATCTTGACAGCCTGCAGATCGGCCTGTTCCGTTAGTCCGTAGGTGGCGATCCGCTTCTGAATCCGCGGCAGCAGTTGGGCGATGTGATCGTTGTCGATGCAGACCACGGCCACCCCATAGAAGGGGAGACGGTTGATGAATTCAAGGAACATGTCCTTGATATGATCAATATCACGATAATAATCAAGGTGTTCCAGATCGATGTTGGTCACCACTTCGATCACCGGTGACAACTTGAGAAACGATCCGTCGCTCTCGTCCGCCTCGGCCACCAGAAACTCGCCCTCGCCCAATCTGGCGTTGCTGCCCAACCCATGCACCTTGCCGCCGACCACCACCGTCGGATCCAATCCGGCTTCGGCCAAAATGGCCGCCACCATCGAGGTGGTGGAAGTTTTGCCATGACTGCCAGCAACGGCGATGCCGTATTTTTTCAGCCGCATGAGCTCCGCCAGCATTTCTGCCCGCTGCACCACCGGCACATGCGCTTCCTTGGCGGCAACGACCTCGGGATTGTCGGCGGCAATGGCTGTGGAGGTCACCACCACGTCCGCGCCGGCCACCCAGGCCGCATCGTGCCCCTGGTGGATCACGCCCCCCAGGTGTTCCAGCCGCCGGGTGATGTCAGTGACCCGCAGATCGGAGCCGCTTACCCGATAGCCAAGGCTCAACAACAACTCGGCAATGCCCGACATGCCGATGCCGCCGATGCCGACGAAGTGGATATGCTTGGTTTTTCTATACATGAAGGCGCCTGCTGTCGAAGTCGTCGGGGTTCATCCATGCCACCCCTTTCGGGTAGCAAGCTGCAAACATTCATCCACGATCCGGTTGGTCGCATCCGGCATTGCCATGGTCTTCATGTTGGCCGACATTGTATGTAACTCTTCCGGGTTCTGCAAGTATTCGCTGATCGATCGGGCAAGAATTTCACCGGTCAATCCTGATTCACGCAACATCCTGCAACCACTGCCTTTTACATAATATTCCGCATTGGTTGCCTGGTGATCATCGGCGGCGTACGGATAGGGGATCAACAGCGCCGGCAGCCCCATGACCGCCAATTCGGCCAGGGTGGTGGCGCCGGCTCGGGATACCACCAGGTCGGCTCGGGCATAGACACTGGCCATGTCACGGATAAAGGCCGTCACCTCGGCATCAATGCCCAGTTTGTGGTAACAGGTGCGCACCTGTTCTTCATCGGCCCCCCCTGTTTGATGAATCAGGTGCAACGCTCTCCCCTGCCTGGCCAGCTGCTCCATGGCCTCCATCACTAACAGGTTGACCCGGTGCGCCCCCTGGCTGCCGCCCAACACCAGAAGGGTGGTTGACCGCTCAGGCCAAGGCGTTTTTTCAGAGGCGGCAGCGAGGATCTCCCTGCGCACCGGATTTCCAGTGCGCACGGTCTTCGCCGGCGGAAAAGGGGGAACGCAAGGCAGGGAAATAAACACTTTGTCCGCCAGCCGACCGGCCAACCGATTAGCCATGCCCGGAACCGAATTCTGCTCATGAATGGCGATCGGCACCCCCAACATCCGCGCGGCCAGCAACACCGGACCCGTCACATAGCCGCCCACGCCAAAAACGAGATCCGGATTGAATTGCCGCAGCATCCGCATCGCCTCCAGCACGGCCCCAGGCATACGTAACAGGCTGCGAAGCCGTTGCATCGTTCCAAGGCCCTTGACTCCGCCGCATTGCAGCCCAGCCAGCTCAAAGCCACAACCAGCCAAGGCTTGCTGATCAAGCAGGCGCGAGGTACCGATGAACAGCACCCGAGTGGCCGCAACCCGTTCCCGCATGGCGGTAGCCACGGCAATGCCGGGGAAGAGATGCCCGCCGGTTCCGCCGCCGGCAACGATCAAACGCATGGGGTCCTTCGCCCAGCCAAACGAGACCAACCCGGATCGTGCACGGGCCGCAACGTCTGAACCACTCGATTACCGATGGCCGCTCGTATTTCCATCATGACTTCGGCAAAACAGTCGGGACAGTAGCCATGGGAAACCACAGCGTCCACTGACAGCTCGGAAACCTGCCGCCAACCGCCCTCCTGCTCCACCCTGTGACAGACACAGCACATACGAATCAGGGCCATCTCAAGCCTCCAACCGTTCCTGGCCAATCTGGTGGACGCATTCGGCGAACACCCGGCCGCGCTCGTCGTACCCGGAAAACATGTCGAAACTGGCACATCCGGGTGCCAGCAACACCAAATCGCCGCTGGCCGCCGCCGTCATAGCTCTGCGCACCGCATCCTCCATGGTGGTCGCCGCTTCCGTGGGAACCAGCGAACCCAGGGCGGCCCGCATCAGGCCAGCCGCCTCGCCCACCAGCACCAGATGCTTGACCTTCCGCCCGACCACTTCACGCAACAAGCTGTAATCACTTCCCTTGTCCCGACCGCCGGCGATGAGCACGACAGGCGACTCACAACCAGCCAGCGCAGCCTCCAGGGCCCCGATATTGGTCGCCTTGGAATCATTGATGAACCGCACGCCGTCAATGGTCGCGACCTCGGCCATGCGGTGGGGTGGAGGCACAAAACGTCTCAACCCTTCGGCGATACCGGCCTGTTCGCAACCGGCCAGGGTAACGGCCAGGATGGCCGCAGCGGCATTCAACTGATTGACCGAGGAGTGGAGTGTAGTACCGCTGAGCACATACTCGGTTTTCCCGGACAGGGCGCCGGCCATCAAGGTGAGAAGAATCCGTCCGTCGGCAATGCGCGCCGTGCATCCTTCGGCGCGGCCAAAGGTGAAGCGGCCAACCTCTGGATTCAGTGGTGTTGCGGCGGCGACAGGGTCGTCCGCGCCGAGGATGGCGCGGTCGCCCAGTTGCTGGTGGCGAAAGAGATTCTGCTTGGCCAGGGTGTAGGCCTCCAACGATCCATGGCGATCCAGATGATCAGGGGAGATATTGAGCAGCAGGCCGATATCGGGCCGGAAGGCGCCGGCCAGATCGAGCTGGAAACTGGACAGTTCGAGCACCACCGCATCATACCCCTGCGGATCGGCGAAATAGTCGAGCAAGGGAGTACCTATGTTGCCGCCAACAAAGGGGTTTTTTCCCGAAGCCCGCAACAGCTCACCGATTAGACTGGTGACAGTGGTCTTGCCGTTGGAACCGGTGACCGCGATCACCGGAACCGCATACTGGCCCGCGGCGAGGGCGAGCTCGCCAAGCACCGGCAGTCCCTGTTTCCGGGCGGCCTGCAATACAGGCAGGTCAAGCGGCACGCCGGGTCCGGGAATGACCATGTCCGCACCGGCAAGAAAAGCGGCGGTATGTCCCCCAGTTTCCAGCGCCACCTCCGCCTGCTTGAGGAATGCCAAGGTATCTGGGGGGATCTGTTCCACGGCGCGGCGATCGGAAACCCGTACCCGCACCCCCCGATTCACCAGATAACGGACCGTGGACAGCCCGGCTGCCCCCAATCCGATCACCACTGCCTGTGTCCCTCTTGATATCTGCACGATTTATCTCAGCTTTAAGGTTGCCAGCGCAATAAGGCCAAGAATGATGGATACGATCCAAAAACGGACCACCACCTTGGGTTCCAGCCAGCCCTTTTTTTCGAAATGGTGATGAAAGGGCGCCATGAGAAAAATTCGCCGACCGCCGGTCATCTTGAAATAGCCCACTTGGAGGATGACCGAAATCGCCTCCATGACAAAAATACCCCCGACAATCACCAACAGGAATTCCTGCTTGGTGATGATCGACACAACCCCCAAGGTGCCCCCCAGGGACAGGGAGCCGACATCGCCCATGAAAATCTCCGCCGGGTAGCAGTTGAACCACAGAAATCCGAGGCAAGCGCCAACCATGGCCCCGCAGAAAATGGTCACTTCGCCGGCTCCGGGAACATAGGGAATTTGCAGATAGCTGGCCACGACCGCGTTGCCGGCCACATAGGAAAAAATCAAATAGGTCGAGGCGGTGATGACGATGGGACCGGCGGCCAAACCGTCCAATCCATCGGTGAGATTGACCGCGTTGGAAGCACCGACAATCACCAGCACCGCAAAGGGCAGGTACCACCAGCCCAGATCCGGTTGATAGGACTTAATGAACGGGATGCTGAGAATGCCGTCGTAGCCGGGCGTCAGCAGGAGAAATATCCCCACCACCGCGGCCCCGAGCACCTGCAGGGCCAATTTCTCCCTGGGACTCAACCCGCGCGAATTTCCCTTGCGGATCTTCTTGATGTCATCCATCGAGCCAATCAACCCGAAAAACAAGCTGATACCGATCAGCAACCAGACTAGGCCACTCCGCAGGTCGGTCCACAGCAAGGAGGAGGCGGTCACGGCAAAAAGGATCAGCACCCCGCCCATGGTTGGTACCCCTTTCTTGGAGAAATGCGTCTCCGGACCATCGTCGCGGATGACTTGGCCGATCTGTTTTTTCTGTAGCCAGGCGATGAATCGCGGACCGATGATCACCACCAGCAGAAAGGCGGTCACCGCGCAGCCGATGGAGCGAAAGGTGATGTAACGGAAAACGTTGAGCCAGCTCAGCTCGGTGTGAAAGGGGTAGAGGAAATTATAGAACATTATTCCGTTACGTTTTTCTTTGAATTATTCAAGCGTTGCTCCAGTTCATCGAGGAGCTGCTCCATGCGCATGCCGCGCGACCCCTTGATCAACAGCCAGTCGCCGGCGGCCAGGTCCCCTCGGGCCAGCATCGGATAGATCCAGTCGGCCATGGCGCGGGGATTGGCAAACACCCGGATGTTTTCCTCCTTCATACCCGCGGCGCTCGCGGCTCGCGCCATCACGGTCGCCTGCATCCCGGTCAAGGCCAGAAAATCATACCCCAAGCTCGCCACCAGGGCGCCTATCCCGGCGTGCAGATCTTCGGAAGCGGCACCCAGCTCGAGCATGTCGCCCAGAGCGGCCAGATGCCGGCATCCCCTGTGGCCGAAGGCGGCCACGGTGCGCAACCCCGCAGCCATCGAGGCGGGATTGGCATTGTAGGCGTCGTTGACGACCTTCAGCCCTCCCGGCAGTTCGGTGACCGCCAATCGCTTGTCCACCGACGGAGCATACCGCTGGAGGCCCTGGGCAATGACCTCGGGTCCGATACCTGCGGCATGGGCGATGGCCGCGGCGGCGACGCAGTTGCTGACATTGTGGGCGCCAAAGACCGGCACGGTCACGCGCGCCCGCCACCCTTCGATGTGCAGGGTAAAGCGCATGCCCTGTTCACCCAGATTGTCCGGGCGGGTGGCCCGGACCTGTGGTCCAAATTTGCGGCCGGAAGGAGTTACCGCAAAACCAATCTGTTCGCCAGCAAATTTTTTGGCCTGCGCCCGGACATGGGGATCATCGAGGTTGACTACCCGCACCGCTTCGGGCCGCATGCCGGCGAAGAGCTCTCCCTTGGCCGCAGCCACTCCGGCAAGACTGCCCAGTCCCTGGAGATGGGCTGGGTGAACGTTGTTGATGCAGCCGATATCCGGATCAGCGATGGCCACCAGCCGGGCAATCTCGCCGGGAACATTCATCCCCATCTCCACCACCGCGAGCCGGTGACCGGCCTCCAGCGGCAGCAGCGACAGAGGCAGTCCGACCAGATTGTTGAAGTTGCCTCTGGTTTTAAGAACGGCGTCCATTCCGGTGCGGCTGCCCTGCAACGCCTCGGCAAAGATGCTGGCCACCATTTCCTTGACCGTGGTTTTCCCCGAACTGCCGGTGATGGCCGCCACCTTGATCGTGCCGTTCAGCAATCGACGTCGGTAGGCTGCCAGATCGCCCAAGGCGCGCAGACTGTCTTTGACCTCGATATACAGAACCTCCGGACGCATGCGTGGCGGCATCCACTCGGCGACAATGGCGCCGGCCCTCTGTTCGGCAGCGGCTTCGATATACTGGTGCCCGTCAAAGGCCTCTCCCTTGAGCGCCACGAAAATATCTCCTGGTCGCAGCTGGCGGGAATCGGTGCACACCGAGGCCAATACACGACAGAGCGTGCCGCCGGCAACCTTGCCGCTCGTGGCGGCAAGCAGATGGCGCTCGTTCCAGTGCAGCAGGCCGTTGGTCGCTTCCTGGCGATCATCAAAAAAATGCTTTTCCGTGCCGATGATCTGGTAGGTTTCATGCCCCTTGCCGGCGAGCAGGACGCTGTCACCGGGAGCGGCAAGGCTGCACGCCGCTGTTATGGCACACCTGCGATCGGCAATCACGGTGTAACCATCAACCGGCTGTGCAGCGTTCAGCAACGCCCAAGCGTCGGTCCTAGACTTGCCGCCGGCCTCCACACCGGCAACGATCTCGTCGATGATGGCCTCCGGCGCCTCGGTGCGTGGATTGTCGGAGGTCACGACAACCGCGTCGGCCAACTGGGCCGCAACCCTGCCCATCAATGGCCGCTTGCCGCGATCACGGTCGCCGCCGCAACCGAAAACGCAAAGCAAACGTCCGGTGGTCAGTTTTTTCAGATTGCGCAACACATTGTCCAAGGCATCCGGAGTATGGGCATAATCGACAAACACAGCGGGCCCCGATCCTATCTGCTCACCAGGTAATCGAACCCGTTCCAGGCGGCCGGGTACCCGCCCCACCCTGGCCAATCCCTCAAGAAACCGATCCGGCACCAGGCCCAACCCCAGTCCAACGCCCGCCGCAGCCAGCACATTGAGCACATTGTATTCCCCGGTCAACGGCGAAGCAAAGTTCACCTCCGCGCCCCGCAGATGCAAGCAGCACCGAAACCCCTCCATGGTCTGGGTCAATTGATGCGCGCTCACTTCGCACGAACCATGCAAACCGCAGCGAATGACCTGCTCCGCCGGCAGTGACGCCGTCAGCAGGCCGCCCCAGTCGCACCCCTCCGCCTGTGGCCCCAGCACCACCACCGCTACGCCTTGCTCCTTGAGATGCTTATGAAAGAGCTGTTTCTTTGCCTCGAAATAGACCTCCATCGACTGGTGATAATCGAGATGGTCACGGCTAAGGTTGGTGAACAAGGCCACATCGAAGCGGGTCGAGCCCAGACGCTGCTGTTGCAGGGCGTGTGAGGAAACCTCCATGATCACATGCGTCACACCGTTGTCGGCCATGGTGCGAAGCAATCCCTGCAAGGTCACCGGATCGGGGGTGGTCAGGGGGGCGTCCTGGATGATATGGAGGCCGTCGGCACCGTGATAGCGGTAGTTGACCGTTCCAATCACTCCGGGGCGGAAGCCGGAGGCGACCAGCATCTCCTCGATCAGCCACGAACAGGTGGTCTTGCCATTGGTGCCGGTGATGGCCACCAATTGCATCTGGCTGGCCGGATAACCGTTCCACGCAGCGGCCAGTTCACCAAGCGCGGCTGGACAATCGTCGACCAGGAGCACCGGAACATTCCACTCATCAACCCCCTCATCGACATCGACCACCACAGCCAGACACCCTTTGCCGATCGCCTCCGGAATATAGCGGCGGCCATCCGTCTTTACTCCACGAACGGCGACAAAGAGGCTTCCCGGAACGACCTGCCGTGAATCCGAGGTGATCGCCGTCACAGGCTGTGCGAGCACGGTTCCCGAAAGCCGCCGGTTCGCCCCAGGGGCGATGGCCTGCACAAGTTTTGCCAAGGTGATCATAACCGCCCGCCGACTATTTGGAGTCCAGGGTCAGAATACATTCGTCCACCCCAGTCAGAGGTTGTCCTGGAAGAGGATACTGGGCGATGATCCGTCCACTGCCGTTGACCCTCACCGTCATCTTGTATTTGTCGATCTGCTGCAATCCTTTGCGCAGGCTCATGCCCCGCAATTGCGGCATGCGAGGAATCGGTTCGTTGGCTTTTCCTGGCGCATTTCTGAAATTAAGACGTTTGCTGATGAAAAACTGGCGAAGATTTTCCTCGCTTTTTTCCGGAGGTTTTTCCGGCAAGGCATCTGGCGGCGGCACCTTGGCCAAAGCCGCGAGCAGCTCCTTACCCATGAGTTCCAACACCCCATTTTCATTGTCTTTCCGCTGCGCCACAGGCAGCAGGTGATCCTGCTCGACGGCCATCAACAAAAGAAACTTTGGCTGCTTGGCCGGCGCCAGTCCGACGAACAGATCCTGCATGGAATAGCGGCTGTATTGGTCCTTGTCCGGCTGGATTTGCACATGATCCGCAGTAAACACGACCAGATTTTCCTGCTCCAACAGCCAGTTGGCAAACAGTTCCCGGCGAATCTTGACCCCCAGCGCCGGGTCGAGCACATGGATCTTCTCCGTGGCCTCGTTACTGCGGGAGTAGCGTTTCATCGTCGCATGATCGTAGATGGAATCGACCACATAGGGCGTAATTCGCCAACCACCGTTGACCAGGCTCGCCAGGGTCACTCCCACTTGAACACCGGTAACCACCGGTTGCGCGCCGGTCCGCTCCTGCGCTGCCGGTCCGGACTCCCAGTTGCCGAACACCGAACCATACAGCTGGATTTGTTGCTCAAAGGCATCGAGCTGTTCCGGGGTGAACCCATAATCCGGCGCAGCCACGGTGGCCGGCAGTATCCCCGGCCCATCCAGCCCTTCACGCTCGATGGCCGCTGCCCGCGCGAGAAGAGGCCTGATCAGCTCCTTATCGAGCACATGGTTGTAGATCCGGTTGATCCGGTTGCTCTCGTTGGCCTTCCAGAAATAATTGGGGTTGAACGAGGGCTGATTCACGAGCGCGAGGATACGTCCGCTGCTCGGGTCGATCAGCAATCCCATGCCCTTTTCCGACCCTTGCGCGGCAAGATGTTCCCGGAAACGGTTTTCCAGTTGCCTCTGGAGGTCGATGTCCAGAGTGAGCACAATGTCCGTTTCCTTCTGCCCCAGGCTCTCCTCGCCCTGGAAATCGATGTCCGGTATGTTGCTTTTCCGAAATCCACCAGCCTGCAGCACCGTATCGTACTTCCCTTCCACGCCCGCAAGACCGACACCGTCACCCATGAATCCAAGCACATGCGAGGCAGCGGTATGCCCGGGATAAAAACGGGCCTCCGTGGCCTTGCAGGTCACGCCGCGCAATTGGAGGGCGGCGATCTGCTCGGCCTGGCGGGCATCGAGGTCATCGGACAGCACCATGGAATACTGCGCGGTTTTCAGCCGAAGCTCGATATTCTCCACCTTGTCGCCGACCAAGGGGGCCAGCGCTTCAGCGGCCTTACGCCGATCAACCACCTCAACCGGATTGACAATCAACGAAAACAGACGGTACGACACCGCCAGTTCCCTGAATTTTCGATCGTAAACCGTTCCTCTTAAAACAGGTTCAGCGGGCGTTTGGCCCGCTGAGAGAGATGAAATTTTGCCGACAGCAGACTGTATAATCCTGCCGATATCCTGGAGGGAGGGGGGGTATCTATACAGAACAATTCCAGCCGCTGTCAGCAAAATAACAAAAAAGGGGATGAGCCATCGTCTTTTTTTCTTTGATCGCAGGGTTTTCGCCATCGTCCGCCTACATCCGACGCACCTGTCCCTTTTCAGGCTCAAACAGATTCAATTTCGTTCCGGCCAAGGCAACAATTTGTTTCTTGGAGGCCAACTGGGCTCGAAAGGCCAGCAATCGGACATTTTCGTTATAGATTTTAGTGTTTACACTTCGGAGTTGTTCCGCCTGTACTCGCATATCCATCATTTGCCCATAAAAGAACTGGGTAATGACCAACCCCGCCACTAACCCGGCAATGACCATGATAGCAAGATATTTCCGCACCCCACCCGACAATGGAACACTCCAGCGAGATTTCACCTGACGATCTTCCCTCAGAGCAGCCTGCTGGCGAGGCCTGTAGGTGCGCACACTCACGTTTGGCGTCATGTCCTGTCCTCCTTTTGAACCTCTTTCGATCCCCTGCTACACATCGCATCTCGGCCGGATTTACCCCGTCTCGCCACCCGAAGCTTGGCGCTTCTGGCTCTGGGATTGCGCCGTATTTCCTCGGCAGACGGCTCTACCGGCCGCCTGGTCACGACCTCATAGGCTGGATTGTTCTGAAAAGCCTGCTTGACAATCCGATCTTCCAGCGAATGAAAGGTAATGATACATACCCGTGCCCCTTCAGCCAGGACCTGTGGAGCCGTCTGCAATAATCGGGTGAGATTGTTCAACTCACCGTTGACCGCAATCCGCAAGGCCTGAAACACCTTGGTCGCCACATGCACCTTGGCTGGATGGTATTTCCGGGGCACCGCCTCGGCAACAATTGCCGCCAGCCTTCCGGTGGTGGCCACCGGCTCCTTTTCTCTCGCCTCGGCAAGAAATCGGGCAATCCGCCTGGCCTGACGCTCTTCTCCGTAATGGTAAAAAATATCCGCCAACTGCTCTTCGCTCGCCTGGGCGATCAAGCTGGCAGCGGTGAGCGGCGACCGCCGGTCCATGCGCATATCGAGCACGCTGTCGGTCCGAAAGCTGAATCCTCGTTCCGCCCGATCCAGTTGCAAGGATGACACGCCCAAATCCACCAGCAATCCTTCGATTTCAACGACGCCCAACTTTGCCAGCTCGGGCACCAAATCGCCATACGAGCCGTGAACAATCGACAATCGATCGCCATAACCGGACAATCGTTGCCTGGCGGCTTGCGCGGCATCGTCGTCCCACTCAAAGCCGACCACCCGCCCGCTTGGCGCTGTCTGCTCCAGGATCGCCTGTGCATGCCCACCGAGCCCCAACGTGCCATCGACATAAAGTGCATTGGGCCGCGGCTGAAGCCAATGGAGCACTTCATCGAGCATGACTGGAACGTGCAGAACAGCGGGGTCTTGCGACATGCGGAACAGCGACTTACAAGATACCCAACGCGGACAGGCCGGCGCTAAAATCGCCAAAGGTCTCGCGGGTATGGCGAGTTTCCTCCTCCCACGCCTTCTTGTCCCAAATTTCAAAGTGTTGCAACATTCCGACCACCACCACGTCCTTTTCAATCCCAAGGCCGGAGCGAAGGGCGGGCGGCAGAAGAATACGTCCTTGCTTATCCAAAGGGCACTCACTGACTCCAGCAATCAGATAACGAACAAACCTACTGAAATCGGGTTGATTTTTTCCCTGAGCCAGGAGCGTTTCCTCGAGAGCCTCCCACTCGGCCACCGGATAGGCGCGCAAACAATTCTGCCAGTGGGTGATGATCAACATTTCGGAGTTGTACTGCTCCCGCAGCACGTCACGAAACCGGGTCGGAAT
Organism: Desulfobulbus propionicus DSM 2032; assembly: GCF_000186885.1. Classification (GTDB taxonomy): domain Bacteria; phylum Desulfobacterota; class Desulfobulbia; order Desulfobulbales; family Desulfobulbaceae; genus Desulfobulbus; species Desulfobulbus propionicus. Next base: position 748,706 of record NC_014972.1, on the reverse strand, counting down.
GTTCAACCGCCCTTTCGGATCAAGGCTATGTTCCGAATGACTCCGAAATCGTTGCACCGCTCTCCTTGATCGTCACGTGGGGCCAAGCTCCACGATTATTCCATTTTCAACCGCTTTAAACCACTTTTCACCACCTTTGCTTCATTAGTATACGAACCTCTCCCGGGAGTCAAGAAAAAATATTGGCGGAAAAAGCCGAGGACCAACGAAAATCGGGAAAGGAGGAAATGACTAATTTTTTATTCCATGTTAATTAGTTACACAACAAGACTCGGCAGGGAAATGTCCTTGCGACGTTCCACTGTCGCCAACCGGGGAGGCACCGACCTTGGATATTGGTGCGGCAAAAAAAAACGCCGGTCATCGCATGGGATGACCGGCGGTCGATGGAACGCACCCCCTGCAACCGATGGCTCGATCAAGAGTGTACAGGCAGCGAAAAAAACGCCTCCCCAAGGGAAGAGGCGGGATGATGAAGATGCTACCTATTCTGGCAAAGGGCGAATTTTCCCTTGTCCGGAAGCAGCCATTGGCGACGGAAGAGGCAGCGATTTCCAGTGAGATTGTTTCTCTTTGACGGTCTTGGTGAGCGCGGTAACAGCTTGCTGGTGTCCGTCACGGCCGGCGACCGCCCACCATTGCCTGGCCGCATCAACATCCTTGGCCACGCCCCTTCCCTCGGCGAGCAACACGCCCAGGTTGTATGCGGCCGCCCTGTTGCCACGTTCGGCCGCACACTCGAGCCATTCCCGACCCAATCGATCCTCCTGGGCTCCACCGTTCCCCGTAAGGTAGCCTACGGCGAGATTGACCATTGCCTCGACATTACCGAGAAGAGCCCCTTTCCGATACCAGGTGCGTGCCTGTTGTTCATCTCTGGCCGCTCCCTGCCCCTTGTCCCACATCACCCCTGCATTCCGGGCACTGTCGCCATGTCCTTTTTCTCCGGCAAGACTGAACCATTTGAGCGCCTGGACAGGATCCCGCCCCGCGCCGTGTCCCTGATAAAAGCAGCTACCCATGCCAAACATTGCCTCTACGTGGCCCTGTTGCGCCGCTTTTGAGAACCATTCAAAAGCTTTGGCATAATCCTTGTCAACGCCTTGGCCGCGATAGTAGAGCAAGCCCAAACCATTCATGGCATCGGCGTTGCCCTTTGCCGCCAACCCGCTCAACACCTTCAGCTTCTGCTCGGCGGTCATCCCCTTGGCCTGCTTGGAAGCCGCGTCCAACAGGACCACCGCTTGGTTCTGCTGCAACTGCCACTCTGCGGAGTGGGTTGCGGTGCCGGACTCGGCCGGGGCATCGCCCGATGCCCCCTGTTTGTCGACCACGGCGAGGTCCTCGTCAGGCGTCGCTGCAAACGGACTACGCTCCAGCAACGACGGTACGGCCGGCATTTCAACGGATTTTCGCATCTCTTCGATCTCGATCCGTGGCGCCGCCGCCTGTTGGGTCTCCAGCGGTACCGTCTTAAGCAAGGACGCATCAGGGACCTCAAAGGGCTCGTTACTTCCCGTTGCCTGACCGCTCAGCACAAACAGACAAACAACCAGCACGCCCGTCGCACAGTACCCCCACTTCCATGACAGACCTTTTTCCGTGATCATTGTTTCCCTCCTTCGGTCACCGGCACGGCTGACCAAACAAACCCCTTGCGGCCATCGAGGAGCAAATTGCCGCTCACCCGGTTCTGGACAAGTGTTCCCACCAACCGTGTTTCCTTGGCCAAACTCTCTGGAGCCAAGGTCGCGGGGTACCATTTGCCCTTGTCCAGGCGGAACGTCCACAACGAGCTCGTTTGCATCATTGCGGTGATTTCTCCACTTTCGGGATCGATCACCCCCTGAAACTCGCCCGAGAGGACATGTTTTCGTTTCTCGCCGTCCTTGTGTTCTCCTCGGAAGGAACCGGACACGACTTTGTCTTTCAAGGAGATATCGAGTTTGATCGAACCGTCAAACCCCTCTTCCGCACCAAAGGGTCCGGCCCAAGACGTCCCGGACGCCGCGGCCTGCTGCACCGATTCCTGCTGCTTCTTTTTCTCGTCGCGTGCCTGCTTGGCAGCCTGTTCCTTGGTTTGAATAGCCTCCTCGGTCATATAGAAGTGTATATAGGTTTTGGTATAGGTGGCATCGCGATCGAGTTTTTGGGCCGGCATCCATTGAAATTTGCCGCGATCATGGATGCCGTAACGGTGGGTGCCAAAGGTGTCGCGGCCTTCGCGATCAAGAGTGTAATAGAGATGCGCCCTGTAGGTCGGCGTTTCCTTGTCGGCTGCATACAGTTTAAAGGGGCCGACTCGCAGTTCGTCTTTTTGAATTTCCTGGCCGGAACGCGGATCCGTGCTGCGGGTATCGATACTCAACTGCTCGATCATCTTGCCGTCGGCGGAAAAACGCAGGCTACCCTTGCCCTCGACCAGGTAATCGTTGAGGGTGTACTTCACGGGAAAAGTGATCTCCGCTGCCGGCGAAACCGTGGCCTTGAAACTCTGCAACGGCGTGTCGATGACTAGATTGGGGGTGGTTTTCATGATCTCCCATACCTCGCCGGTCAATGGCGCTGCGGTGGCGCTGACCTCCACCTCGACGGGAGCGGTTTCGCTCCGTTCAAAGCCTCGGGACAGCGTGGCGACGGCAGCGCCCGGCACGTCCCCCCTGATGTCCGCCACCAGGGTCGCGGTCACCGGATACAGACCGGCCGCCCCGGGGCTGGCGGTCAGCCATTCGTGCGGGGTGGCCCCTTGCCGCCCTTTGCACGAGAAGCGATAGGAAAGCCGCACCTTGCTTGCCTGGCCCGTGAGCTGCGCCAGGATCTGTTCGATTTCGGCGGCCACCGTGCCCATGGAACTCTTGCCCGGCCCGACCAGGGCCAAGCGAACGAGGGACCGTTGGCCTTCTCCCTTGATCGCGACTGGCGATGGATCGACCTGCAGGGTCAAGGGCGCAAAGCGCAGATAGGCCACCAGGGCGGCATATCGGTTCCAGAGTTCGACACGTCGCTGCTCCTCGGCGGCAATCCTCTTGTTCGCCTCCTCGACCGCGGCCAGCTCCTCCTTGGTGGGAACGGCTTCCTGCTGCCGGGCACGGGCCTGCTGAAACAGCTCCTTCAATGGCCCGGTCTCCCCCTCTTCCCACTCATTAAGGGCGGCCAGCGCCTTTTGTGAATCAATACCGGCATTGAGCAGTTTGCGGAACATCTCGACCCTGCTTTCCGTTTCGCGCCCCTTGGCATAGGCGTCGAGATCTGCTTCCTTCAATTCACCTTCAGCCCAGGCCTCGACCGTCCGGCTTGGCGCGGTGACCAGATACTTGCCGCTCTCATAGGCACCCCGAACGATCCCCTCGCCCACGGCCTGGGCACGTTCGCCAAGGGTGTCATCGGCCGTGAAGGTATTCACCACCAGCTGGGGCGGCTTGATTGTCTTGCCAGCGGCTGCCAGGGCGGCAGCCTTGTCCTCGAGTTTTTCCAGGTTACCCGCCAGCATGGCCGAGGCCACATACTGGCGCGCCTCGGCTGGCGCCAATCCCGCTTTACGCAATGCAATTTCCCAAGCATTGAGATAGGCAGCCATGTTCTCGCGATTGGCCTGCTCGATGGCCGACTTGGCGGCACTGTAATCCGCCTTGCTCTGGGAGGCGTGCTCGACCGTGCCGATGGCGCCGCCGGTTACGTACTGATCGACCACCTTGGTGGCCGCCTCCTTAAGAGGGATCTTACCCTCGACATAGTCTTCGATCGTCTGGCAGGTCTGGCCGATATCAACGATGTTCATCAGTGCGCCAAAGGCCTTGACCGCCTTGCCCCGTCCGGAAACCCCACGCAGATCGTCAAGTGCGGCCAGTTCGGCCTCGGCGGAACCAGTTCCGCTGGCATTTTTTTTGGAGCCAGTTTTTGCCGTTGTCGCGCTTCCCTTGCCGCCGCTGACAGCCTCATTGGCAGCGCGGGTAGCTTGCATCTTGGTCACCGAATCGACAATTTCTTCCTCGATCGCGGTTCGTTTCGGATCGTTGGCCGGCAGCGCCGCCGCCTTTTCCCGCAGGGCGACGATCTCCTGTTTGGCCGTGTTCAAGGCCTTTTCCTCGGCGGCATTGAAAATATCCTCGCTGGCGCGGCGCAGCTGCTCGGCATCGGTGGCGCTGCCCACCTGAATCGTTCCCTCCTTGATCCCCCGCAGTCGTTCACGAAAGGCCGCGGGATTCTCCTCGATGCCATGTTGTTGTAGAATTCTGTTGACCGTTTCCTCGTCGAGGTTGGCCATCTCCAGTGTTTTGACCGTGCCCTTGGCCAGCTTCTGCGCCTTCTCTGGCGACTTTTTCAGTCCGGCGCCGTCGGTTTTCAAGCCCGCGGTCGCCTTTTTCCGGTGGTCCTGAATTTCCACGTAATCGGTTCCCGCCTGTTTGCGGTCGATCTTGCCGTCCGCGGAGCGGCTCTTCATGCTCTCGGACACATAGGTTTCCGGATTGCGGGCATCCACCTCGGCCTTGATCCGATGGAACTCCGAACCAGCCCGTGGACGGGCGCCGTCCTTGTTGATGGTCAGCTCGAAGTCGTCGCCGATCTCCAGGGTGCCGGCGCTCTCCTTGACGGTCGCGGCCTGGTCTATGCCCATTTCCTTGAGCACCTCCTTAACCTTGTGGACCGTTCGCTCTCCGCCGCCCATGTCGCGGTCGCCGGCCATGCCGCGATGACCGGCCTCGCCGAATTTGGTTCCCGCAGTATCGACGAGCTGGCCGCTGGCCGCCTCCTTGCCGCCGCGCACCCGTGCGTTGGCCTCATTGACCAGTACATTTTGCACCTGATCACGCTTGGCCGCCAAAATCAGCGATCGATCATGGTGCCGTTGCAGTTCGATGCGGCGCAATGCGCCCTTCCGCGCCTCGGGCACGGCCAGTTGTTCGATTTCCGTCAACCGCCGCTGATGCGCGGCCTGTTCGCCCTGCCATTGAAGCCGGGTTTCCGTCCACAGCTCTCCCGCAGCCCACAACTCCTTTTCACTGTACAGGACGCCGGCAACAGAGGGGGAGCACCACATCAAAACCGCAAGCACGCCAACCAGCAAATACATATCGATGTCTCCTTTTCTCCAGAACGTCGACAAATTCATTCCAGCCGCCTTCGACAGCCGCGAGGCTGCCGTGGTCGCTCACTGCGCCGGCGCGGGCGTCGTCCCTTGCCCAGGCTGAGATGGCGGCGGAAAAAACATCGCGGTCACATCCTTGGTGTTGATGAACACCTTGCCTTCTCCATCGATCCGCGCCTCAATTCGATCCACCGTCTTTCCTTGTTCCTGCCGACGGTCAGCCAGCGCGGTCAGGGTGGCCAGCACTTTCTCCGTTTCCGGGTCAGCGCTCAAACTGCGGACTATCCGCACGAATTCATCAGGCTGTTCAACCGCGGCCGTAAGAGTTCCGGTCGAAAAGTACTTGGCCTTCTGGTCCACCGTGGCCAGGAGCCCCAAGGTAAAACGGGCGGAAGGAAAGGCGATGAATGAATCGGTCAACGACAGGGTCAATCCGCTTGTCAGCAGGGCGTTCATACCATTCATCATGATCTGCCCCTGGACCTGCTGCATGTTTCCCGCAGCCAGTGCGCTCGGGTCATTGATCAGATTGAGCAGGGAGGGGATCTTGTTCAATTCCAGCCGCAGGCGGGCCGATTCGGGAACATTGCCGGCCTCCTGCGCGATACCCTTGAGCTCGGAAAACTCGCCTAGCGCCTGGAGAAGACCGCCTTCCCCGGTCCCGGCTTTGAACGTGCCGCGCACGGTGGCCTGGCCAAGGGTCACCGGCGAGGGTTGGGCGTTGACCAGCCTCAGGTCGCTGATGTTGACTTCGCAGCCATAGCCGTCGATCAAGCCGAGGAGCTTGCGGGCAACGGTCAGGCCATGCTTGGCGAGGAGTGCGTTGGCCTGCTCGGCCTTTCCCTGCTCCACGCCATCGATGGGGACGAAGAGATTGGACACCAGGCCAGGGGGGATCGGATGCAGGCTGCCCTCGCCGGTCAGTGCGATCCTTCCCAGCGAAAGCGAAACCGGCTGCGGCTTTTCCGGCGTTTGGGTTTCGGCAAATTGCAGCGCCGAGCCGTCGCTCTTGGAGGTGTAAACCATTTTGCCGGTACCGCCTTCCTTGTGCAGCGTGGCGGCGAGGTTGACCGTGTCCAGGCTGAAGGTGCTTTGTTTGGAGGTGACGCGAATATCCTTGATGGCCATGGAACTGGCGGAGGCGTTCAACAGCCGCAGGTATTCCTCGATATTGGCGAACAACTCCTTGATTTCGGGCAGCGCCATCTGCTCCGTTCGCCCCATGGCCTGCTGGATCCGCTGCCGCAGCTCCGCGAATCGGGCCTGATCGTTCCCTTGGGCATCGGCCTGGAACGCCAGGTGGTCCACCGCCACTTCAGCACCGTTGTCCACGAATGACAACTTGCCCATCTCTCCTCGCAGGTTTTCGCTCCAACTGCCCCCTTCTCCCTGAGTGCTGCCTCCGGCTAACATCAGGTTGGCAAGCGACAGCCTCCCGGTCTTGGCCACATCCTCGAGAATCAGGTTTCCCAGTTGCATCTCGATCCGATCAAAATTGGCCAGGGAACGATTCCAGACACCGGCTATTTCCTGGCGGCCAATGGACAGCTCGGCAACGGTTTTTCCGGATTCAACCAGAGGCGCCTTATCGGGCAGGCGCATGGTCACCGTCAAGGTTTCGCCTCCTTTGGGCTGAAACCGCAGGACGACCGGCCCGAGCTCCACGGCTTCCTGGTCCCCCAGCAACAGGGTGCACGGATCCAGACGGACCTCATGCTGCCCCGCAACCTGGACGACACGATAGTCGCGGTTTGTCCGCAGACTGAAATCCTGTTGCTGACCGGCGGCGGGAAAGAGACCGAGCAACCAGTCGGTGAAGGCGTAGATCAGCGCTTCCTCCGGCGTGCCGGCGACCCGCTCGACTGTTGCCCTTGGTCCCACGGCAGGGCCCTCCTCCGTTTTTACGCTGGCTGGGGCGTCCCCCTCGCCTTGTCCCGGTACCGCTTGACCAACCGTCGCTTGCGCCGCCCCCTGTTCAGGAAGAACATCGGCCGGGGCCGCCTGGGCGGGAATCGGCCCCGCCGATGCGGGGACGTTGGCCTGCGCGGCCGAAGCCGGGGCCTGTTGAGGCGACGCCGGTGGAACCGTGGCGGCCTTAGCCGTCTTCTCGGCCTGGATCACCAATTGCTCCACCAGACTCTCCAGCCGGGGGTTGGGGTGCAGGGCAAGACTCTCACGGTATTTACCAATGGCCTCGGTCAGTTGCCCCTGCAGCTGCAACCGTGCCCCTTCAAGCTGGAGCTGTCTGGCTACCGCCGCCGCATCGTGGGAATGTTCGGACACAACCGCTGGATCGGCTCCAACCGCTTCAGGGATCACCCCAAAGGTCAGACAGCCCGCCAGGAGCACCAGAATCAAACCTAACAGAATTGTGTCGCGCTTCCTGTTGGCTCCACTGATAGGCTGTTGCATTCGTCGATTTTTCACGCGCCTTCCTCCGTTTTGGTTATCTCTCAAGGGGTCTCCTTATTCATCCCGCAGGGCCTCGGCCGGATCGAGACGAGTTGCCCGCAGGGCGGCAACGGTCGCGGCCAGGACGCTCAGGCCCCAAACACCCGCGGTCAGCAGAAGAAAATGCACGGGAGACAAAGCGCACAGTGATTCCGCTGCCTGCAGGTGTTCCCGAAACAGATGATTGATCAGCCTGGCAACCACGGCAAACAGCGCCGCGGCCAGGAGCAGGGCACCGCTCGACAGCATCAGCCCTTGCGCTATCGGAAACAGGAGCAGTTCCCGTTTCAGCAGACCAAGCAGCCGCAACACATTGAGCTCCTTCTTTTTCCGCTCCACAGACGCGTACAGGCTGGCGGTCAGGGCGGAGATGCCGCCGACAACGCCCACCGAAGCGATCAACCAAAAAATCAGGGTGGTGTACTGGTCGAGCCGGCGGACCTCCCCTATCCGCTCCCGTTCGGTATGCACGGCGATACCTTCGTTTTCCAGCCGCCGCTGAACCGTTGCCACCGCATCGATGGTCGTCGCGTAGAGGCGGAATCCCGCATAGCCCTGTCGGGAAAGCAACAGGGCATCCGCCTGCGCATCGTAATGGACATTTCTCCAGCGCAGTAAGTTGAGCTGCCCGGCAAAGACTGCCGATGCTTCCGCCACCGCCGGTGCTCCTCCACCCTTGCGGAGGAGCACCGGCAGCCGCAGTTCCCGATCCAGCGTCCGCACCACCAAGGTCGCGGGTCCATCGGCAAGGGGAATGTCCTGGGAAACAATCAGGGTGCGTGGCTCGCCGCCCCGTGCCGAGGCTTCCGTCCCTTTTGCCGGCACGCCGGTCACGGCCCAGTTTTCATCGCCACGCACTTGAAGTCGGACCGAGACCGGCGAGGTCGATTCCGTCCCGTGAAGAACGACCTCAAGCGGCTCAATCCACGGAACAACGATCGCCCCCTTGCCCCGCAGCTTGTTGCTCACCGCCTGGAGATTGGCCTCTGTCGCCGACCGCTGTTTGACCGTAAGGGTATAGAGGGACCAGTGCGGCCGGGAAGCGTGCCCAAGGACACGTGCCGCCTCTTCCGTGCCGAGAGCCTTTACCTGGGCAAAACCGGTGTTGTTGATCAGCAGTACTTCTTCCAGCTTGCTCAAGGGTTCGGGAGTCAGCACCATCGCGCCGTCAAACACCGGATAGGCGGTCGGCAGCTCTCCCTGCCACCCGTAGGCGGGCACGGCTCTACCATCCTTGTAATCCTCAACCGCCTCGATAACCTCCAGGGGAACATAGGCCACTCGCAGACCGGTGGCCCGTTCCTCGAGAATGCCCGCCACCCGGATCGCGAAACCTCCCTGTTCGTATCGGCCCTGAACGATTCGCTGGGTACTGAAGATCAGTTGTCCGCCGACCGACACCTCGAGGGCGCGGGCCGCCGATTCGGTGAGCACGCAGGATCCGGTCTCCGGCACGGCCACCCCGTTCTCCACCAGCAGCGGATCGCCGGGCGCGGTGGCCAGCAGCGACAACGGTTCCCGGCGTTCGCCATTGGCGCTCGTCGCGATGATCGACGCAGCGATCTGCCGGGTCATCGGCACCACAAAGGCGACCTCGGGGCTGGTCGCACGCAGGTGGGCAAACCATTCCCGGCTGAAGGATTGAGTGGTCAGCGGCCTGATCTCCCGATTCTTTGGATCTTCAACCAGTCGATTGCGCAGCGTCTCGATGGTTCCGAACTGCAACCCGAAGAGGATCAGCAATGGCGCGATGATCGACGCGATGGCCAACACCAGGCAGGCGCTCAGCAGCCGATCGTGGACGATGTCCCTGAAGGCCAGCCGCAGAATCACGCGGCCCCCCCCACAAGGTTTTCCGCCTCGGCCGTTTCTGCGCCGATCAGCGCGGTGGACAGGGTTTCGGTACGACCGATACGCGTCACCGCAAAACGCACCCGGCTGTCGGCGATGTCCGCGACCAGGCTGCGATCATGGGTTACCATGATGACCGCTGTTCCCATTTGCCGCGCCAAGCCGTGCAATTCATCGCGGATATCGAGCGCGGTCGGATAATCGACCGCGGCTGTCGGCTCATCGGCGAGAATGATCATCGGCCGGTGGATCAGTGCCCTGGCCACAGCCACCCGCTGACGTTGCCCACCGGAAAGATACTGCGGCTTCTTGTCAAGCTGATCTCCAAGACCCAGGACGTCAATGAGGGCAATGAACTCTGCCTGGGTGACCTTGATGCCGCTGATCTGGGCGGTGAGCAGGATGTTTTCGCGCACGCTGAGAAAAGAGAGCAGGCCGCCGCTCTGAAGGACGTAACCGATTGTCGACCGCCGGATGCGCGCGGCCCGATTCTCGGCCAAGCCGAGAACGGCACATTCCTCGACCTTGCCGCCGCGCACCATCCGCAGGCTGAAATGGCCGGCCCTGGTCGGTTCGAGCACCAGGGCCAGCATGTCCAACAGGGTCGATTTGCCGCATCCCGAGGCGCCAACCACCGAACAGAACTCACCCCGGCGAATCTCCAGGTGCGGAATGCGCAGGGTGAAGGTCACGCCGCCCTTGCTGCGGACCTTTTCCACTTCGCGGAGCGTGTAGACGATGTCCCCCATTGGGTCAGGGCAGCAGTTCCAGGCTGATCGGATAGACGTACTCGCTGGGATCATCGCTCTTGTTGAGCCGTACCCAGCCTTCCGGTCCGTCATGGATGGTTTCATAGGCCATGATCCGCGCTTCCAGATCGGCGAGGAACATATCCTGCTCGTCCACCGACCAGCTGCTCCAGAGCTCGTTGTTCATGTCCATGATGCGGCTCTTGTAGGGCAGGCCGGAGAGGAATTCCGGGATCAGACCGCTCTGCGACAGGGATGAGGCCCGCTTGATCATCTCCGGGTCGCGGGCCGTAGTGGCGGCTGCGGCCTGCAGGGAGGAAAAGAAATCCTCGCCGCTGATCTGGCCCTTGCGCCCGGCGGCCAGGATCGTTTTCAGGGTTTCCCGCAGGCTATCGAGCTGCCGTTTGTTGATCAAGAGCCGCACTTCCAGGGATTGGATATCGGTGGTGAGCAGGTCCTTGTCGGTGACCCAGGCGACAACATCGCGTGGGGCCTGTGCCCCTGCCTGGGATCCGATCCACTGGACAAAGGCCGCCTTCAGGGCCGCGTTGGCCAGCGACTGGGGGGTGGGTTGCGCGGCCGGCTCCTTGGATGAGGGGGCAGCCTGCCCTTCCTCGAACAGATCCAAGTTGACGCTCTTTTCCGGCGCCGAGGCCGTTGCGGTCTTGGCCGAAGGCGGGGCGTCCCCCCCGTGCTTGCCCGTCTCGCCTTCAGACAGGGTGACGTCAAAATCCGATCCTTTGGTGCTGGCCGCGGCTTTTGCCCCCCCCTTGTCGACGGCAGCGGTCAGGGCCTTGTTCTTCTCCTGGTCGACCTTTTCAAGAAACCCGATGATCGAATCGGTCACGCTCTTGGTCACGTGCTCAAAACCGAGCAAATCCGCTGATGACGTACTGTAGTAGGCCGGTCCGCCCTCCGCGCCCCTATTGGTGCTCAACACCTGGAACTGCTCGGCGGCGGTCGCGTGATATTGTTCCGCCTGGGGATCTTTGATGTGGATGGCGTAGAGGGTAATGTTGCGATCGTTGGCCAGGGAGCGCAGGGTTGCTTGATTTTGTCCGGAGGCATTCCATTTGTGGCCCGCTTCATGGGCCGGGGCGTCGCCAACCAGGATGACGAACCGGATGGCGTTCGGCGTCCAGGCGGTCTCGTCCACCGCGCCGTTCACTCCGGAAAACACATCCTCGGCATATCCTTGCGATCCCGCCGTGCTGACATCCACGGTCTTCAGCGTGCTGACGAACTGATCGATGCTTTGCAGCTGCGGCGTGTAATTCTTGACGTTGTAGCCGATGTCGGGGATGGAGGTGGAATCGCGATAGCCCCAGACACCGAACTTGACCGCCTGGGCAAGCTGGCTATTGGCGGAGATGTGTTTGGAAGCCTCCTCGACCACCTTCAGGGTCTGGGTGATGTAGGGCATCATCGAATTGGTGGTGTCCATGACCCAGACGATGTCAATGGCCAACTTGTCCAGGGTTGCGGGGCTGATGGTCGTACTGTCCTGAACCGCTTCCTGGAGATAATCCTTGTTCGTCCGGATATCCGAGCTTTCCCGGGCTGCGGCGCCTTCTCCGGTCACGGCCGCCAGCTTGAGAATGCGCGCCTCGCGGTTTTCCAGCTGAAGCTCGCCGAATTCAAGAATCGGCAGCAGGTAGAACTCCTTGGTGATGTCGACGGCCTTTTTCGGCTCAATGGTGACCACGGGAAAATCCGGGGCCAAATCGCCCATGGCAATGTCGATATAATATTTTTCCACCGCCTCGGTGCGCTTCTCCTTGGACAGGGCGCTCAGCTTCTCCAGTTCTTCCTTTTTATCGAACATGAGGACCGGGTAGCGGCCTTCAGGATGGGTATAGGAGAGACACATGGTCTGTTTCCACTCAAAAACATCATCCGAGGACATCCAGCCGGTCACCGTGCCCCGGTTGTCGGGGCCGACTTCGTACCAGACACGGGCATCGTGGTCATTGCCCTGTTTGGCGTAGACGAAATAGGACTGAAATGCCGGAACATTCTCCTCGACCGTGCCGCTGTTGCCATCGGGCGCCTTGTAGACCCGAGAAAAGGCCCGCGACAGTACGCGCAGGGGAAGGGATTCCTTGCCTTCGATCTTCAAGGGGGTGCGCTTGCCGTCGGCGCTGCCGGTTTCGGAAAAAACAGCGTGCGGATTCGTCAATGTTCCCAGCAGGAACAGCCCAAGCGCCATGGCCAATGTGTGCAACCTCATGCGGTTCTCCTCCTTAGTCCTGGTTGGTCGTGATGAAATCGAGCAAAGCGGATACAGCCCTTTCCTGGGTGAAATCGCGGACGGCCAGCTCTCGGGGCAGGTCGATGTCCGGCACCAGACCGCGTTCATGGAAAGCCCGGTTGTCCGCCGTGAGCATTTCGGCATAGGTGAGCAGCAGGGCCGAACCGTCGGACAGGGGCAGGAAACGTTGGGCAAGCCCCTTGCCGTAGGAGGTCGAGCCCACCGTGAGCGCGCCAGCGCCGCTTCGCAGAGCAGCCATAAAGGCCTCGGCCGCGCTCGCCGTGCCGCCGTCCTGAATCAGGATCAGCCGCGCCGCTGTCTGCTTTGGCTGTTCGGCAAGGATGGCCCTGGTGCCCTCCCGATCGCGAAGTCGAAACAGCACCGTGCCCGGCTCCACGAAGAGATCGGCGCACTGGCGGGCGCTGATCAGGCTGCCGCCCTGATTGCCGCGCACATCGATAAGCAGGGGCGTGCCGTCGTCCGGCATCTGAGCCAGAAGCGTGCGCAACTGGGTTTCCGTGTCCTTGGTGAAACGGGTTATCTGGATGCTGTTGGCTTGATTCAACGCCGTCCAGGAAACGGACTGGTACCTGGTCCGCTGGCGCCTGAGGGTGACGGTTCGGGCAAGGGCCCGGCCGGTTCGCAGGGTCAGCTGCACCGTTTCCCCTTCCGTGCCGCGAATCAAAGCACCCACCACATACACAGATTTGCCGTAGACCGGCACGCCATCGACCGCGATCAGTTCATCACCCGCCGCAATGCCGCTCTTCTCGGCGAGACCGCCCCTGAAGGGAAAAAGCAGCAGGGTGTCGCGCCGTTTCTGCAGGTCCATCTGCACGCCGAAATAATCGGAACTGGTTGATTGCAGGTAGGCGGCATATTCCGTTGCCGTCAGATAATCGGAATAGTCGTCGACGCTGTGGGCATAGGCCCGCAGAATATCGTCAACCATTTTTCGGGTCGACTGCGGCGCATTCAGGCCGTGGGTTCGAATTGCTTCCATGGCCGAGGCGAGAACGCTCACTTCCTCTGGCATTCCCCCTTGTGCCGCCAGGATTGGACGCGCGCCGCAACCGATCACCAATCCCCAAAAACAGAAAACAACCGCGAGGAACCCCGGGGGCACGCGGTGTTCACGTCCACCATCCACCGGCAAGCGCGTTCTCTTTTTCCAGGAACCGTCGCCGTCTTGCCCGTCTCCGGGGGGACGGGGCGTTCTCAGGTGCAGGAGGTGCACGCGCCGAGCCGTCTACAGTTTCATCAGGTTGGACGCCTCTTTTTCCAGTTGGTCGCGCTTGGCCTTCAACCGCTCCAACTCCAGCCGTTTTTCTTCGGGATCTTCCATGTCGTCGGCAGTTCTGGCGGAAGATTGGAGTGTCTGAAGTTCATGCAAAATCCGTTGCCGCTCCTTTTGCTGGGTGGCGGTAGCGGCCCGTTTTTTCTTGACATCCTTTTCCAGCGAAGCGATGGACGAGGAGAGCTTTTTCAGCTGCCGCTCGAGCGCCGCCTTCTCCTCCAGCTGCGCTGACTGCTCCGCCCGCAGTCCCGAGGTTCGGGCCTCCTCCGATTGATTGGCCTGTTCCACCTGGGTCAGCTGATCCCGTCTGTCGCGCAGCCGCTGTTCATAGGCATCGGGATTGTAACTGAACAGGCCGCCCTGACGGGGATCGGTCGTCTGCCCCGCACACCCGGTCAACAGCGCGCCGATGCACAGCGCGCGCACCATTGTTTGGATTGCTCCCATATCATCCCTCCTCGGATTACACCGACATGCTGGCGGACATGGAGGCCAGCTCTTCGGTTCGATGTTCCAATTCCTTGATATTGCCCTTCAGGGTTTCGATCTCGCTGTCCAACGTCACCGCATAATCGTTCTGGCCGCTTTTTTTAGCTTCCGCTGTCACCGAATTCTGCGCTTCAAGCTCGGTCTTGGCCGAGGCCAGCTCCTTGTTCGCCGCGGCGAGCAGGTTGTCGGCGGTCTTCTTGTTCTCCTTGAGCTTGGCGGTTCGGGCGGTCTTGTCCTTGACCTTTTTCCTCAGCGAGGCCGTCTCTGCCTGCAGGGTGGCTATCTGCCGGGACAAATCCTGATTATAGGCGACAAGCTCCTGGTTCTTTTGCTTGGCTTGGGCGATGCATGCCTCCAGCCACTCTTCTTCCTTGGCGTACTTCTCCTTTTGCCCAGCGACATGATCTCCGTAGGCATACCCGCCCACCCCGCCGACGGCCGCGCCAATGGCCGCACCCAGCAGGGTGGCCTTGGTATCTCCGCCGATGAGTTGTCCCAGCACACCTCCGGCCACCGCGCCGATGGCCGCTCCGGTCCCGGTCCCCTCGACCCTGGTCCGGGTCCCGTCATCCTTGATGTTGGCGCATCCGTTGATCACCAGTGATGTGCACAGCACCATGCCAAGCAATACCTTCCTGTTCATACGCTCTCCTTTTTCTCCGCCGTCTGTGTGGCTTCAACGCGCAATCCCTGAACGAACCGGTCAGCGCTTCTCCTTTGCCCATTCAAACAACTGTTTTTTCCATGTTTCATCGTCGGTCCGCTTGACCTTGAGATATTCGCCGGCATGCCGACGCACCGTTGCCAACAGGTTGATCTGCTGTTCGGCGTTGTGCTTTTTCAAAAACTGGACATAGCGATCAAACCCGTCGTTGACCGCGGTTTCGGAAACCGTGCCAAGCTGGCGAATCGACTCGGTATAGGAGGACATGGCCTGGTCGATATTCTGCCGGATCTCCATCTCGCGCTCCCTGTATTTGTCGACGACTTCGGTCCGCTGCGCACTCTGGGCGGATTGGAGCAGATTTTCCAGAATCGGCAATTTCCTCGCTTCCTTGGAGATGAAAAAGGCCTGTTCGCCGCCGATCTTGACCCAGGAGTAGGCCGAGTCCTGCTCCGCCTGCTTGATGGTGAACTGGATGTCGTTCAGGGAAGCGGCCAGCAGGTCGAGCTCTTGTTGGACTGAAGCGCTCATGGTGCCCGCATCGGCCAAGGCCTTCTTGAGTCGTTGCAGATGCGCGCCGGCATCGGTCCCCGAAACCTGCGCCTTGGCGCTGGTTGAACTGGTGGAGGTCGCCGCCGGCAGCGTTTGCGCCGCCCCCTGACGGTAGATCTCCCAATCCTCGCTCATCTGTGAGCTGACTTGCCGGTTGGGAAAGACCAGCGAGGCCAGCACCGGGCGAAACCCGAGGGTTTCCTTCTTGGCCGGGACAACCGTCTTGTTTTTTGCATCCTGGGCGTAAAATTCCTGCTCCGTGCGCATCGAGGAACGCAGTTGATTGGCATCGGTGAGAAAATGCCCGCCCTTGGCGACATATCCACCGTTGCGTCCTTGATAATACTCGATCTGGTAGAGGGTGCCGGTCATCTCGGCCACATTGCCAAGCATGTCGTGGATCCCCAGGACATTGGGCTTGAGCAGGCCCACCTTTTGCACCTTGTTATGGGACGAGGAGGGCCCGGCGAACCATTCGTATTCAGCCAGCCGCTCGGGAGGGTAAGGCATTTTTCGATCGAATCCGGCGGCGTCCACCTCGCTGCCGCCACGGGCGGCAAACTCCCACTCAAATTCGGTCGGCAGGCGCAGGAAGCCGGGAACTCCGCCATGGATCGGCAGGTCCTTTTGCGCATTGCCATTCAACCACTCATTGTATTTCCTGATGAAGTCCGAGGCCTCGAACCAGGACAGATTCCGTACCGGCAGTTGACTGTTTTCAAATTCCTTGGGCGTCTGAAGCACGGCAAACACCTGATCCTCGGTCACTTCATGCTTGCCGATGAAGTAACACCAATCTTCCGACGCCGATGAACCGACCTTGAAGGCTCCGCCGATCGCCACTCCGGTTGGCGATTCCTTGTAGCCGCCTGCGGGATCGCCGACACGAAACCGCTTCCAGGCGTAGGATCCCCCTCCTTCCCCGATGCAGACCGGCCTAAAGGCCATGGTCCGGCCGCCCGGCATGGGCAGGAGAACATCGTTGGCTGGCGGCCGAGAGCCAGAGGGCTGTTCCGCCGCACCAGAACCTTGCCCGAAAGCAAGCGCGAGGAACAGGGCAACAAAAAATGCGTACCGGAGGAAATGCTGTCGCATGGCGTTTGGCCTCAACAAGAGTTCACAGGACCCCTTCGGCAGGGGGGACAAAGCAGCAAACGGTCGCACCACCAAGCCCTGCCATCCAATTGGGCAGGCGGCAAAGCAGTGTAAGGAAATTAAAGAGGTTTCGATGGTAAAAATCAAGGAAGGGCCTGTCGTTTTTTGTTCGCCGCCGACTAACCGTTTTAAGCGACGACCTTTTTCGAGAGGAAAAAACCTGCCCGTGGTGACGCCGTCAGGCCGGCGAGCGACGCTGCGCACCGCGCGGACCGGACAGCAAGGAGGAAAACGGAGGAAAAAAAGAACGGCGACCGGAGAATGGTCAGGATTTTTTCAACGAAAGATCAAACAGGTTTGGCTGCGGTGTGGCCGGCGGCGCGAGGGGCAGCCGGAAATGCTCGTAGGCGGCGGCGGTGGCCATTCGCCCCCGGGGGGTGCGGACAAGGAAACCGGATTGAATGAGAAACGGCTCGTAGACATCCTCAAGCGTGGTTTTTTCCTCGCAGACGGCGGTGGACAGGGTTTCCAGACCAATGGGGCCGCCCTGGAATTTCTCGATCAGGGTCAAGAGGATTCGTCGATCCATCTCGTCCAGGCCGAGCGGATCGACATTGAGCATGGTCAGGGCCGCGTCGGCCACCTCCCGAGTCACGACCCGGTGCCCCCCCACCTCGGAAAAATCGCGGACCCGACGGAGCAACCGATTGGCGATCCGCGGCGTGCCCCGCGAGCGGCGCCCCAGTTCCATCGCGCCGTCCTCGTCGATTTCGATCCTGAACAGGCGGGCCGTGCGCTGAATGATGGTCACCAGTTGCTCCGGGCTGTAGTACTCCAGTCGGAGCACAACACCGAAGCGATCCCGCAGAGGCGGGGTGAGCAGGCCGGTGCGGGTGGTGGCGCCGACCAGGGTGAAACGCGGCAGGTCCATTTTCACTGACCGTGCCCCCGGCCCCTGGCCGATCACCAGGTCAAGCTGAAAATCCTCCATGGCCGGATAGAGGATCTCCTCGACCACATGGTTGAGACGATGAATTTCATCGATGAACAGGACATCGCCGGCTTGCAGGCTGGTGAGGATGGCGGCCAGGTCGCCGGGTCGCTCGATCACCGGCCCGGAGGTCACCTTGATGCCCGCCCCCATCTCGTTGGCGATGATGTAGGCCAGAGTGGTTTTGCCGAGTCCGGGAAAGCCGTGGAAGAGAACATGATCCAGGGGTTCGCCCCGCTGCAGGGCAGCCTGGATGAACACCCGCAGGCTCTGCTTGACCTGATCCTGGCCGATGTATTCCTCCAATCGCCGCGGCCGAATTTCCGTTCCGATGCCCAGATCCTCCGGATGTTCGCCGCCGGCGACTAATCGCTTGCCGGTCAGGTGCTCCTCACGCTTCATGCCCTCTCCTCAAACCGATCCATCGCTTCCCCGTTATTTTCCGGCAAGCGAGCGCAGGGCCTGGCGAATCAGTTCCTCCACGCGGGGCGCATCCGTTCCCGGCGGCAACTGCTGCTCGACGTTTCGCAACGCCTGCCACGCGATGGCCTGCGGATAGCCGAGATTGATCAGGGCCGAGGCCGCATCGGCCATTACCTGGGAATCGCCCGCTGGAGCAACCAGGGGCGGGGTGCCCTCGATTGCCAGGCCCGCGCCGATTCCGCCAACCTTTTCCCCCAACTCCACGCACAGACGCTGAGCCGTCTTCTTGCCCACGCCGGGCAGGGCGGTCAACTGGGACAAGTCCTTGGCGGTGATTGCCCCACAGAGCGCCTCCACCCCAATGCCGGAAAGGATGGTCTGGGCCAATTTCGGCCCAATGCCGGAAACGGTGATCAGCAGGAGAAACAGGTCCTTTTCTTCTTTCCTGCTGAACCCGTACAGGCTGATCGCGTCTTCCCTGACCACGGTCTGCACCAGGAGAAAACAGGTTCCGCCCACCTCCGGCAGGGCATCATAGGTGCGGACGGAAATACACAGCTCGTATCCGACGCCGTTGACATCAAGGATCGCCATGTTGGGTCCTTTCCACTGAACGAGACCGCTTAAGGAGGCTATCATGGGCAAGCAAGGGAAAACAACGATACGGAAAGGGAAAGGGGCGACATCGGACTCATCCCCCCCCTCCCCGGTTGAAGGCGGCATGGTGCGCATGGCAGATGGCCACGGCCAGAGCGTCGGCTGCATCCTTTGACGGGGTGGCATCCAACTGCAACAGGGTGCGCACCATGTGCTGCACCTGTCCCTTTTCCGCCTGCCCATAGCCGGCAACTGCCTGCTTGACCTTGCGGGCCGGATAATCGAATACCGTCAGCTTGTTGTGCAGGGCCGCCACCACCGCCGCGCCGCGCGCATGGCCGAGTTTGAGGGCCGAACGCGGATTGCGGTCGACAAACATATCCTCCACGGCGGCAACCGACGGTTGATGGAGACTGATCACCTCACAGAGATCCTCAAAGATGGTCAGCAGGCGGCGGGAGAAATCGCTTTCCTCGCCGGTACGAATGGTGCCGCAGGCAACAAAACCGATCTCATGTCCCCTGGCGGCGATCACGCCGTAACCGGTTACCCGCGAGCCGGGATCAATGCCTAGAATGCGCATCCAACCATCAGGGGGCAGACGATCAGGACAGCTGATCCATCAGTTCGTCGGTGATATCGAAGTTGGCATGCACCTTTTGCACGTCGTCGTGGTCCTCAAGATTGTCCAGCAACCGCAGCAAGGAACGGGCCGCCTTCTCCTCGGTCACCTCGATGGTGTTCTTGGGAACCATGGACAGGGTTGCCTCGGCAAACTTGATCTTGCCCTTTTCCAACTGGTCGACCACATCGTTGAAGGACTCGGGCGCGGTAATGATCTGGAAGCTGTCCTCCTCCTCGACCACGTCCTCGGCTCCAGCCTCCAGGGCCACGTCCATCAACTGCTCCTCGTTGACGCCAGCCTTGTCAACCGAGATGGTGCCCTTCTTGTCAAACATCCAGGCCACACAGCCCGATTCGCCGAGGTTGCCGCCGCTCTTGGCGAAAAAATGCCGGATATCGGCAACTGTACGGTTCTTGTTGTCGGTCATGGTCTCCACCAGAACCGCGACACCGCCCGGACCGTATCCCTCGTAGAGGATTTCCTCGTAGACCGCGCCGCCAAGATCACCAGTTCCCTTCTTGATCGCCCGATCGATGTTTTCCTTGGGCATGTTTTCGCTTTTGGCGACCGTGATCGCGCTGCGCAGCCGCGGATTTCCCTCGGGATCGCCTCCGCCCATCTTGGCGGCAATGGTGATTTCCTTGATCAGTTTGGTGAATATCTTGCCCCGCTTGGCGTCATTGGCCCCTTTCTTGCGTTTGATCGTGCTCCATTTCGAATGTCCTGACACGGTCCGACTCCTTTAATCAAATTATAACATCGTGTTTTTCTACTCTAATTATCGTGTCCGCCGAAATCCTCGACCCAGCACGAACACTTCCCGGCTTTCCAGGCGTGAACTTTTGGGTTTCATCACCTTGACAGTGGCAAACAACGGTTTGCATTCCTGGAGAAACGCAGGAAAATCTTCACCTTGGAAGACCTTGCAATAAAGGGTGCCGTTTTCATGCAGGAAAAGCACGGACAACTCGAGAACGCGCCGTGCCAGCAGCAGTGATTGCTGGTGATCGGCATACTGACTGCCCGTGGTTCGCGGCGCCATGTCGCTCAGCACCACATGGAAGCCCGGCCAGTGCTGTTTGAGATAATCGACGAATTCCTCAGAAAACACATCATAACAGAGCCAATGGATTTCGGCATGGGGTTTTTGCGTCAGGATTTCGGTCCGCTGGAGGTCAGCGGCCACCACCGTCCCCTTCTCGCCGACGATGCCGGCCGTGTACAGGCTCCAGCTTCCGGGATGGCAGCCGAGATCCAGCACCCGTTGGCCGCCTTTCAAGAATTTGTATTTCAGCTGCGCCTCTTCCAGCTTATAGACCGAGCGGGCCGGATAGTTGTCTTTCTTCGCCTTTTTGAAATAATAGTCCTGCTCTTTGCGCATCAGCTCTTCCCTCTGTCCTGTGCCGCCCGGGCCAATGGACCGGCAGCCATTTCCCTGGCCAACTGCAGGGCCTCGTCCGTATCGGTCAACCGACCCTCCATCCGCGCCTCTTCCACCGCACCGAGGATCCGTTTGAACATCGGCCCGGGCCGCAGCCCCAGACCTTCGATCAGATCCCGGCCCGTGAGCAGCGGCGGCGCTGTCTGCACCGGCTCGACATGCTCGACTCGAACCTGTTCCAGCCGGCGATACAGCCCGGCTAATTCCGCTTCCATGCCCTCGATCCGCTCCTCGCCCTGGCCGGCAAGGCTGTCGGCCAGGGCGAGGAGAAAAAGACCGGGCAGATCCGTGCCGGCCTTGCGGACCATCCGGATCGAGGCCCGCAGGGTCAGCTTGCCGTCACGAGCCACGTTGGCCAAATGAAAGGGGTGCATGTGGCCCTCGATCAAATGGGCGACCCGCTCCCGGTCCTCGCCGCTCCAGCGCAAGCGAAGGGCCACTTCCCGGAAAAGCTCCGCCCCCACCCGATCATGATTGTAAAAGGTGATGCGATCCCCCTTGTCCGCCCGCACCGCATGGGTTGCCGGCTTGCCCAGGTCATGCAGCAAGGCCGCCCACCGCAGCCGCCGGCACTGCTGCGGCGACCGGAGATAGGTCATCAGCCGCTCGCCTCCTTCGGCGAGCCACTGTTCCGGGGCTTGCAGAATCTGCTCCATCCACCGCAGCGTTTCCAGATTATGCTGCCAGACATCAAGGTGATGGCTTCTGGGCTGCTCCATGCCGATTCCGGCCTTCAGCTCGGGAAGGATCTCCCACAACAGGCCGATGTCGGCCATCTGGACAAAAACGGCATGGCTGTTGTCCGTGGCCATGATCAGATCCAACTCATGGGCCACCCGCTCCGGCGCCGACAGGGCCAAGAGGGCGCGCTGGCGGCGGATCAACTCCAGGGTGCCGGCTTCGACGGCAAAACCGAGGGTGGCGGCGAAACGAAAAACCCGCAGCAGCCGCAGCGGATCGCTGGTGAAACTCTCCCTGCTGGCCACACGAATCAGGCCTTGCTCCAGGTCATCGCGACCGCCGGTGGGATCCAGCAGCGGCACCTCCGAGGGGCCATCGGCCTCCGGAAGGCGCAGCAACGGATCGAGCCGGATGGCCATGGCGTTGACGGTCAGATCGCGGCGGACCAACTCCTCGGCAATCGTCCGGGCCCCTTGACGGAACGAGGCAAAATCGACGATTCGCTTCCGGCTGACCACCCGTGCCGCATCCTCGTCCCGCCCCAGCGCCACATAGGTTCCACCGGTCAGGACGGCCAGCTTGCCGGCCCAAATGCGCGCGCCGCTGTCCACGGCGAGGTCGATATCCTGGGGCACGCTGCCACGCAGCAGATCACGTACCACCCCGCCGGCCAGATAGAGCTCGCCGCCCATTTGCCGAGAAAGATCGGCCAGATGCCTCCGTAGCCAATGGGGTAGGAGAGCAAACACCGCCTCCTTGTCCACATGCCCTGCCGTGGTCCGCATGGTTCAGATCCGCCACGATTGGAGGTCGGCATCATTCGCCCAAGGACCAAACCGGCCACGAACGATTTCTTCCCCCATGTCAATCATCACGTCCGCCTCCGCGGGTCCATCCGGGATTTTTTTGCCGTACCGGACCACGATGCCGGCCAGCCGGCGGATCAGTTCCTCCTGGCCGCCAGCGGTCACTTGGTGCCGGCCATGGCGCAAAATCCCCACCGGCCCTGGCCGGGTGGTCATGCGCACCAGCCAATCATCCGGGCTGCGCAGAGCTTCAAGGCGGTTATTATCGCGTTCATCGCGGCCAACGATGAACCATAGGTTCTCGTCGAGTTTGAACTGGCGGCCAACGACCAGCAACCGTACATCGTCCACCGCCCGCTGTTCGCCAAAGGAGAAGAGTCCGTGGTAAAAATGCTTGATGCGCGCGGCCAGGTTGGGGTCGGTAAGCATGCAGCCTCCCGCCGGCGTCGGGTAGTCGGTGATCCCCAGTTGGGCGGCCAGCTGTTTCTGCTGGCGTCTTCCCCGGCCGGAAAAATCGAACAGCCGCTCCCTGTCCACCCATCCTTCCAGTTCCGCCTGGGTAGGCTCCATCAATTTGGCGGACAAAGGGCGCAACAACAGGCCACCGCAGCCGGAATCGCGCTCAATGACCCGCAGGGTATCGCGCCGCTGCGACATCGGCCGCTGCCCCAGAACCTCACCGGTGATCAAAAAGGAGGCGCCGTAAACGCCCATCAGCTCGCGGGCGCGGCGCAGCATCAAAATCTTGCAGTCAATGCAGGGGTTGAAATGCTTGCCAAACCCGTGGGCCGGATTTTCCAGCAACCGCAGATAGCCCTCGCTGATATCGACCACCTGGACATCCAGACCGTATTGTTCCCGCATGGCACGGGCATAGGCCTCCTGCTGGCCAAGAAGGTCGTGATCAAAAAAGGGGGTGACGAATTTCAGGGCCACCACCCGTATGCCCTGATCGGCCACCACCCGGCAGGCGAGGATCGAATCCAACCCGCCGGAAAACAGCCCCAACGCCAGACGCTTGCTCATGCCGATCTTCTCGCACTCCGCCGCTCAATCAGTTCGCCGGCAAAGGCCAGGGTCTGGGCGGTGGGATGTTCGCCGCCGAGCATCCGCGCCAATTCACCGATGCGTTCCTCCTTGGCGAGCAGGTTGATCACCGTGCGGGTGCGGCCATTCTCCACCTGCTTTTCCACCTTGAAATGGAGATCGGCCCAGGCGGCGATCTGCGGCAGGTGGGTGATGCACAACACCTGATGGTGCCCCGCCAATTCGCCGATCTTTTCCGCCACCGACTCGGCGGCCTGGCCGCCGATGCCGGCATCGACCTCGTCGAAAATAACCGTGTCCACCTGGTCGCGCCGGGCCAGCAGACATTTCATCGCCAGCATCAACCGCGACAATTCGCCGCCGGAAACGATCTTGGCCAGCGGCTTGGGCGGCTCGCCGGGGTTGGCGGAAAAGAGGAATTCCACGTTGTCCCTGCCGGTGCTGTGGATGCCGTCCATACCCAACCCGCCCGGCGCGGTGATGGCCACCCGGAAGACCGCCTGGGGAAAACTGAGCGAGGCCAGCTCCCGTTCCATGCCGGCCTCCAGTTTCTTGGCCGCTTCCCGGCGGGCCTGGGTCAACTCGGTGGCCCGGAGCAGGGCCTCGGTGGAAATCTCCTCCAGCCGCAGTTCCGCCTGGACGATCTCCTCGTCAAGGCTCTCCAGCAGGGCAAGCCGCGTTTCGGCCCGCTCGGCAAAGGCGATCACCTCCTCAAGGGTGGGCCCGTATTTGCGCTGCAGTTGCTTGAGTTCCGCCAGCCGACCGGAGATCTGCTCCAGCCGCGCCGGTTCCACGGGGATTTGGTCGAGGTATTTCTCCAGGGCCGCCGCCAGATCCTCCAGTTCGAAACCGGCGGACCCCATCCGCTCGGCCAGCGGCGCCAGCGCGGGATCAAGGGTTGCAGCCTGCTCCAAATTCTTGCGGCCTTCGACCAGGGCATCGGTGACCCGCCCGGACAGCAGCCGGCTGCTGTCGCCGATCAGCCGCAACAGGGCATCCGAGGCCTTCAACTGCTCCCGTTCCCGCCGCAGCTGCTCGTCCTCTCCCGCCAGCGGCTTGCACTTGCGGATCTCCTCAAGCTGAAAACGGAGAAAATCGCGCTGCTGTTCCTTGTCCTGCTCCTTTTCCTGCAACTGCCGCAATTCGGACGAAGCCTGTTGCCAGCGTTGAAACAGCCGCCAAAACTGCTGCCGCAGCCCTCGCAGTTCGCCGTAGGCATCGAGGTAGTCGAGATGATTGCGGCTGTTGAGCAGCTGCTGGTGGTCGTGCTGGCTGGCGATGTTGATTAATCCGGCGGTCAGCTCGCCGGCCAGGCGGGTGGTGACCGGCTGATCGTTGACATAGACCTTGGATCGTCCTTCGCGGGTGAGGATACGGCGAACGATACAGGTGGTCCCCTCCTTGAGCGCCTGCTCGCTGAGCAGGGTATTGAGCTCGGCATGATCCGGCCGGATGGCAAAGATGGCCTCGATCCCCGCCTGGTCACAGTCGCTGCGCACCCAGGAGGCTGTTCCCCGGCCGCCGGTCAGCAGATTGATCGCCTGGAGGATGATCGACTTGCCGGCTCCGGTCTCGCCGGTGAGCACGATCAAACCGGTTTTCTGTGCCGAGAGATCCAAATGAAGCGCGTCGATCAGGGCCAGATTATGTACTCGAAGTTCCTGCAACATGGTTCTTTCATGGCAAAAAGGGCGAGAGAACACAGACGACATTCTCCTTGACGCCTAAGGGGTAAAAATGTATCGTATTGAAGATACATGCAAAATTCAACAGTCCGGAGGAACGGGACAATGGAACCGCAACAACTCAGCGCCAGCCTTGAGGACTATATCGAGGCCATTTATCATATCATCAGCGAAAAACAGGTCGCCAGGGGAAAAGACATTTCCGCCCGGCTGTCCGTGAGTGGCGCGTCGGTCACCGAGGCCCTGCGGGCCCTGTCCAAAAAAGGATTGATCAACTACGCACCCTACGAGGTGATCACGCTGACCGACGATGGACGGGTGATTGCCGAGGATGTTATCCGCCGGCACAATTCGCTCAAACAATTTTTCACCAATGTCCTGGCCATCGACGAACCCCTGGCCGAGGAAGGCGCCTGCAAGATCGAACACACCGCTCCGCCGCAAATCATCAACCGGATGGTCGAGTTCATCAAGTTTCTCGACATCTGTCCACGCGGGGGCAAGGATCTGATCAGCGGTTTTGCCAACTACTGCCGGGAAGGGCGCACCCCGGAAAGCTGCGCTTCCTGTATCCTGCACTGCATGGACAATACAACCGAATCCAGCACGAAATAGGCCATGGCCCTTGACGATGTTTCGCGTCCCTCCTGAGGGCGCCCACTTGATCGCCTATATTAAACACACCACCCGGTCGGCGCAATGGATACTCCGGTGCGCCGCCTCCTTTCCCCCTTCTGACCGCCATGCCCGTCTATGAATTCACGGCCCTGACGACCAGCGGCAAAAAACTCAAGGGCGTCATCGAGGCGGATTCGTTGACCGTTGCCCGGCAACGGATTCGCAATCAGGGCAACTATCCGGTGGAGATCAGGGAAACCACCGCGAAAACAGCGGGCTCCAGACTCCCGCTGCTCTCGCGGCAGCTGGGGCAAAGCATCAGGCAGCAGGAAATCCACATCGCCACCCGGCAATTGGCCACCCTGCTCGGGGCGGGCATTCCCCTGGTGCCTGCGCTCAGCGGCCTGATCGAGCAGACCACCAATCGTTCGCTGAAAACCGTGCTCGCCCAAATCAAGGATGCGGTGAACGAGGGCAATGCCCTGACCTCGGCCCTGGCGGAACACCCGCGCCTGTTCTCCAAAATCTATATCAACATGGTCCGTGCCGGCGAGGCCTCCGGCTCGCTCGACGTGGTCCTTGACCGGCTGGCGGAATTCGGCGAGAACCAGCATGCCATCCGCAGCCGGGTCAAGGCCGCCCTGCTCTACCCGATCTTCATGGCCGTGGTCGGCGTGGTGGTGCTGTTTCTGCTCATCACCTTCATCGTGCCGAGCATCACCTCGGTTTTTGAAGGCACCCAGCAAGCCCTGCCCCTGCCGACCCTTGTGCTCATCGGCCTGAGCACGGTGCTCAAGCAGTTCTGGTGGGCGCTGCTGTTCGCGGTCGGCGGCATCATCGCCGCTGTGCGCTGGTACATCGCCACCCCCGATGGCAGGCGGCGCTGGGACACCCTCAAGCTGACCCTGCCGGGCGTGCGCGACCTGAGCATCAAAACCGCCTCGGCCCGTTTCAGCCGCACCCTCGCCAGCCTGCTCCTGTCCGGCGTTCCTTTGATCACGGCCCTGCAGATCGTCAGAAACATCGTCGACAACGTCGTCCTGGCCGAACAGATCAACGAAGCCTGCGACGAACTGGAGAAAGGGGCGAGCCTGTCCCAGTTTTTCAAGGGGGGTAAATGGTTTCCGCCCATGCTGGTGCAGATGATGGCCGTGGGGGAACAGAGCGGCACCCTGGACACCATGCTGGCCAAGGCGGCGGACAGCTACGAGAAGGAGGTGGAGGCCAAGATTCTGGCCCTGACCTCGATGATCGAGCCGGTGATGATCCTCTCCATGGGCGTGGCGGTCAGCTTTATCGTGGTGTCGATCCTCCTGCCCATCTTCGAAATGAACCAGCTGATCAGGTGACGCGGAAGACCTCCTCCAAGGTGGTCAGCCCGGCCAGCACCTTGCGCAGGCCATCCTGCCGCAGGGTCATCATGCCGGTCGCCAAGGAGCTGAGCGCCTGCTTTTTGATCTGCCCTGCGTCCGAGGTGGTGAGGATCAGGCTTTTCATCGCCGGGGTCAGGCTCATCAGCTCAAAAATTCCGATCCTTCCCTTGTAGCCGGTTTGCAGGCATTGGGCGCAACCGGCTCCCCGATAGAGCTTTTTCCCCGCGAACTTGATCGGCGACAGCCCGACCCGCTCCAAGTAGGCGTTGGACGGGACATATTCTTCCCGGCAGTAGGGGCAGATCTTACGCACCAGCCGCTGAGCCATGATGGCATTGACCGCCGAGGAGACCAGGAACGGCTCCACCCCCATGTCGATCAGCCGGGTGATGGCGCTGGCCGCGTCGTTGGTGTGCAGGGTGGAAAACACCAAGTGGCCGGTGAGGGCTGATTGAATGGCGATCTCGGCGGTCTCGATATCGCGGATCTCGCCCACCAGGATCACATCCGGGTCCTGGCGGACAATGGTGCGCAAGCCGCTGGCAAAGGTCAGTCCGATCTTGGTGTTGACCTGCATCTGGCTGATGCCGTTCATCTGGTACTCGATCGGATCCTCGACGGTGATGATGTTGATGTCCGGGCTGTTGAGGATGCCCAGGGCGGAGTAGAGGGTGGTGGTCTTGCCGCTGCCGGTGGGGCCGGTCACCAGGATGATGCCGTGCGGGGCCTTGATCAGCCGCAGAAAATGGTTGAGATCCTCTTTTGACAGACCCAGCTCCTCCAGCGGCACCAGCGAGCTCGATTTGTCGAGCAGTCGCATCACCACCCGTTCACCAAAAGAAGTCGGCAAGGTTGAAACCCGGATATCGATATTCCGGTCGGCGATGCGGATCTCGATCCGCCCGTCCTGCGGCAGCCGTTTTTCGGCGATATCCATCTTGGCCATGATCTTGATGCGGGAAATCAGCTTGCTCTGCACATGACGAGGCGGCGAGTACATGTCATAGAGGATACCGTCGACCCGTTTGCGGATCTTGACCCGGTCCTTGTACGATTCGATATGGATATCGCTGGCGTTATCGCGCACCGCCTGGGAAAGGACCAGGTTGACCAGCTTGATCACCGGGGCGTCGCTGGTGTCGTCGAGCAGGTCGGCGGTTTCCTCGATCTCGGAAAGAATGGACTCCGGGTCGCTCTCGTCCATGTCCTGCATCACCCGGTCAGCCACGTCTTGACGGGCGGTGTCGTAGGCGGCGTTGATGGCGACGAAGATTTCGTTCATCGGCGCCAGCACGGTCCGCATGCCCTCCCATTGCAGCAGCCGCTGCAGGTCGTCGACCTGTTGGAAATAAAACGGTTCGGCCAGGGCGATGTACGATGCCTCAGGGGTGGCTACCGGGATCATCTTGAATTTTTTCAAAAAACCGATGGGTACCCGTTGAACGAAAAAGGGGTCGGGGTCAGCGGGCAGGGTGTAGACCACCTCCAGGCCGCATTGCAGGCTGCGGGCGCTGAGCAGGTCGTCCTCGGTGATCTTGCGCAGGCCGATGAGGAGCTCACCGATGCGGCCCCCCTTTTCCCGCTGCACCGCCAAGGCCGCCTCGATGCTTTCCGCCGTCACCCCGAAGGTTTCCTGAAGGATTTCACCGAGGAGACGCATGGTCGGCACCTCTCCTGCCCGAATCGTGTGTGCGCATCGTCACGCTCCCCTCTTGAACCTCAGATTCCCTTGCCCCCAGATTGTAGACGTTTGAGCGCCGTCTTGGCCGCCGCCTTCAACGGGTCTTCCCCCGCGGATTGGGCCTGTTCTCCGGGAGGAGGCGGCAGGGCCAGCACCTTGCGGTAGAGGGACTCGGCCTCGGCCATTTTCCCCTCCCGCTCGCATACCACCGCCAGATTGAACAGGGCCGCGCCGTTGTTCGCATCGACCTTCAAGGCCTGGGTGAAATACTCCCGTGCCCGCAGCAGTTCATTCTGTTGCAGTTTGGCGAATCCGATGTCCGACAGGGCCACGCTCTGCGCCGGGTCGGAGGTGGGATGGAAAAATTGGTCGGCGATATCGCCGGGCTGTTTGTGCACCGCTTCCATCGTCGCCCGCTTCTTCTGATAGAGATCGGCAATCTCGGCGGGATTTTCGACGATATGGGGGGTGATGAAAATGTAGAGATTGGTTTTCTCCTGGCTGTTGCTGCGCGATTTGAACATCCAGCCCAACACCGGGATGTCGCCGAGCACGGGCACCTTGTATTCGCCGCTGGTGGTGTCCTGACCGATCATGCCGCCGATAACCACCGTCTGTTCATTGTGGACCACCACCGTGGTCTCCGCTGTTCGCGTGAAGGTGGAGGGGGTGTCGGTGGCCTCCGTGTTCTTGAGCTTGATCACCTCGACCCCGATTTCCAGCCGCACCACCTCCGCCTGATTGACCTGGGGGGTGATGGTCAGACTGGTGGCCACATCCTTGTATTCGTAGTTGGTATAATCCTGCTCGGCATCGGTGGTGTTTTTACTGGTGATGTAGGGAACATTCTCGCCAACCTTGATCGAGGCCTTCTTGTTGTCGGTGGTCAGAATCTGAGGGGTGGCGATCACATTGACATCGTCATCGCTCTTGTAGGCGTTGACCACCGCCCCGAGATTGGGAAAGACCACATCGCCGATCTTGATGCCTTCCTCGAGGACGCCCAGGGTGAACCCCGCCGGCAGGGAACCGGGACTGGTGGTCATCTGCTTCAGCATGTTGTAGGGCGACGAGGCATTGCCGCTGAACCCGCCGACCACGGAACCGTCGGCATTGGCCCACTGCACGCCGATGCTGAAATCCTTGCTCACCTTCACCTCCATGATCAGGGCTTCCAGATAGACCATCCGCCGGGGAATATCGAGCTTCTTGATCACCCCTTCCACCACCTCGTATTCCTCGCGGGGACCGGTGATGATCAGGGCATTGGTTTCCTTGTCGGCCACCACCTTGACCTCCTTGGAAATAGCCGGCGCCGACGGGGCGCTGCTGGCCTTGCCGCCGCCCGTCTCGGTGCTTCTGCTCCCCGATTTGTCGTCCGGCAGATTCATCAGCACCTTGACCAGTTCCTCAGCATTGGCGTGCTGGAGGTAGATCACCCGCAGATTGCCCTCCTGGCGGGGCACGTCCTCGTCGAGCCGGGCCACCAGGTTGCGGATCCGCTGCGCCGAGGTCTTGGAGGCAAAGACGATCAGGGCGTTGTTCCGTTCAAAGGGAATGATCCGCACCTGCTCCTGCCGCATCCCTTTCTGCGCCGGACCAGCGGCAAACAACTGGCCGACCGCCTTGGACACGCTTTCCGCCGAGGCGTGGCGCAGGGGAATGATGAGCATTTCCTCGCTGTCCGAGGGCACGTCGACAGCCCGGATGATGTCCAGCAGGCGGGCGATGTTCGAATAGAAATCGGTGAGGATGATCAGCCCCGAATGGGCATGGGCGATCAGCACGCTGGTCTTCGACATCAGGGGCGTGAGCAGATTCTTCACTTCCTCGGCGTTGACGTATTTGAGGGAAATGATCTGGGTGACCACCTTGTCCTCGCCCGCGGACAACTCGCCCTCGCGCACCGTGGCGATATTCTTTGAACGCGCCTGCACCGAAGGCACGATCTTGATCACCGAGCCGCTCGGCACCGCGGCAAAGCCATGGACCTCGAGCACCGATTCGAACACCCGGTAGGCATCCTCCTCGGAAATCCGGGTGGGAGAGATGATGGTCACCTTGCCCTTCACTTCCCGGTCAACGATGAAGTTTTTCTGCGTCAGCTCGCTGATATATTTAATGAACAGATTGATGTCGACATCGTTGAAATCGATGGTGACAAAGCGCTGCGCGCCGCCGCTTTGCTGGACGGCTTTCGGACTGGCGGCGCCGAGTGGCTCGATGACCAGCAACACGAGCAGCAGAACAAGCACGGGAATGACGTTGCGGGCAACAATGGAGGTTCTCATAAGCATTCACATAGCGGTAGAGCGGCTGGTGGTATCCATACCGCTGTTGGTCGTTCCCTTCCGGCTTCGGCCTGATCCAGCCATTGCCCCGTCACCTGGCCGGCTGTTCGGTCTCGGGTTCCGTTTCCTGAGGTTCCCCTCCCGGTCGCTCGTCATCGGGCAGGAGCTGCTCCTCGCTGTCGGCCGGAAGCGCATCGGGCTGTTCCTCACCGGGCACACCGTTGTCCTCATTCTTGGCCGCCGGCGGCACTGGAGCGGGATTGCGGAAGCTGATGCGCCTGCGCGGCATGGCTTCCGGCACCCGTTGCTCCATGGTGTCGGGTGGGGGTGCCTCCATGGCCGGTGTCGGCGGCGTCATCTCCGCGCCGGGAATCGCGTCGCGCCCGCCACCGCCGCCCCCGTCATCACTTCCGGGATCCTTGATGGTCAGGACCTCCTCCCGGCCTCGAACCTGGAGTACCACCTTGCCTCTGGTGATCCGGACAATCTCCGCCCCTTGCAGCTGACTGCCCACCTGGTAGAGGTCTTCCAGCTGTGTTTTTTCATCGCGGATAATGGCTCGGGCATCGTCCTTGCCGCCGGTCACCGTGCCCAGGAGCGCCAACTGGAGCTTGGTTTCCGCCAGCCCTTCCAGCTCGGCCTGCTCCTGATCGCCTTCGAGGTCCTCGCCGGTATCCAGCGCGGCCTTGAAAATATTTCTGCTCACGATAACCTGATGATCGTTGTCGGCCGTTGCCGTCTCCTGTTGCGCCTCCTGCGGCTCGACAGGAGCGGCGGCAACCACCTTCTTTTCCGGAGGCATGCTGTCTTCTAGGCGCTTTTCCACCCGTCCGTACCAGTACTGGACCGCGGCATAGACAAGCAAGGTAATGAGCACCAACCGCACAAGAATGGAAACCACGGCGTTATCGCAACTCCTTTTCCAGGGTTTGAACCAGCAGGGAAAACTCCTCGAAATGGATACCCGGATCGGCCAGCTCGCCGGAAAGCCGAAACGGCAGGGGGGCGTCCTGGAGCTTGGCGCGAAAGGCCTGGAGCGCAATGCCGCTCTTCACCCCTTTAAAAAACCCGGCCTCCGGCTGCAAGCTGCCCCGGATGGCCAGCTGGGCGGCGGCGAGGTCCTCGTTCAGCTCGAGCGTCCCCGAAAAGCGGCATCGAAACAATCCCGACTCCGCCGTTCCCTCCTGGACATGCACCCGAGCCCCGTCGCCGCGCACGGTCATGGACAGAGCCGAGAAGGGCAGCACCCCATGGGAGAGAATCGGTCGTTTCAATGCCATCTGCCCGTTTTCGATCCGCACCCGCGCCTCCACTTGGCCGATTTGCCCTGTGTTCGCAGCAACCGTGCCGGTAAACGATGCCCCCAGCATCCCCTTCACGTCCCGACCCAGCCGGAGCGCCAGCAACGGCCAATCGGCCAATTGCAGCTCGCGGACCGTTCCTTGCAAGACAAGCTGCTCCAGACCGCCATCCGCGCGGATGGAACCGTCCACCCTGCCCTTGCCGATCCGCATTCCGTACCCGAGCCGTGGCGCTCGCGCTGTGAGCGAAGCCATCCACTCCGGCCACAGGACCAGTGAATCGACGCGGATCAGGGGCGTCCTCTCCCCTTCCTTGCCGTATCCCTCGATCGCCTCCATCGTCAGACGCAGGGGCGCGTGCAGGGTCACGGACCCCACCCGCCACTGGAGGGTGGGAGAAGAGCTGTTCAGGTATCCCGCCAACAGCCGCTGGATGGCTTCCCGGGGGAAGAGCAGCCACAGCAGCAACGCCGCGGCCAGCAGCACGTAGAGCAGATACCCGAAACCGCGCAGCAACCAACCTTGCGTGCATCTGGCCATCAAACGCCCCGGCTCCTACGGGGTGGCGGCCGCCTCGGCCGCCTGATCGACACTGACCATAGACAGGGTCGCGTCGAGCATTGTTTTTTCCTGGGCATTTTCCTGGATGGTCAATTTGTCCACGCCCACCAGGTGCTGCGGTGATTCGGACTTCTCAAGAAAGGCCAAGAGCTTTTTCAAGGGCACGGCCTGCAGCTTCATCTCGACCATGCTCACCCTGAAGGAAGCGCTCCCTTGGGTTTCCGACGGTTTCATATAGGCGATGTGCTCCTTGACCTCGCACGCATCGGCATTGTTTTCGAGAAAGGAAAACAGGCTGAACCCCTCTTCCCGCTGGGCCAGCAGTTCGTCCACCGAGCCCGAGTGCCGATTGAGCTGCTGATACTGCTCCCGCAGGCTGCGCATCTCCACCACGGCCTTTTCCCGCGCGGCCAACCGCTTGGTCAGCCGCGCCCGGTTGTCGATCAGCGGAAATACCAAAAACTGGACCACGACAAAAACGAGCAGCGCCGCCCCGCCGACGATGACCGCAATCCTCTCCCGCTTGTTCAGCCGCATCATATCCCTTGGAGCTCCATCTGGACTTCAAAACGGATCGCGCCGTCCTTTTTGTCCTTGTCCGCGGTGGCCGAGACGATTTGCACCGCTTTGTAGCGGGGGGACGCGGACAGCGTGCTCTTGATGGTTTCAACCGAATTAAAGGTATCGGTGACCCCCTTGATCGCTACCGATTGCCGGTCAAGGGAAAGGCGGTTGACCCGCACGACAAGCGTCTCCGGGATGCGGCGGGAAATATCGGCCAGCAGTTCAAGGGCCCGCTGTTCAGTGACCACTGTCGGGGCAGGGGCGCCCGAGCCCGTCAAGGATTTCATCCGCGCCTGCATTTCGACGTAGGGGTTGCGGATTTTGGTCACCTCGGGAAACGTGCTTTTGAAGATGGCGGTCATTTCATCGGCCAACACCTGGTCCCGCTGTTTGAGTCGCTGATAATCGTATCCCGCCGCGACCAGGATTGCCGCCACCAGGACAGCGGCGGCGGCCGCCGCCATGACCAGCTGTTTGTTCCTCGACCGTACGCCGCCCTTTTTCGCCAAGGCGTCCTTGCGGAAATTGATCCCCGTCTTTTTGCTCCCTTGCAGAGCCACGGACAGGGCCCGATCGGCGTGCCACCCTTGCCACTGACTGCGTTGCTCCTCGCTGTGGACGATATTCGTCCGCGACAGCAGGTCGATGGTTTCCACCGGCAGACGGAGGCATGCGGTGAGCATGTCGGCCATCACCGGCATGCCGGCCAGCGGTCCGGTCAGCACCACCCGTTCCGGGGCATCCTTGATGCCGCTCTCCATCCGGAAATAATCCAAACTGCGTTCGATCGACCGGCTGAACAGCCGAATGCACTCTTCGGCCGCGGCCATGTCGCTCACCGCCACCTCGCCGTGGGCAAACGAAAAGGGCGGATGGAGAATCATCGCCTCCGGGTAGGCGAGCCTCCGGTAAAAAACCGGCGCGCTGTCCACGACCAGGGTCATGGTGCTGGAATGCATGTCGGCGTGGATCAGAAGGAAATTTGTGTGTTCACGATAGGCGCCAGCCACCTGCATGGCCAGGGGCACCATCGCCGGCATGATCTTGTCCGGATCGATGCGGTCATTCAATTCGCCCAAAAAGGTGCCAAGGGAGGCCTTTTCCATCGCAAAGGCGACGATCAGGCTGCGCTCCTCGCTCCGTTTGCTCACGCAAAAGTCGGAAACAAGCGTGTCCAGCGGGGCAATCAGCTGTTCTTCCAGCTCAAAGGGCAACGCCTGTGTTATCTTTTTGACATCCCTGAACGGCAGGCTCAGGTTGCGGACGCTGAACAGGGAGAGCGGCAGGCCGCACACGCAGATCCCTTCCCGCCATTCCAGCTGCTCGCACAGCTGGCGCACGACCGGAACGATGGCGCCATCCTCGGACAGCGGCAGACTGAGGGCATTGACCAGGATCGGAGCCCGGCGCTGTTGGTCCAGCACCACCCCGGTCACCTGACAATCGCTTATATCAATCCCCAGTATTTTCAAGCCCATGAACCTCATCTCCACCCATCATCCCGCCGCCGGTGACCGCAAGCGCCCGGGTGCCGACATTTATTCCACCTTCCACAGCAGAAGCCGCTGTCCCTGATCGGAACGGAGCAGGACACCGGTCCCGGTTCGGCTGTACTGGTGCAGGCTGGCACGGACCGTGATCGAAAAATACCTGCCGACAACCGTCAGCAGCTCGCCGCCCAAGTCGATCGAGGCGGGAAATCCCCCCACCTGCCGGTACCAGTCGGCGGTTGCCAGCGTTTCCTCGTTTTTTCGATTCTCCCGATAATCAATCAATTCCTGTGCCAGTTCCCGGGTCATCTCCGAGGACAGGGCCTGAAGCACCGGCAGCGGAGCAGCGTTCAGGTTGATCTTGCCGTCCCCGCCCAGCACCGTGACATAGGGCAGGAGCCCCTCATGCTCGGCGTCGCCGTAGAGGATGACCGGAGTCATGCCCTTGACCAGCAGCAGTTCCTCCGGGGTGCTTATGGGACCGTTGCGGCAGGCCAAGGGGGTTGCCAGGCCCTGATAATAGGCAGACTCGGCCCCCTTGGGCCGCTCATCGTCGTCCTCGTCGATCCAGTCGCCGATGGCGTCGAGCAGCGCCTCGGCCTCATCCCTTTCCTTGACGGCGAACCTGCCGGAAAGAAGAAAGCGGAGCCACACCGCGCGATAGGCCTCGTTGGTGGTGTCAGCCAGGACATTCACCTGCAGCCGGCCGGAGAGATCGCTCACGGTGATGACGAGTTGCATGTCGTCGGTGAGGCTTTTCAGCCGATCCGGGTCAAAGGCCGCCCACGCATCGTGCGGCGAATCAAAGGTGTTGTCCTGCTGATCGGCAAGCAAGGCGGCCCTGGCCAGGTTCAGTCCGCCCAAGACCATGGCGTCCAGCCGCACCTGCTCGCGTTGGGAACTCGACGCGGTCAGCTGCCGGTCAACGGTGATCATCAGCTGCACGGTCATGGCCACCAGAAAGCTGACGATGAGCAGGGTCAGGACCAGGGCCATGCCCGACTGATTGGCCACGATCGGATCAGTCCGCACGTGGCACCTCCGCAGGAAGCAGGATCCTGGTGCTGAAGGTCTGCACGGTTTCCTTGTCCCGGTCGAGCCAAAATTCCAGAATGCAATGGACGGCAGCGGGCAGCTCCATGGTTGTGTCCAGATCGTTGGCCTCGGTTTCCCGCTGCCAGCTGTCAAATTCCTGACCCTGGCGATCAAAAAAGGTAAACTGCACCGACCGCAGGTTATCGGCGAGGAGAAAAACAGGTTCCGCACGTTCGTCTCCGTCCTTGGCCGAACCGGGCGCAAGAAGCACATCCGAGCGCAACAGTTGCAGGTTGCGGCCATCGTCGGCGTCCGGTTGCAGGCGGTAGGCGATGATCGCCACCCCTGGCTGCTGTTTTTCCGGGTTGAATACAAGGTGCGCCTGGGAAGAAAAGGTCAGTTGATCGGCCCGGCGTCCGTCGATCTCCTTGTTTTCGCCGACGAACATCCCTTCCTGGACCGCAACGGCGCTGCCGAGGTCCGCGGTGATGCGCCGCAGGGCCGTTTGCGCCTGAAAGAAAACTTCTTCTTCCCGTTCGGTGGCCTCGACCACCTGGAGCGACGAGGAAAGGGACAACGAGAGCATGGCCACCACGACGCCCAGCACGGACATGGCCAGCAGCACCTCCAGCAGGGTGAACCCATGGTTGCGTCCGCTCACTGTGCGGTCTCCAAAGCAGGAGGTTTTTGCGCCCCTGGTGGCCCTTCCGCTTTCCGCTCCCCTTCCGGTTTCTTGCCCGCGTCCCCTTGGACGCCCGCCTCCGGCTGTTTCATGACCATGCTGCGCACGGTGTAGACCAGACGGGAATCCTGCTCGACGCCGACCGTCAGTTCCAGCATTTTCAGCAGGTCGCCAGCTCCCTTGATCCCGGTGTCGCTCTCCGAGAGGTCGGACACCGTCACTTTCCAGAAAAACTGCGGATAGTCCTCGCCGAAGGTTCCTTGACCGGCGGCCAGCTGGTCATACTCCTGCTGCATGAGGTCGGTCATTTTCCACTGGGCCAACAGCGAGGCCAGGGTGTCGAATTTCGCCCCGGTCGCCAGGGAAACGCTCTGCGATTGCGCACCGATCAGGGTCACCAGGGCAATGGCGATCACCGCCACCGCGATCATCACCTCGAGCAGGGTAAAGCCCCCGCTCCGCCCCTTGCCCCCCTCAGGCAGGCGGTCAGCGGGAAAAGGTGTCGGTCTCCGGAACCACATGGCCGTCAATAACGCGGACCTTGCCGAGAAAGGGGGAAAGCACCACCGACATTTCCTGGCCGTTTTCCTTGCGCAGATAGAGGATCGTCGGTTCGACATACCCTTCCTTGCTGAAACGAATGACCCGATCCTCTCCGGAGCGGGCCCCGCCATACCAAAACCAGAACTCGCCGACCCGCACCGATTCGGCCAGGAGCAACGCCGCCTCCGTCGTATCGTCCCCGGCCAGCGTCGTCTCCGCTTTTGCCTCGGGGACGACCACAAAACGGTGCTCATTTTCGAAATACTTGAGCAGATGGGGTTTCTGATCGCGTTGCGCCAGTGTCGAGGCCTGGTGGATCAGACCCACCAGCTTGCGCACGTTCACCTTCAGCTGATCGGCATACAACAGATCGGCCAGCCGCGGCACGGTAAACGAGGCGGTCAGGGCGATCAAGGCCATGACCACGATCAGTTCGAGCAGGGTAAACCCTCGGTTGTTCGGCGGATGACCCACTGGACGGTCAAAGGGGCGGACAACAGCTATTCCAATTCCCAGTTGTTGATGTCCTCGTCCTTGCCCTCGCCGCCGGCTTGTCCATCCGGACCGTAGGAGCTCAGATCAAAATCGCCGTGCAACCCCGGAGAGATATACACAAACTCGTTGTCCCACGGATCCTTGGGCACCTTGCCCTTGTCCAGATATCCCCCTGCCCGCCACCGCTTGGCCAGCACCCCGACCGTCGGCGGCTCGACCAGGGCGACCAGGCCCTGCTCCGTGGTGGGGTACTGCCCATTGTCGATCTTGTACAGTTTCAGGGCCTGTTCGATGGACTGGATCTGGACTCCGGCCTTGGTGCGCCGCGCCTCCTCCGGCCGATCCATGATCCGCGGGACAATGAGTCCGGCCAGGATGCCCAGGATCACCATGACTACCATCAGTTCGATCAGGGTGAATCCGTGGGAGGTGCTGAGAAGATGGGCCATGCGTGTACGTCGTGCAGTCATTGTTCACTCTCGAATACGTTGAAGATCATAGGCTTGTGGTTCCCGATTGCCTCCGCCCCCAGACCGCCTTATCCGCGCCGACGCGGCCACGGTATCGCCCAAGCCGCGATCGCCGTCAAGGCGACCGCCGCGCAGGAGGCTCCAGCCAGTCCGATCTGCAAGGCCAGCCAGGAAAAACCGATCACCGGCAGCAGCAGCAAGCGGACAACCTGGCGCAACGGCGCGTTGTCGGCAATAGCATCCGCCAGGGGCGGCGAAAAGGTATAATAGAGATCGACCAGCCAGGTGCCGACCGGGTGGCCGAGCAGACAGGCATCGCGAAAATCGCGCAGGATGGACACGCAGGGATGCAGCAGGCTGCCAAAGGAGGCGGTGGCGATAAAACAGGCATCCGCGGTCCGGATACTGATCTGGTTGCCGTAGTACACGGCGCCCCCGGCGGTCAGAGCATAGGCCCGGATGTAATAGACCGTGCCGGGCCGGAGATGTTCGAGCAACACGCTGAACGCACCTTTTCCGGCACCGTTGTCGGTGCGTCCGGCCTCGACCCCCTGCTCGCCGACCGACTTGGTGCCGCCAAGGAAGGCGGATTCGGCCGCCACGGCGTCGGCGGCGAAAAATGCCTCGAGTTGCCGCAGCATGCCGCCCGGAACCAGGGAGGTCGGCCCCGCGCTCGC
The DNA here is from genome assembly GCF_000186885.1 of Desulfobulbus propionicus DSM 2032. Lineage (GTDB taxonomy): Bacteria > Desulfobacterota > Desulfobulbia > Desulfobulbales > Desulfobulbaceae > Desulfobulbus > Desulfobulbus propionicus. The sequence goes on along the minus strand of NC_014972.1, from coordinate 710,144 downwards.
TTCGTTTTTGTAGACCGGCCCCTGCTTGCGGCTGAACACCACCCCTCGGCGGACCACCTCGTGGGCAAACGATTCGCCGATTTCCCCTCCGGTAGCCACGGTGGTGCGGGTGATGTCGGCAGTCAGCGAGGTGGTGATATGGCTGCTCCGATGGCCCGGTTGATCGGTGATCCGGTCGATCAGGTCGGCGGCGACAAACCGTGCGGCCACGATGGAACTCGCCTCGCGGCCTTCGGCCGTGCCCACGACGATCACATCGCCCTCCGCGTCCGTGGTGAGCGCAAAACCGAGTGACTCGCCCTCGCTGAAGGCGGTGGTGACTGTCCGCGCCGCGAGCACGGTCGCATTTTTGTCGCGCGGCGTCGCTTCGGAATCGGCGGCCCAGGCAGAGGGGAGAAAAAAGCCCTCCAGATGCCTGCCGATTCGCGCCAGGCCCGCCTCGGCGCCCCGGTCCCTGCCGGAAAAATCAGCGGGCGCCAGCCAGGCCGTGGGCGGGGCAACGGCCGTATCCGACATCTGCAACGGCTGGATACGAACCTCGCTGTTCCATACCTGGAGCCGCCTGATCTGCACCTTGCTCTGGCCGTTTACCCGGACCTCCTGAATCGGCGCGGCATCCGCCGGGGACGGGTCGCCGGCGGCTTGTCCGGCTCCGGCGGCGGCATCGGCGATCGAACCGTCGGCCAGATAGGAGATCAGCAAAAATTGACGGGCCCCGGCATGGACGGCGAACCCGCTTGCTGCCACTCCGGCCGGGCCCACGCTCACGTCGTAGAGGACATCGTCCTCGGCGGTGACGGCCGAGACAACCGCCCCGTTCCGCCCGAACGATCCCTCCGCCTGGCCATCGGGCGTGAAGCGGAAGAGGGCCGCGTCACGCCGGCCCGGATTGCCGACCGCGCCGGCCAGATAGAGCAGGCCGTCGCCGTCTTCGCTGATACCGTATCCTTCGCTGGCGGCAAAGGCCGGAGAAACCGTGGCGATCCCCTTGCTGCCAAAGGTCGTCTCCAGCAGGCCGTTGGCGCGCAGACCGACCAGCATGGCGGCGCTCCCCTGTTTGTCCACATACGACCCCGAGATGACCAGGGATCCATCCCGGCGTTCGACAAGGCCCTCGGCGTTGGCATCCTCTCCGACCCCGATCAGGCTCACTCCCTGCTCGCCGAAGGAACTGTCCAACACGCCCGCCGAGGTATAGCGGGCGGCCACCAGAATCCGGCCGACCGTGCCTTCGGAGGAGCCGACAACGGTGATGTTGTCGTTCTGATCGACCACCAGGGCGGTTATCTCCTCGTTGCCGTTGCCGATGGAGGTCAGCACCGCGCCCTCGACGCCGAAGGTCGGATCCAGGGAACCGTCGCGGCGATAACAGGCCACGGCAAAATCGCGATCCGTGCCGTTGTGGCTGTAGCCCCCCGCCACGATGCGGCCGTCGGCCAGCAGCCCCAGGGCCAGGGCTTCGTCGTCGCCGGGGACGAGGGAGGTGACCGCCGAACCTTCGCCGTTGAAGGTCGGGTCCAGGGAACCGTCGGGATTGAACCGGAGCAGGGCGAAATTCATGGCTGTTCCCTTGGCGCCCGACGTGGAACCAGCCACCACGATCTTGCCGTCCGGCTGGACAAGGACCGCATGGCCGCTGTTCTTGACGCCCAACTCCACCGCCACCCGGCCGTCGAGGCCAAAGGTATCGTCCAGTTGAAACGCGGCCCACACCTCTTTCCCGGCAAAACCCGCGCACAGCACCCACAGTCCTATCAACACGGAATATCGAGAATACATCGCCACGCTCCGGAAAAAGATCGAGAGACCTCTTGGTGTAAAAGCAAATCGGCCTGGGAGGAAAGTTTACTGCAATGCCAACAAAAAAGTCCATCCTTGAATAGGATCGCGCACGTTTTTTCCTGTTGGTCGTCGATCCCATGCGCCCGGCGGGTTGACGCAAAAAACCCTGGCTCCGGATGTCCGAAGCCAGGGTCCGAGCCAACCGCAAGCACCCTGCCCTGCTCACGGCAACGGCGATGCCGTCGCGCCGCCCCTGGTTACTTGCCCTGAAAGAGCGGTTTGCGCTTCTCAAACATGGCGTTCAGCGCCTCCATGTGGTCGTCGGTGAAGTGGCACAGGGACTGATAGGCCGCGGCCTGCAGCATGCTCTGCTCCAGGGTGGACTGGGGGCCAAGGCGGAGCAGCTTCTTGGTGAGGCGCACCGCCTGGGGCGGCCGGCCGGCGATCTTGGCCGCGATGTTCCGGGATTTCGCCAGCAGTTCCTCATGGTCGACCACGTGGTTGATCAACCCCAGGTCCAGGGCGGCGTCGGCGTCGATGGTCTCGGCGGTGAAAATCAGTTCGCTGGCCTTGGCCATGCCGATCACCCGGGGCAGGGTGAAGGCGCTGCCGTCGCCGGGAATCAATCCCACATTCAAGAAGGTTTCGCCAAAGGTGGCCTTGCGCGAGGCGACGCGGATGTCGCACATCAGCGCCAGGCCGCAGCCCGCGCCGACAGCGGAACCGTTGATGGCCGCGATGGTCGGAATCTCCACGTTGTAGACGCTCAGCAGCACTTCCTGGAGATTTTTCCGGTACTGTTCCACGATCTCCGCCGGAGTGCCGGCAAACATGCCCTTGCGCTCCTTCATGTCCTTGACGTTGCCACCGGAAGAAAAGGCGGGGTCGACCGCGGTGAGGATGAGCACCCGGATGTCCAGGTGGGAGTTCACCTGGTCGCACGCCGATTTAATCTCGGCGATCATGTCGGGATGGGTGATGGCGTTACGAATGTCGGCCCGATTCAGGGTCAGCGTGGCGATTCCCTCGTCTACCTCAAACAAAATCTCCTTGTATTCCATGTTGCTCTCCCTATGATGAACTGGTTTGATTGCCCAAAGGATTTCGGACAACCACCTGAACCCCGATCCGGGGATACGAGCACGCACTCGTTCCGCGATTGCGGAACCTGACGATGACTGAGGCAGGAGGGATCATGGCCCCCGTGGCGGACGCGGCCATTGCAGTGACCCTGCTAGCCCGGCGATCTGTATGAAAAAATCCTTTAACGGGTAGTGGATGACAACAGGGCTGTCAAGCCTTTTCGCGCACTCCGTGCCGTGAGCAGGGAGCAACAACCGCGCGGGAATGGTTCGGCACGGGATTTTTCCCTTGAACAAGGCGAGGGACCGTGCGGGTTGCGCGGCCAGCTGGAACCGCCCGGCCGGAGCCGAAGGAGTGGTGGAGGTGGATTTCGCCCTCCATTCAGCGAATCTTTTGACTTTCCACCTCGTTCCGTATAGGGTCGGAACACAGAAAAATCGACAGGTTAGCCTGGTGCGGAGTTGCCTGCCGCACCCCATCCCCAAGGCAGCTCATGAACAAGAAATCGCTGAGCGAAGCGGACATCCGCAGCAAATTCATCACTCCGGCCCTCGTCCAAGGCGGCAAGTGGCACCTGATGACCCAGATCCGCGAGGAGTATTTCATCACCAAGGGACGGGTGACGGTGCGCGGCAAGGTGGTCAAGCGCGGGGATGGCAGGAAGGTCGATTACCTGCTCTTCTACAAACCCGGTATCCCCATCGCGGTGATCGAGGCCAAGGACAACAATCACAGCCTGGGCGACGGCATGCAGCAGGCCCTGGACTACGCCGAGATCCTCGATGTGCCCTTTGCCTACAGTTCCAACGGCGACGCCTTCCTCGAACACGACCGCACCGGAGGCGCCTTGCAGATCGAGCGGGAAATCCCCCTGGACCGGTTCCCCAGCCCCGCCGAACTCTGGAGCCGCTTCCGCGCCGCCAAGGGCTACGATGCGGCCCAAAATGCCGTCACCACCCAGGACTATTACGACGACGGTTCCGGCAAGACGCCGCGCTACTACCAGCTGATCGCCATCAACCGCACCATCGACGCCATTGCCCGGGGCGAGAACCGCATCCTCCTGGTCATGGCCACCGGCACCGGCAAGACCTATACCGCCTTCCAGATCATCTGGCGGCTGTGGAAGTCGGGCGCAAAAAAGCGCATCCTCTTCCTGGTCGATCGCAACATCCTCGCCGACCAGACCAAGAACAACGATTTCAAACCGTTCGGCGCGGCGATGACCAAGATCACCAACCGCACCGCCGACAAGGCCTTTGAAATCTACCTCGCCCTCTACCAGGCGGTCAGCGGCACCGAGGAAGAACAGAACATCTACAAGCAGTTCTCGCCCGCGTTCTTCGACCTGGTCGTGGTCGACGAGTGCCACCGGGGCAGCGCCGCCGAGGACGCGGCCTGGCGCAAGATCCTCGAATATTTCCATGCCGCCACCCAGATCGGCCTCACCGCCACCCCCAAGGAAACCCGCGAGGTCAGCAACATCGACTATTTCGGCCAGCCGATCTCCACCTACTCGCTGCGCCAGGGCATTGCCGACGGCTTCCTCGCCCCCTACAAGGTGATCCGTATCGGCATCGACAAAGACCTCGACGGCTGGCGGCCGGAGATCGGCAAGACCGACAAGCACGGCCAGGTGATCGAGGATCGCGAGTACAACGAACTCGACTTTGATCGCACCCTCATCCTGGAGCGGCGCACCGCCCTGGTGGCGGCCAAGATCAGCGAATTCCTCAAGGCCACCGACCGGTTCCACAAAACCATCGTCTTCTGCGAGAACATCGGCCACGCCGAGCGCATGCGCCAGGCCCTGGTCAACGCCAACCCCGATCTTGCCGCCGCCAACGCCAAATACGTGATGCGCATCACCGGCGACAACGACGAGGGCAAGGCGCAACTCGACAACTTCATCGACCCGGAATCCACCTATCCGGTCATCGCCACCACCTCGCAGCTGATGTCCACCGGGGTGGATGCCCAGACCTGCCACTTGATCGTGCTCGACAAACGGATCAACTCCATGACCGAGTTCAAGCAGATCATCGGCCGCGGCACCCGCATCAACGAGGACTACGGCAAGCTCTACTTCACCATCATGGACTTCAAGCGGGCCACCGCCCTGTTTGCCGATCCCGCTTTCGACGGCGAACCGGTGCAGATCTACGAACCCGGCCCCGACGATCCACCCCTGCCGCCGGAAGAGATGCCCACCGGAGGTGAAAACCTGCCGCCCCATCCCACGACCGGCGAGCCGCCTGGTGCCTGGGACGACCCGCCCGCAGGCAAACCCACCATCTACGTGGTCGACGATGTTGAGGTCCGCGTCGCCACCGAACGGGTCCAGTATCTCGATGGCGACGGCCGCCTGATCACCGAATCCCTGCGCGACTACTCGCGCAGGACCGTGAGCCAAACCTACGCCACCCTCGACGCATTCCTCACCGCCTGGAACGCGGCCGAACGCAAGCAGGCGGTGGTCGAGGAACTGGCCGCTCGCGGCGTCTTCCTTGACGAACTGGCCGAACAGATCGGCCCCGGCTACGATGCCTTCGACCTGATCTGCCATGTGGCCTTTGACCGTCCGCCGCGTACCCGCCGCCAGCGCGTGGCCCAGGTGCGCGGCCGCGATGTCTTCGGCCGCTACGGCGAACAGGCCCGCGCCGTGCTCGAAGCCCTGCTCGACAAGTACGCCGATGCCGGGCTCAGGAGTTTCGAGTCGTTCGACATCCTCAAGGTCGACCCGCTTTCCAGCTTTGGCACGCCGATGGAGATCATCAAGCTCTTTGGCGGGAAACCCGATTACATCAAAGCCCTCCACCACCTGGAGGCCGAACTTTACCTGGAAGAAGCCTGAACAGAAAAACGGTCGTCGTCATTTCGCGGGCAGGGCCCGCTCCTACAACCACCGGCCGCCGGTGCACCCCGTAGGAGCGGGCCCTGCCCGCGATAAGAATCTGCCCCAGCGGGTAGGAGCGGGCCACGCCCGCGAACAAGATGCCACGTGAAGCTCTATCGATTTAACCCCCCAATACATCCCGATACACTCTCCTCAACCACCGTTCTTAGGTTCAATCATGTCCAACGTCTCCACCCTGGTCAAATCCATCCAGAACATCATGCGCAAGGACGCCGGCACCTACGGCGACGCCCAGCGGCTCGAACAACTCGGCTGGATGTTCTTTCTCAAGATCTTTGACGATCGCGAAAAGGAACTCGAACTGTTACGCGACGACTACTCTTCCCCGCTGGCTCCGGAACTGCGCTGGTGCAACTGGGCCGCCGACGAGGAAGGCCTCACCGGCGAGGGGCTGCTGGATTTCGTCAACAACACCCTGCTCCCCCGGCTCAAGAACCTCGCCGTCGGCGCCGACCGGGTGGCGGCGCTCGTCCGCACCGCCTTTGAGGATGCCAACAACTACATGAAAAAAGGCACCCTCATGCGCCAGGTGATCAACAAGATCAACGGTATCGACTTCAACGCCTCGGATGACCGCCACCTCTTCGGCGACATCTACGAAAAGCTGCTCAAGGATCTCCAGAGCGCGGGCAATGCCGGCGAATTCTACACCCCGCGCGCCGTGACCCAATTCATTGTCGAGCAGGTCGATCCCCGCCTGGGCGAAACCGTGCTCGACCCGGCCTGCGGCACCGGCGGCTTCCTCGTCTGCACCATCGAGCACCTGCGCCGTCAGGCCAGAACCGCGGAGGACGAACGCACCATCCAGGAGTGCTTTACCGGCATCGAAAAGAAGCATCTGCCGCACATCCTCTGCATGACCAACCTCATGCTCCACGGCATCGACGTGCCTGCGGGTGTCCGCCACGACAACACCCTGGCCCGGCCCCTGCGCGACTGGACGCGCCAGGAACGCGTGGATGTGATTGTCACCAATCCGCCCTTCGGCGGCATGGAGGAGGACGGCATCGAGGCCAACTTCCCGGCCGAGTTCCGCACCCGCGAGACCGCCGACCTCTTTCTCGTCCTCTTGATGAAGCTGCTCAAACCCGGCGGCCGCGCCGGCCTGGTCCTCCCCGACGGCACGCTCTTCGGCGAGGGCGTCAAAACCCGGATCAAGGAAACCCTGCTCACCGAGTGCAACCTCCACACCATCGTCCGGCTGCCGAACGGCGTCTTCAACCCCTATACCGGTATCCGCACCAATCTGCTCTTTTTCACCAAGGGCCAGCCCACCACCGAAATCTGGTACTACGAACACCCCTATCCGCCCGGCGCCAAAAGCTACAACAAAACCAAGCCGATCCGCATCGAGGAGTTCGCCCCGGAGCGCGCCTGGTGGCATAAGCGCGAGGAGAACGCGTTTGCCTGGCGGGTGGACATCGAGACCATCCGGGCCGGCGGTTTCAACCTCGATAGCAAGAACCCGCACAACAGCGACACCGGCCCCGGCGATGTCGAGCAGTTGCTGCCCGAGTACGAAAAGCTGCTGAGTCAGATCGCCGCGACCCGAGCGAAGCTAAAGGCCGAACTGCACCAGGCCCTAACCGCGACCCGTGGGGCAGGGGAATGAAGCTGGAAACCTTTTTTGAGAAGTTCGAGCTGTTCGCCGATGCGCCGGATGCGGTGGCGCGGATGCGGGAGGTGGTGCTGGAGTTGGCGGTTCGGGGGAAATTGGTTAATCAAGTCCCTGTCGATGAAAGCGCTCACTTGCTGCTCGAACGTATCAAGAAAACAAAGGAACGGTTAGTCGCTGATCGCCGCATAAAAAGACAGGCTATTCTTCCGGTTAATGAAGAAGAACTTCCTTTTTTAATTCCTGAGCATTGGGCGTGGACCCGATTAGGAGAAATTGGCGATTGGGGGTCTGGTTCAACACCCTCTCGTGGTAATCCCGAATTATATGACGGCGGAATAACGTGGCTAAAATCAGGAGAACTCAACGACAACCAATCTCTCGCAGGTTCTGAGGAAACGGTATCCGAGTTAGCCCTAAATACTTGCTCGTTCCGGCGTAATGAGCCTGGGGACATTTTGCTTGCTATGTATGGTGCAACGATTGGAAAAGTCGCTATCCTTGCCGAATCGGCTGTAACAAATCAGGCAGTATGTGGATGCACCGTATTTGATGGGGTCCTAAACCGCTACCTGTTCATTTTTCTGTTGTCACAGCGTTCACGTTTTCATTCCGCGAGCGAAGGCGGGGCGCAACCAAACATTTCCAAAGTAAAAATCGTGGGATTTCCATTCCCCCTCCCACCTCTTGCCGAGCAAAAGCGGATCGTGGCCAAGGTGGATGAGTTGATGGCCTTGTGCGATCAACTGGAGGCGCAGCAACAAGAGCGGCAAGCCCAGCACGCCGTCCTGGTCAAGGCCAGCCTGGCGCGTTTCACCCAGGCCCCCACCCCGGACAACCTCCAGTTCTTGTTCCACCCGTCCTACACCGTCTCCCCGGCCGACCTCCGCAAAACCATCCTCACCCTCGCCGTGCAGGGCAAACTTGTGCCGCAGGAGTCAGAACCCTTACTCGGATCACTCGAATCGATTCTCGCTGAAGCATCAGTGAACGGTGTTTCCAAAGGTCCTACTGCGGATCCCTCTGCAGTTGAGGTTCTTCGAATTAGCGCTGGAACCTCGCGTGAAGATTTCTACGTTAACGAGGAAGACTTCAAACATGTCGATTTGCCGGCAAACGAAGTCAAGAAATTCCAACTTGCACCTGGTGATTTGCTTGCTTGCCGATTTAACGGTAATCTCCACTTTGTCGGACGATTTTCTTTGTATCGTGGTGAATCAAGGCGCATTCAAGTCAACCCAGACAAGTTGATCAGGTTCCGGATTAATACCGATTTGCATTCTCCACGTTACGTTTGTTACGCTATGAATGCCGCACCAACGCGTGAAGCGATTGAAGCGATGTGTGCCACAACGGCTGGTAATATCGGCCTTAGTGCTGGACGACTGAAAACTGTCGAAATTCCCCTCCCACCCCTCGCCGAACAACGCCGTATCGTCGCCAAGGTGGACGAACTCATGGCCCTGGTCGACGACCTGGAAACCCAACTCGCCGCCTCCCGTACCGTGGCCCACAACCTTCTGGCCGCCCTGGTCAGGGAACTCACCACCAACCCCTGATCTGATCGCGGGCATGGCCCGCTCCTACACTCACGCATGCCGCCGCGTCCCGTAGGAGCGGGCCATGCCCGCGAAAAAATAGGCAAAACAAGACAGATATCGTCTAAAATAATCGAGAAAGACGAACTCATGCCCCTGGTCGACGACCTGGAAACCCAACTCGTCGCTTCCCGCACCGTGGCCACAACCTCCTGGCCGCCCTAGTCCGGCAACTGACCGCCAATCCCTGATCGCGGCCATGGCCTGCTTTTGGGGTTGTGGATTCATATCGCGCGTTGGGGCTTTGGGTTGTAGGAGCGGGCCATGCCCGCGATGTCAAGCCCCATCGGCCCGAATGTCGTAGCGATACAATCAAGCGCCTTGCAAGCACCATCGTTTACAACCAACACGCGGTGATTGAAAATCAATCATCACAGCAATAAGATGCCACTCGGTTGCGCGTATCCGGTCGGCAGAAACATTCCGATTTCATTCGCGGGCAGGGCCTGCTCCTGCTGCTCCCGGTTGTGATCGTGACAATAATTCCACAATATCCACCGTCTCTATGGGATGAAGAATAACGACGGGACCCATCGCCACAACAAACCGGGCCACCAATCCCTGCGCAAAGGCCGGGTTTCCCTGCCGCACCAGGTGTATCTGGTGACCACGGCCACCTGGCAACGGCAGCCGGTGTTCCTCGATTTCCGGGCCGCCTGCGTTGCCGCCCGGTGCTTTGAGAACAGCGCCCTGCTCAACGATGCCCGCATGCTTGCCTGGGTATTGATGCCCGATCATGTCCACCTCCTGCTCCAGGTGGGCGAAAAAGACAACCTGAGCACAGTGGTCAACCGGCTCAAATCGGCCAGCGGGCGTCAAGTCAACCGCCTGCTCGGCAAGCAGGGGCCGTGTTGGCAAAAGGCTTTTCACGATCATGCCCTGCGCGCGGAAGAAGATGTGCGGCAGGTGGCCCGGTATGTGCTGGCTAACCCGCTACGGGCCGGTTTGGTCCAGAGGATGGGCGATTACCCGTTTTGGAATGCGATTTGGGTTTGATGCGATTGTTATCGCGGCCATGGCCCGCTGATCCCGTTGGCGAAGCGGACCATGCCATGAAGTGACCAGCCGATTGTCTTGACCTGAAAATACACCTTATCGAACTACATACCCATGCCAACATCCCCACGCCTCATCGTTGCCGGCATTGATGTCGGTGGCAGCCGCAAAGGCTTCCATGGGGTGGCTCTCTGCAATGGCCGGTATCTGGAGCGATATCGCACCACCGATCCAGAGGCCGTGGCCTGTTGGTGCCGAGAGATCGGCGCCCGGGTGATCGGCATCGACGCTCCCTGCTGCTGGAGCGATGACGGCCGCGCCCGCCCGGCCGAGCGGCAGCTGATGGCCCAAGGCATGCAATGTTTCGCCTCGCCCACCCGCGAGCGGGCCCTTGCCCACCCCAGAAACTACTACGGCTGGATGTTGAACGGCATGGCCGTGTACCGCGCCTTGGAACCCAGCCATCCGCTGTGCGCGACCGCGCCCCTGACTGCCGCAACCCGCTGCTGTTTTGAAACCTTTCCCCAAGCCATCGCCTGTGTCTTGGCCGGCCGTATCGTTTCTGCCAAGGACAAACGCCACCACCGCCCGGATTTGCTGGCACAAGCTGGGATCATCCTGCCTCGGCCCGCCGGTATCGACACCGTCGACGCCGGACTCTGCGCCCTTGCCGCCCATCACGTTGCCAGCGGTCAACCCTGTAGTGTCCACGGTGAACCCGCCACCGGCCTGATCATCCTGCCCGCGGCTGACCAGGTTGCCGAACAGCTCAAAGCCGAACGCTGCATGCAGTCAAGGTGTTGTGCGAGGAAGCGTTGAAGGGATGGGATGGAGGCTCTTGACGAGTGTGACAGCGAGCAAAGGGTGAAAAAAAAACGGGATGCCCAACGACATCCCGTCCATGTTCCCTTCTCGGGAAAGGCGATTTAAAACTGTTCGCCTTCTATGTTCTTCCTCATTTGCGCGATTTCAAGCCCAAGGGCAATGCACTTCTTGCCCTCCATGCAGCTCTCCGCATCCATTGCCTCCAAGAAGTGGTCCAATGTATGCGATCCCTTCTTCAAATGAACCATCCAGCTTTTTTCTGTTGTGTTGTAGTCAACACTGACATCGATGCCACAAATACCAATATCCGGATAGATCGATATGATCTTCTCGCAAAGTTGATCGGCGGTATACATTATCACACCTCCTGCTCCACAGAGCTGGTGGCATTTTTATTTATTCGCCTTTGCCTTCAAGATAACGCCTTTTTTCTTGGAGGGTCAAGCATGGTTGAGTTCGTTTCCTCCCTCTTCCTGTGTTTTTAATGATAATCACTCCTGGTGATTTGTCCGGTAGATTTATCGTGTTTCTCTTCCGCAGCAAAAAAAAAACGGGCGACGACCGGGGATGGCAGAAGCAGCCCCTTACGTCATAACCCGTTAATTTTTTAAAGAAAATGGTGGAGGCGGCGGGAGTTGAACCCGCGTCCGAAAATTCTCCCCTCGTGTCTCTACATGCGTAGTTCCGGGATTGGTTCTCGCATCCGTCTCTCACCCGGAACAGGGATACTCGGATGCCAGCCCGGAAAGTCTCGTTGGTTGCGCCCCGGGCATGCGCAACCAACCAGCCTGTGGAGTCGACGCCCCGAATCCGGCCTTACAGGCAAAGACCGGTGGGACGGCTCAGCAGCTGTTTAGGCTGCCAGAGCGTAGTTATAATCGTCTGCGATTATATTTAATTCCGTCATTTTTACGAGCTGACAGAAACTCGGCATGCAACATCAAGCTTCAATATCCCCGTCGAATCCGTTTCGCCCCCATATTGGATACAAAAACATTCTATAGATGGGGCCGCCCAGCCTGGATCAGTCGTCGCGCCGCATGGAGCGTTCCATGTCGCGGTCGGATTGCTTTTCCTTGAGGGCTGCCCGTTTGTCGTAGAGTTTTTTTCCTTTGGCGAGGCCCAGTTCCACCTTGGCTTTGCCATTGGCGATAAAATATATCTTGAGTGGGATCAGCGCAATGCCTTTCTCGTGCAGCTTACCGATCAGCTTGCGGATCTCGCGGCGGTGCAACAGCAGCTTGCGCACCCGCAGCGGGTCCTGGTTGATGTGGGTGGCGTAGGAGTAGGGCGAGATATGCACGTTGTACAAAAAGACCTCGCCGTCCTTGAGCTGGGCGTAGCCGTCGCGGAGGTTGACCTTGCCGGCGCGCAACGATTTGACCTCCGGCCCGCTGAGCACCATTCCGGCCTCGAAGGTCTGCTCGATGTGGTAATCGTGAAAGGCCTTTTTATTTTTACTGACGATCTTCTGTGCCATTGCCTGCTCGTGCTCCTGGTTGCCGCTTCTGCCGGCACTATAGGTCGTGTTTGCCGGAATGCCAGGAAAAAATCACACCGCCTCCATTTCTCCGGTCACCCGCAGGGCCTCCTCCACGGTGGTCAGGCCCGTCTGCACCTTGCGCCAGGCATCCTCGCGCAGGGTGGTCATGCCTTCGCGGATGGCCACCTGGCGCAGATCCGAGTCGTTGGCCCGGGCGGCGATCAGTTTTTTCAACTGCTCGGACATGGGAAAAATCTCGAAGATGCCCATCCGGCCGAGATAGCCGGTGTTGCGGCACTGGAGACAGCCCTTGCCCCGGGTCAGCTCCACCGTCTCCCGGCCGCTCACCGGGAAGCCCAGTTTGCGCAGTTCGGCGGCGTCAACGGTGTAGGGTTCGGCGCAGTGGGGGCAGATGCGCCGCACCAACCGCTGCGCCAGGGCCCCGAGCATGGTCGAGGCGATGAGAAAGGGTTCCAGCCCCAGATCCTGCAAACGGATGATGGTGGACACCGCATCGTTGGTGTGCAGGGTGGAAAACACCAGATGCCCGGTGAGGGCGGCCTGGACCGCGTGGGTGGCGGTTTCCAGGTCGCGAATCTCGCCGATCATGATGATGTCCGGGTCCTGGCGGAGGATGTTGCGCAGAATGGTGGAAAAGGTGACGTCGATCTGCGACTGCACCGCGATCTGGTTGAACTCCTCGTAGACCATTTCCACCGGGTCCTCGACGGTGATGATGTTCTTTTCCGGGGTGGCGATCTGCTTGAGGGTCGAATAGAGGGTGGTCGACTTGCCGCTGCCGGTCGGGCCGGTCACCAGAACGATGCCGTGGGCCGCGGTCATGAAGCTGTTGTACACCACCCGATCGCGCCGGGAGAAGCCGAGGTGGTCGAGCTGCTGAAAGATCACCTCTGGATTGAGGATACGCATGACCGTCTTCTCGCCGAAGGCCACCGGCACGGTGGACACGCGGATCTCGGCTTCGCGGTCCTCTTCCCTTCGGCCGATCTTGATGCGCCCATCCTGGGGACGGCGCTTTTCGGCGATATCCAGCCGGGCCAGGCTCTTGATCCGAGAGGTGATGGCGGAATGGACCGCCTTGGGCAGCTTGTAGATGGTATGCAGAATGCCGTCGATGCGGAAGCGCACCAGGCAGATGTCCCGCTTGGGTTCGATATGGATGTCGCTGGCGCGCTGCTCCAGGGCATAACTGAACAGATGGTTGACCGCCGCCTTGATGTGCTGATCGGTGGAGCTCAGTTCCTTGGTCGAGGCCAGGCGGACGTACTGCTCCAGGTTGCCGATGTCCACCGTGGCCGCGGTGCCGGTGGTGCCGAACTGCGATTCGGCGGCGGTGATCGAGCGCTGAAAGCCGAAGAACTCGGCCAGAATCTTCCTGATATCGGTGCGGGTGGACAGAAACGGCCGCACCTTGACCTGATTGGCCCGCTCGATATCCTCGAGCACGTGGTGGTTGTCCGGGTGGTAGGTGACCACATCAAGCACGCCGTTGCGCAGCTCCAGGGGCAGGATCAGGTGGTTGATGGCGAACGAGCGGGGAATCGTCTTGGTGACGGTGTCCATGTCCAGCTCCAGCGGGTCGAGCTTCTTGAAGGGAATCTTCAACCGGTGGCTGACGGCGCGCATGATGATCTCCTCGCTCAGGGGCGTGCCCGGCGAACCGCTGACCTCCAGGCCCAGCGAGAGGATGATGTCGACCAGATCGGGAAAGCCCCGGTCGGTCCGGTTTTCATCGCCCTGGCGGCGGCCGCCCGCTTGTTTGAGCAATTTTTGCCGCTGTTTGCCTTTGTGGAGAATAACCATCTGGCGCTGCTCGCCGGTGAGCACCTGTTCCTTGACCAGCAGATCAAGGAGTGAATCGCTGTTGAGAAATGACATCGATACCCTTCGATTTGAGCGAGAAAAAGGAGCCCGCGCCTGGTTCCCGTTGTGCCCACGGGCGGAAGAAGCAAGGACGCGGCATGTCCGCGGGACAATCAGGACAAAGGGGGGAACCGGAAAGGGAACGGAACGGTGCAAGAGCGCATCCGGCGCGGCCGGACAACGGCTATCGCGGTTTAGTTGGGCCAGCCGTAGGCGCCGATCAGGTCGACGAAACGCACCTGTTCAATGGTGGTCACCCTGACACTGCCCTCGTGTTTCTCCACCAATTGCAGTTCCTGCACGTCCTGGCCGCCAACCGGCATGATCAGCCGGCCCGGATCGGCCAGCTGGGCGATCAGAGGCTCGGGAACCCGAGGACCGCCGGCGGTGACGACGATCGCGTCGAAGGGGGCTTCGGAAGGCCAGCCCACGGTGCCGTCGTCGATGCGCGAGACGATGTTGTGGTAGCGGAGCCGGTCAAACACCTTGCGCGCCCGGCTGACCAGGCCGTCGATCCGCTCCACCGTGTACACCCGCTGACAGAGGCGGGAGAGGACGGCCGCGTGGTAGCCGGAACCGGTGCCGATCTCCAGCACCTTTTCCGAGCCGGTCAGGCGCAGGGCCAGGGTCATGAGGGCGACCACGTAGGGCTGGGAGATGGTTTGGCCGCTGCCGATGGGCAGGGGGAAATCCCCGTAGGCCTGGGCCCGGATGGCGTCCTCGACGAACAGATGCCGAGGCACGGTGCGCATGGCCTCCAGCACCCGCTGATCGGTGATCCCCCGGGCAACCAGCTGCTCCTCGATCATCCGCTCGCGATTGATGTCAAAGGTCGAGGGTGGGCTCACTTGACCTCTTCCCAGGTGTAGTCTTCCGCCCACTTGCGGTCGGATTCGTTGAAATTGCGGAACTCGCTGCTGGTCACCATGTCGTGCTCGATGGTGAAAACGATCATCTCGTAGCCGGATGGCCCGGTCATGGAGCCGAGAATGGGTGTGTTGCCGAACAAGCCCGGCCGATCCTCGTAGTAGACGAATTCGCTCACCCCGGGGGAGACTTCCCGCCGGCTGTCGGGCTCGCCCAGATATTTTTGCACATCCTTGACCGTGGACTGCCCCGGCTTGATCAGGGAGGCGTCCGAGGCAAGGTGACGCACCTGCTTGGTGGAACAACCGGCAAGCACAAGAAACGCAAGGAGACAGATGAACAGGGATTGACGCATCGAATTCCCTCCAGGAACAATTCGTGCAAAGAAAAAAGGTTGTGTTCATATATCGTGAACACAACCTTTTTTCAACCTCAGACTCGAACCCGCCGGCGCAATCGAACCAAGAACCGACAGGTTACACCTCGTTGCCGCATCCGGTGACCGCCCGGCAGGGCTCTGAGTACCGGAAAACCGTTCACGCCGCCGGTGCCGTCTTGCCGGTCACCCGCTCGAGAATGCGGTAGTTGCGCTGCACCATCACCATCGGATCGACCAGCAGGCCGGCCTGAATCATGGCGTTGTCGTACAGCTGTTCGACCACGTCGCGGGCAAAATCCCCGTCGCTTTCGCGCAGGCCCGCCAGCTGTTTGATCAGCGGACTCTTGGCATTGATCTCCATGTCTTTCTTCGAGCCCATGCCAAAGGCCTCGGTCTGGCCGGAGGCCTTGAGAATCCGTTCCATGGACGAGGTCATGTAGCCGTCGACGTTGACGATCATCGCCGGACTGTCCACCAGGCGGCTGGAGGCCTTGACCTCCTGGATGCGATCGCCGAGCACTTCCTTCATCCACCGGCACAGCGAGGTCATCACCGCCTCGGCCAGCGGCTCGCCCGATTCCTTGGCGCCCTCCTCGCTGGCGGCAGGCGTGGTCTCGGGCAGGCTCAGGTCGGCGCGGTCGGCGGAAACCAGTTTTTTGCCGTTGTACTCGCCCAGGTGGTTGAGAACGAAATCGTCGATCGGCTCCAGGGTGTAGAAGATCTCAATCCCGCGCTTCTTGAACATCTCCACGTAGGGGCCGTACTCGACCGCGGCCCGGCTGGGGCCGTTGATATAATAGATCTTGTCCTGGCCCTCCCGCATCCGGCCGACATACTCGTCGAGCGAGATCATCGTGCCCGGCTCGCTGGCCGAGGACTCGAAGCGCAGCAGCTTGGCCAGTTCGGTGCGGTGCTCGAAATCCGAGGTCACGCCCTCCTTGAGGAAGATGCCAAAGGTCTTCCAGAACTCGCGGTATTTGTCGGCATCGCGCTCGGCCTCCTCGGCCAGGAACTTGATCACCCGCTTGGTCAGCACCTTGCGCAGCTTGAGCACCAGGGCGTTGTCCTGGAGCGACTGGCGGGAGATATTGAGCGGCAGGTCTTCGGAATCGACCACGCCTTTCAAAAACCGCAGCCACTCAGGCAGGATGTTCTCGCTGTGCTGGTCGATCAGCACCTTCTGGCAGTAGAGGTTGACCCCGGGCTGCATCCGGCCCATGCCCAGCACCTCGAAGTTCTCCTTGGGCACGTAGACCAGGGCGTTGATGGCCAGCGGCGCGTCGGCGGAAAAGTGAAGGCGATACATGGGGTCATCCACGGCATTGCCGATGAACTTGTAGAATTCGGTGTACTCCTCGTCGGTGATCTCGGACTTGGACCGGGTCCAGATGGCCTGGACGGTGTTGACCGTCTTGCCCTCGACCTTGACCGGGAAGGGAACAAAGGTCGAGTACTGCTGGATGATGCGCTCGATGGTGAACTTGGAGGCGTAGGTGTGGGCATCGTCCTTGAGCTCGATGATGATCTTGGTGCCTCGATGCAGGCCGGGACAGGGGCTGAGGGTATAGGTGCCGCCGCCGTCCGAGGCCCACTCCCAGCCGTCGCCGCCGTCCCAGGAACGGGTCTGTACCCGTACCGCCTTGGCAGCCATGAACACCGAGTAAAAACCGACGCCGAACTGGCCGATGAGATTGACGTCCTTCTTGGCCGCCTCGGCCAGCTGCTCGAAAAAATGCTTGGAGCCCGAGTGGGCGATGGTGCCCAGGTTGGTTTCCAACTCTTCCCGGGTCATGCCGATACCGGTGTCGGCGATGGTCAGGATGTGTTTTTTATCGTCGCAATCGATGGTGATTTCCAGCGGCACGTGGGCATCGAATTCGATCTTGTCGATCAGGCTCTGGTGACGAAATTTTTCCAGGGCATCGGCGGCATTGGAAACCAGCTCGCGGACAAAGATGTCGCGCTCGGTGTACAGTGAGTTGATGACGATATCCAGGACCTTTCTGGTCTCCGCCTGAAACTGCTTGGTTTCAACCTGTGCATCTGTCATGGGGCTGTTCCTCGAAAATGGGGGATGATGGATTGTGCTCAGCGTCGGAAAAAGGAGAATTTCCCGACAATACCAGGGGGATAAAGCCTCTTCCCTTTATCCGGCCAACATGGTAAGCACGATTGAAACCCTGTCAAGACAACCGCCACGCGCCGCCAAACGGCCCACCAACGAGCACCCCATGCAGACGACCCAACACGATTTATGCATCATCGGCGGGGGCCTTTCCGGCCTGAGCACCGCCGCGTTTGTCCGCCAGCAATGGCCTGAGTTGAACATCATGGTCCTGGAGCAGGCCGCCGTGCCGGGTGGCGCCATCGCCACCTACAACGACGCCGGCTATCTGGCCGAATGGGGACCACACGGCTTCCTCGACAACTGCGACGAGAGCCGCGAACTGATCCGTCTGGCCGGCCTGGAGGCAGAGATAACCAGCGCGCCGCTCGGCCGCTTTGTCCGCTATGTGTGCCTGGATGGCCGCCTGCGGTGCATCCCGCAAAAACCGCTGGCCATTCTGCGGGAACCGCTCGTCTCCTGGGGGGCCAAGCTACGGGTGCTGGCCGATCTGTGGCAAAAGCCGCTGGCGGGGGAGCCGTCGGTGGCCCAGTGGGTGGCGCACCGGTTCGGCAAGGCCCTGCTGCCCTTTGCCGATGCGGTATTCACCGGCACCTATGCCGGCGACTTCGAGCGGCTGAAGATCGACGCGGTCATGCCCGGGGTGCGTGAGCTGGAGCGGATGCACGGCTCGGTGATTCGCGGCGTGGTCCACAAAATGCGGAAGGGTAAGGGAGCGAAAAAAGGCAAGAAACACCTGCCGGCCATGACCAGTTTCAGCGGCGGCATGGCCATGCTGCCGACCCGGCTGGCGGCCGGTCTGCGGGCGGGAAAAGAGATCCTGTACGGCAACCCGGTCCGGGGTATCGAGCGCGATGAGGGCGGCTGGCTGGTGCAGACCGAACAGGCGGACATCACCTGCCGCCACCTGGTGGTGGCCCTGCCGGTCAATCCTTGCCTGCATCTCCTTGCCCCCGCCCTGCCGGAAACGCCTCCGCCGTTGCCCCAGATTCCCGAAGCCCGCATCCTCTCGGTGTTGCTCGGTTATGACCAGCGCGCCCGCATCCCCTTTGGTTTCGGCTACCTGGCACCCGAGCGCGAGCAACGCTTCGCCCTCGGCGCCCTGTTTTCCTCGCACATGTTTCCCGGCCGGGCGCCGCAAGGGTGTCAGCTCGTCGAGGCCCTGGTCGGCGGCCGCCGCCATCCCGAGCGGCTGGAACTGAGCGATGATCAACTGATCGAGTCGGTCCACGCCGATCTCCAGGAGCTGATGGAGCTGCCGCCGCCCTGCTTCAGCGCCGTGCTCCGGCCCCGGGCCGCCATTCCCCAGCTGGAGGCCGGCTATCCCGAGTTGCTCCGCTGGCGGGACGAGATCCATGCCGCCCACGCCGATCTCCATCTGTGCGGTTTTGGCTGGAAGGGAATCGGGATCAACGACATGGTCAAGGAGGCGTGCCGGATGGCACACCGGATCGGGACCGGTGTCACCGCAACGAACCGGGCCGAGGTCAAGGGGGTCTACTTCTGACCTCGGCCCGAAAGCTGGCCGGACCGCGAGGCGGGCGGGCTAGTTCTTCAGCTTGGCGGAGAGCAGTTCCACCTGCTGCCGCACCGTGGTCTGCTGCGACATGTCCTTGGTGATGGTCTTGATAGCGTAGAGCACGGTCGAATGGTCGCGGTTGTACAGACTGCCGATGTCGGCCAGCGACTTGGTGGTGTACTTGCGGGTGAGGTACATGGCCAGCTGGCGGGGAAAGGTGATCGAGCGCTTGCGCGAGCGGGAGCACAGGTCCTCGATGCTGACCCGAAACTGGCGGCCGATCAGCTCGCGGATCGCCTCGCCGGTGATGTCCGCCCGGCTGCCGATCAGCCCGTACACCACCTCCCGGACCATGCCCAGATCCGGCGGCGCGCCCAGCAGGCAGGACTTGGCCTTGATGCCGATGATCGCGCTCTCCATGCGGCGGACATCGCCCTGCAGACTCTCGGCCATGAAACCCACCAAGTCCTCGTCCGCGCCCAGGCCGTGCATCTGCAGCTTGTGGCGGATGATCCGCGCCCGGGTTTCGTAATCGGGCGACTCAATGCCGGTGACCAGGCCCGAGGTCATGCGACTGCGGAAATCGTCGTCAATGCCCGCCAGCTTGGTCGGCGGCAGGGCCGAGGTCAGGATGACCCGACGGCCGGATTTGATCAGGTAGTCGAGGATGGTGTTGAGTTCTTCCTGGGTCTTGGTCTTGCCGGTCAGGGTATGGACGTCCTCGACCAGTAGCATGTCGCAGTCGTTGATGTATTTTTTGGAGAACTGCTCCATGGCGTTGGTGCGGATGCCCTTGACCATCTCGGCGGAAAACTGCTGGGCGGTGAGATAGTGCAACCGGGTGGACGGGGCGGAGCGCAGCACCTGGTGAACCACGGCCTGGGTCAGATGGCTCTTGCCCAGCCCGGTGGTGCTGTTCATGAACAGGCAGTTGCCGAAGGTGGCGTCGCCGGTGGCCAGTGCCTGGCAGGCGGATCGGGCCAACAGGTTTGATTCGCCGACCATGAACTGCTCAAAGGTGAAGGCCGGATGGAGGGAGCGCAGTCGGGGCCCGGCGCTGGTCACGCCCGGCAGCTTGAGCTGACCACCCTTGCCGCTCTCAAAGCGCAGGGGCGGAGTGGCGGCCGCTTGCAGCCGCACGTCGGTGATCTCGCCCAGTTCCGCCGCCTTGGTGCGAATAAGCCCCAGATAACGATCTTCCACCCAGGCGCAGAAAAACCGGTCCGGTCCGACAAGCTCCAACACCCCGTCATCGTGCCGCCGGCATTCCAGCGGTTTGATCCACAGGCCGAATTCGCTCTCCGGTATGGCTCCGTGCAAAGAGGTTTTAATCGCGTTCCACAGCATACAATTCTTTTCCCTTCCTCGTGAACAATTTTTCCCGGGACCGCAAACGGCCCGTTGGATAGGCCATGATCTACAGAAAATCCCGCCACCGGTCAAAAGCGGTTTGAGTCGATTTCACGGTACAAACAAGAAGTTTGTCCACAGTCTGGAATCCCTTGCAGGCAATGGGCTTTCCACGGCGGGGCAACCGCAACCCCCAATGAAAGCGTCAATTTTACAAAAAATCAGAAAATATCATATAATTTCAAATAATTAAATTTTGGTTCAAAAAGTTATCAACAGGTTGTGCACAAAACACTATTTCACCATATCTTCAATTTACTCGTTAAAGCTCGCCAATACTCCATTTCTTGCTTAGCAGACAGCTTCTTTCTTTAACCTCCCTTTGCTCCATGATTTCAGCCAAACAAGAGCGGAGAAAAAAATATCGCATGCGGATCCCTCAATTTTAACCAATAAAAACAGCAACAAAGAGAGTTGCATTTTTGTTATTCAAGCTGACTGCGGTTATCTTCCCTTGTTCGGGGCAAAAGTAGGTGGCAACCGACCGACACGGGAATCGGTCGGCCTCATGGGCGCGATCAGTGCAATGGCGGGGCAGGAGAAGACACGGGGGGAACGCCAGGATGGTCGTTGGCCTGGCAGGGAAGGTTGGCACGGTCGCCAGCCCGCATCGAGACGGGCTGGCGACCGCGCCGCCGGTGCATCAGGGCAGCCGCACCCGGTTGATCCGCGCCTCGTCGCGCTGCACGGTGCGATGATAGTGGACCGCCGGTCGGCCAAAGAGCAGGGTGTAGCCCTTGACGTGGTCATCGGGGATACCGAGCAGTCGGTACAGGTCGGTGTCGATCGTTGCCAGGGCCCAGCGGATCATGGCGTTCCACAGGGTGCCGATGCCCTTGGAGGCGGCCAGCAGCTCGAAGTAGCTCATGGCGATCAGCAGGTCGGCATCCGGGGTGGTGATGGTCGGGGGAGCCGATACCATCAGCAAATGGGGGGCGTTGCGGAAGATGATGTCCTTGCCCTGATCCCAGGCGGTGACCACGTGGCGGAAGTAGCTCAAGCCTTCGGAAAGCCGCTTGCTGGCCACGGCCCGGCGCAGCCCCTCCATGGTTTCCCGGCGGAAGACATCCATGCTCGCCCGGTCCTCGATCACGGTGAACAGACACTGGCGGTTGTTCTTTCCGGTGGGGGCGTTGGCCACGGTGCGGAGCAGGTCCGCGATCAGGGCGGGGTCCAGCGCTTCCGGATGATAGCGGCGCACCGATCGTCGCCCGCGGATCAGGGCCTCCATCTGCTGACCGCTGGGCAGACTCTGCGGCAGGGGCAGCGACTGGTGCGGATCGCAGCCGCAGATGGACAGGGCGGCGGTCGGGCAGACCGCCAGACAGTGCTGGCATTGGATGCAATGGTGCTCTCGGGCGGGATTGAGGGCCGGATACCCGTCGGTCAGGTCGATGATATGAAACGGACAGTCGTCGGCACAGGCACCGCACTGGATGCACAGGTCGCGGTCAATGGTGAAGTGCAGGTCCATGGGAACCTCCTGGGGTTGCGAAAAGGGTTGGCTCTCGGTACCTTGGGCCACGCAGGGTCACAATCGAGACGGGCTGAACCACTGAACCGGAGCTTTGGCATGGTCGATACGGACAAATTGCTGGCGGCACTGCGGGGACTTGCGGGCGGAGTCGTCGATACCTCCACCCTCATCTACCTGGAACGACTGGAGCTGCTGCCCCGCGTGGCCGGTTGCGTTCAGCTGGTGCTCATTCCCCAGGTCATCGCCGAATTCGGCGGCGAAATCGCCGGTGCCACCCTGCTTGCGACCGCCCCGACCGGGACCACGGACCAGGCGGTCTGCCGGAGCGCATCCCTGCTGCATCTGCCCGTGCTGTCGGAAGATCGGCAGGTGCTGCTCGCCGCCCGGCGGCTGGGGCTGGGCTATTACAACACCCTGATGCTGCTCCTCGCCCTCTGCGCCCGGGGCGATCTCCCCCTGGCGGCCTACCCGCAGCTGCGCCGGCGACTGAGCGCCTTTGCCCGCTACGGCCGGGACATCCTCGCCGTGGGCGATGCCCTTTTTCACGCCCTTGGCGCCGCGCGGCCGGGGGGCTAGCCGGCGCGTACCAGTTCGCGCGCCAGGGCGGCCGCCGCGCTCAACTGGGCATCCACATCGGCGCTGGACTGCAGGCGAAGGCCGGTGGCGACGAGGGGCCGCACCTCGAAGCCGAACAGCTCCAGATGGAGGGTATAGCGTTGAACCACATCGTCATGCGCGCCGGCGGCATCGACATGGGTGAGGATGAGCACCGCGGTCTTGCCCGGCAGCAGACGGCTGCCGCGCTCGTCCTCGCCGGCGTCGGTGCGGATCAACGACCACATCCGATCGTAAAAGGACTTGAACTGGCCGCAGGTGTCGCCGAAATAGACCGGCGCGGAAAAAACGACGATATCGGCCCGGTGGAGGTCGTCAAGCACCGCGGTCACGTCGTCGAGCAGCACGCAACGCTCGGAGCGGGTGTGGCAGCCTTCGCAGCCCTGGCAGCCCCGGTAGTGCATGCTGTTGAGCGGATACTCGGTGATCGTCGCGCCGTAGGTGGCGGCGGTTTCGGTGAAGGCCCGGGCAATGCGGGCGCTGGTGCCGTTTTTTCGCGGACTGCCAAGGATGTTGACGATTTTCACGGGCGTTCCTTTGCTGAGCGGTTTCGGCCGGGCGGGTGGGCCGGGCCGGAAAAACAGGGGTTGCTGGTCGGCATTGTACGAGTCCGACGGGGATTTTTCCAGGGAATTATCGTCAAGAAAACCGGGCGCTAATTTCACTTTCGTTATTCTTCTCGCAAAAAAACCGATTTTTGGGTATCCTTTCCCCCTCTTCGCCGCCTGCCGCTGACCGATCCGTGGCGGGCAAACACCGCCCCGGCCGCGCGCCGTCATCACCACCGACCCCGCGCCTCCCTGCCAGGGGAGGCCTCAAGGATACCGAATCTCATGGACCTGAACACCCCTCTTGATCACCTGAAACGATTGACCGACCGACCGACCCGGCAAACAGGCCGCTGGAGCTGGCCGTTGGCCCTCCTCTACTGGCTGGCCGGAGCACGCACGGCCACCCTCGAGCAGCTGCCGGAAAGCGAACGCGAGCGGGTCGCCATCCTTGGCTCCTCGGTGCTGATCCCGACCCTGCTTGCCTTTTTCGGCATGTATCTGTACGCCTCCAGCCGCTTCGCGTCGCCCCGGCCCCTCCTGGCCCTGTTCCTTGCCCTGGTCTGGGCCTTTGTCATCATGAACGTCGACCGCATCCTCCTGGCCACCTACCGGCCCTTTCAGCCCTGGCGGCACAAAATGGTACAGGTCTGCTTCCGCATCGGCTTGGCCGGGGTGATCAGCGTGGCCATCGCCTTTCCCTTCTGCCTGGAACAGTACCAGGGGGCGATCAGCGAACGGCTCCAGGGCGAGTACCGCGCACGGCTCAACGAGCTGCAAACCGCGGAGCGCACGGAACGCCTGGCCCTCGAAACCCGCGACGGCGCCCGCATTGGCGAGCTGCGGGCGCAGCTGGCCAGGGAACGGGCCGTTGGCCCCACCGATCCCAAGCTGTTCGCCGAGGAGCTGGCCAAGCAGGCCGTTCGCCAGCAGGAGGACAGCGCCCGCGGCCGCCGGCAGGCCCTTGACCAGGAAACAGCCGCGGCCCTGACCGAGTGGAAAGGGCTCTCGGCCCGCATCCGCCAGGTCGAGCAGGATCTCAAGGACGAGGCCCGGGGCCGGCTGGCCGGCGAGCGCGGCGGAACCGGCAAGCCTGGCCAGGGCGCCAAATACAATGAACTGGCGCGCGATCTCGAGCTGCTCTCCAAGGCGGAGCAGGCGGCGCGGCAGCGCTACGAGCAGCTGCTTGCACGCGCGGCCGCGATCGATCCCGCCGATTCCCCCCACCAGGCGCTGGCCCAGCTGGATGCCGACCGCCAGGCGGCGCTGCTCGGCGAGGCCAGGGAACGCAAGGAACGGATCGACAAACTCACCCAGGCGATCACCCGCGCGGAACAGGAACACGACGAGCAACTGGCCAGCCACAAGCTGCGCTTCGATCCGGTGCTCAAGAGCTACCACGCCAAGGCCGAGGGCCGCTTTGACCCCATGGAGGAGACCATCGGTCTGTTCAAGGTGATCTTTGTTCCCGAAACAGGCAACGACGCCCACCCCCTTGTCCAGCGCTACAAGTGGATGGCGGCCCTGTTCCAGTTCACCATCGTCTTCGGCACCCTGTTCCTCCTCGACCTGATCGCCATCCTTGCCAAGGTGATGTCCCGGCCCGGCCCCTACGACGTGCTGGTCGAATTTCCGGAACTGGTGGCCAGCCACAACCTGGACGCCCTGGGCAAGGAGTACCCCCGTCAAGCCGAGGCCTGGGCCGGTACCGCCGTCGGTCGCGCGAACGCCACACCCACCGATAACGGTATCGACCTGCGCAATCCCGAGGAGGTGGCTCGACTGTTGCTCCGCGCCCACCTGTCGGCCGCCGAACATCCGCGAACCGATCGCCCGGCGCGCTGAGGGCCAGACGCAACGCGCCCTGCCAGGGACGGGGCGCGCGATCTTCCCGTGCCCTCAAACAGTAGCGCTCGCGCGACCGTATTGCATCGTTAACAGTCGCACAACCGCCACCTCGCGCTATCCCGCCGCACGACCAATCCTCCATGCATACACAGAAGCAAGCCCTTAGCCACTCTTGTCCAGGGGTATCGACTTGGCATCCCCCTTGCTTCAACATAAAAAAGAGCAAGGCGGGACGTCGTCCCGCCATCGTTGACGGCAATCTTGGATTGCCTTTCATCCACAGGAGGACGCGATAATGCCGCGAGGAGACGGAACAGAACCCTTGACGGGCGACGGCGGCCCCGGCCGGAGGCATCGACCATGAGCGATCAAGGGTTCACCTATTTTCCCATCGGAGTGATTCGCAGCGAACACACCGTGGCCAAGCAGACGCCGATCCAGCCCGCCTACGCCAAGGGCTGTCAGGGCCGGGTCGAGCTTTTCCCCCCGTTCGCCCAAGGCTTGCAAGACCTGGAGGGATTTTCCCATCTCTACCTGCTCTTCCATTTTCACCGGGCGGAACCAGCCCAGCTGATCGTCAAGCCCTTTCTTCAGGACATCGAGCGCGGCATCTTTGCCACCCGCGCCCCCTGCCGGCCCAACGCCATCGGCCTGAGCATCGTCGAACTGCTCCGGATCGAAGGCAACGTGCTCCACCTGGATGGCGTGGATATCCTCGACCACACGCCGCTGTTGGACATCAAACCCTACACCGCCAAGTTCGACCGTATTGCCGCCACCCGCAACGGCTGGCAGGACGAGGTCGACGAGACCACCGCCCAACAGCTGGGCCGCCGCGAGTACCAGGCCACGACGCCATGAAAATCGTGGAAGAGTCCGTTCTCGGCCGGCTGCCTCCGGCCGAGGTCCTGCGGGGGCATGAGCACTGCCTGCTGTGCGGCACGTTGCATCCCCGCTCCTGGCGTCTTTCCTTCGAACCGACCAAAGCGGACGAGGTGCGAACATTCGTTGTGGCGGGAACCGAGCTGCAGGGGTACGATAACATCGTCCACGGCGGCGTCCTTGCCTCCCTGCTGGACGCGGCCATGACCCATTGGCTGCTGCATCACGGCATCCAGGCGGTGACCGGCGATCTGCGCGTTCGATTTCTCCATCCGGTTGCCTGCGACACCCCCCTCGAACTCCGTGCCCGCCTGCTCTTCGCCTGCCCGCCGCTCTATCATCTCCAGGCAGAGATACGGTGCGGCGAACAACGCATGGCCCGGGGCGAAGGCAAATTCATGCGGCGAGAACAACCATGAGCTTTGATGGCCCGCGCCAACACCTCCAACTTACCATCGTGGTCGACAACGAGGCCGGGGCCGGCCTCATGGCCGAGCACGGCCTGGCCCTGTGGCTGGAAACCGGCGGCAGGCGCATTCTGTTCGACACCGGTCAGGGGGCGGCCCTGCTGCACAATGGCCCGGCCCTGGGCATCGATCCGACCAGCGCCGATCACCTGGTGCTCAGTCACGGCCATTACGATCACAGCGGCGGCCTGGCTCCGGTTCTGCGCCAGTCGCGCGCCCTGCAACTCCACTGCCATCCGGCCGCGGTCAATCCCCGTTACGCCATCCGCAACCGGATCGCCAAGCCCCTGCAGATGCCGCGTGACGCCATGGCCGCCCTGGACCGTCATCCCCAGGAACAGGTGCACTGGGTGCAGCAACCAACCATGCTCGACGGCATCGTCGGCTTGACCGGCCCCATCGCCCGCGAAACCGCCTATGAAGAGACCGGCGGTCCTTTTTATCTCGACCAGGCAGGCCACCGGCCGGACCCGGTGGACGACGACCTGGCCCTGTGGGTGCGCACCGGCAAGGGCCTGGTCGTTTGCGTCGGCTGCGCCCATGCGGGCCTGATCAACACCCTCCAGCAGGTGCGGCGACTCAATGACGGTCTGCCCATCCGGGCGGTGATCGGCGGCTTCCATCTGCTCAACGCCGACCGGCGGCGCCTGAGCCAGACCATCCAGGCCCTGCGCCCACTGCAACCGGAATTGCTCCTTCCCTGCCACTGCACCGGCGAACAGGCCGTGCGCGCCCTGAAGGATGCCTTCGGCGTCCGCTGCCGGCCGGGCATGGCGGGCATGACCCTCTTGTTTGACCAGGCCGGAACAGCTGGGGCCACACCCCCTCTTTTCGTTCCGCCCGATTGCTGAGCGCACGGGGGACCATGCGCTGGCCCTGGCCGTTTCACCGCCCGCCCCGGCTCGACTGGCTGCAGGTGGAAATCAGCACCCACTGCAACGCCGCCTGCCTGTACTGTCCGCGGACCTGCTACGCCTCCCGCTGGCAGAATCGGCTGCTCGCGCCCGAGCTCTTCGCCGCCCTGCGGCCGCTGCTCGCCACAACCCGCCTGCTCTATCTCCAGGGCTGGGGCGAACCCCTGACCCATCCCGCCTTTTTTGATTTCGTCGACCAGGCCAAGGCCGCCGGCTGCGCGGTCGGCACCACCACCAACGGCCTGCTGCTGACCGAGGAATGCTGCCGCCGCCTGATTGCCTCCCAGGTGGACGTGGTCGCCTTGTCCCTGGCCGGCATTGACCAGGAAAACGACCGTATCCGCCGTGGAACCAGTGTGCGCCAGGTCCTGGCGGCAATCGAACGGCTCGACCGACTCAAGCATGCGCTGACCTCGGACACGCCAGCCATTCATATCGCCTATCTGCTGCTCCGCTCCCGGCTGGACGACGTGGAAGCCCTGCCTGCCTTGCTCGCCGGGCGGGGCATCGGGCAGGTGGTGATCAGTACCCTGGACCTGGTGGCCGATCACGGTCTGCTCGGCGAGGCGATTGTCCCGGCCAACGAGGTGGAATATGCCGCCCTGCGACAGCGATTGGACGCGGTGATCGCGGCCGGTGCCGGGCTGAGCCTGCCCATCCATGCCTGGCTGGCCCGGCCGGCAGCCGGCTTGGGTGGCGATTCGGGAACATCGCCGTCCGGCAAGGGCGACTGCTCCGAAAACATCGACAAAGCTGCGGTTATCGCTGTTGACGGCAGCCTTTCGCCCTGCGTCTACACCCATCTGCCGCTCGCCGCCGGCGCCCATGTTTGGACCGCCGGCCAAGAAACTCCCTTTCATCCCCTCGTCTTTGGTTCGGTCGCCGAGCAATCTTTTGCGGCCCTCTGGCATGCGCCGCCCTATGCCGCCTTCCGCCGGGCGCATCGGTCGGGCCGCCCGCCCCTTCCCTGCCGGGACTGCGTGAGGATGCGGATGCGCTCGGGCTAAAATTCAAGTAGTGTCGGTGAAGGTAAAGAGTGGCGTTCTGCAAGAACAACAGCAACCAAGGAGGAGCACGGATGAGCAGTGGCAAGGTGATACTCGAACAGGCTGATCAGGATCTGCTGGTGCGGATGGTGATGGACGGCTTTCGCCGGATTATTGTCCACTATGGCGCCTGGTTCGCCGAGGTGGAGCATCAGGTGGGCCTGGAGAAGGCCCTGGCCGTGGAGGACGATGTCTGGCAGGCCAGCGTGGGCAATCAGCTCGACCGGTTGGGCAAGACCCTGGATTTTCCCACCGAGGGGGGCATTCCCGCCGTGTTGAAGACCCTGCCCAAGGAGGTGCTGGCCGATCTGATCGAAAAGTTGAGCATCAACTGGCTGGCCAACGACGGTATCTGGTTCCAGGCGGTGGAGAACCGGTTCGGCATGGGCGACGCCAAACGGTGCAACGACACCTGCTGGACCCGCTTTTCCCCCTTCGAGGCGGCGCGGATCAAAAAACTGCTCGACCTGCCCGAGGCCGGCGGCATCCCGGCGCTGAAAAGGGCGCTGGGCCTGCGGATGTACGCCTTCATCAACGAGCAGTCGATCGAGGAGGTCAACGACCACTGCATCATCTTCTACATGAACAACTGTCGGGTGCAGGCGGCGCGCAAGCGCAAGGGCCTGGCCGATTATCCGTGCAAGTCGGCGGGCATGGTCGAATACCCCACCTTTGCCCAGACCATTGATCCCCGCATCAAGACCGAATGCGTCGGCTGCCCGCCGGATGACCACCCGGACAACTGGTTCTGCGCCTGGAAGTTCATCCTGGAGGAATGAACAGCCCCGAGACGGGCGGCCTGTTGCCGCCGCCGTCCGCCGACCGGGACAGGGCAACGGCTCGTGGTGCGCTCGGACGCGCCACGAGCCGATCGTGCATCAGATCACCTCGGTTTCGATTTTCCCCTTGGCCTTCACGATCTCCGCTCGTTTTTTTGCCGCGATCGCCAGGTCGGCAACCAACTTTCGGGACGCAACCGTTGACTGGAAGGTCGGTTTTTGCAACACGCCGTGGATGATGTCGACCGCGTCCTCAAGCGTCAGCGTGCTGATATTGATGACCATGTCGTACAGGCGGCTATCCCACGTGTCCGTGCCGTAGACCTCCAGGCTCCATTTCCGCCGCTCCTCATCGTCTTTCTTCAGGACGGCAAGCGCCTCCTCGGCCGAAATGTTCTCCCGCTTCATTTCCTCCCGCACCCGGCTCTCCATATCGGCGTTGATCCTGATTTTGAGCACATGGGGGATGTCCTTGAGAAAGAAATGGCCGGCCAGGCCATGGTAGACGATATTGTCGTTACGAGCATGCTGCAGCAGGGCCGACCGGTAGTAGGCGACATAGCGCTCGGGCCCGTCGAACAGCCGATCAAGAATCTTGGGGCAATCATGGAGCATGCGCACCAGTTTCATTTCAGGAATATTGAATTCCTCGGAGGCTTCAAGCAGGATATCGCGGGAAATGCATTCGTATCCCAATTTCTTCGCCAGTCTCTCGGCGACCTCCTTGCCACGGCTGTATGAGCCTCTTGCGATTGTGATGATCGACATGTGTGTTCCTTTGTCTTTGATTGAATAGACCAGTCAGCCCGTTGCAAGCGCGGCCGCACACCAGTGCGGTTTCTCGTTCGAATTGCACTCGACGCGCGCATCGGTTGCCGATGGCGCGGGCTGATTGAAAATGAAGGGAGAAATCTGCTGAAGGAAGGGGCAGCGAGCAGACAACAGGCCTATGCACGGCGTGGCCGTGCTCGTGTTACCCTGTCAACGATAGGACGACATATATTGTGGCCATTGCGCCGAACCTCGATGGTTTCCTTGATCCCTGCCCAGGATCGATAATCGAAAAAACGGGGAGAGTCATACCTCGAACACCCGCGCACTTCAAGGCAAAATCGTGCGCTCCATTCTACCCAGGGACGGGCGACAAAAAAAACGCCGCGTGCCGCCATTCCCACGCCTCCCGCCCTCTACACGAAGAAAAGCCCCATCCCCGCGGAGGGATGGGGCTTTCCGTCTTGTTCGGGAAACCGCCATGGCTCCCCGAACCCTGCCTGCTTCTACTTGCTCACCGGCACGGTGCGCTTCTCCTTGTTGACATACTTGAAGAAGATGGGGAAGGCGACGAAGAAGGCCACGCAGATCAGATATTCGATGCCCTTGATATGGGTGTAAAAATCGACCGCGGTGTGCAACGACTTCATCATCCCGGTGGCCAACATGTACTGCCGGGCCAATTCGCCGAACTGCCAGTTGGTGTGGTGCAGGGCGCCGACAAAGGCCGCCACCACCCACAAAACCACGATGGTGCCCAATCCCAGCATGATGGCCGATACACGTTTGCTGCTTTTGTTGTCAGACATTGTTTTTCTCCTTGAACCGTTTAGATGTGTCAAAATCAGTGCCCAATAATCGTACTGATGTATCCTTGAATCAGATTGCCGACCCCGCCGCTGGCCAAGCCGCCAATCAGGCAGGCCAACGCCCAGATGCCAATCAGGCCGGCCATGGTCATCACGATCCGCACGGTGAATTTGGACGTTTCCTGGGCGACATCGGTCTTGGTCTCGTTCTTGTTGATAATTTGGGTTGTCATGGTGTCCTCCTTGAAGTGGTGAGGGTGATAGACTTCGTTTTGCCCTTGACAGTGCACCCGCGATGCCAGGAAGATCTCTTGTGAACGAAAAATCAACCACAACGTCCAACAATCCGATATAAATACAATTTTTTCTCAAATCCCCCGACGGCTGGCAGGCATTGCGCCACCACGCTTATGTGGCACCACACCATGGCGGCCACAAGACCGTGGCGTGCGGCTGCCAATGCTGTGGCGCGTCTGTCACGGTTCTGTTGCGAAGCGTGGCGGACAGGTTGGGCGGCGGGGGGTTCGCGTCACGAATAAACAAACGCCGCACCACAGTGCGGCGTCATCGTCTTCATGAAAACGGCGTTATGCCACGGAACCGCGGCACGGCAGTTCAAGGAGCAGGAGCGTCCCGCCGTCGGAGGCTTCCAGGGTGAGCGAGGCGTCATGCACCTGCAACAGATGCGTGCAGAAGGAGAGCGACGGCCAAACTGGGTCCAGGGGGGCCTCCCACAGACCGGCGCTGTTGGTGAACAGCAGTGTCAGCCGAAAACGCTCGCCTGGCTGTTTCCTGCATTCGATATGCAGCCGTTTTTCCCCGGGCGGATCGGCCATGCCGTCGAGCAGGATCCGGCGGCCCTGCTCCACCAGGGTCAGGGCCACCAGCCAGAGATCGCCGGCGGCGACCGCGGCCTCGGCATCGCAGTCGGCCGGCAGGGTGAGGAGAATGGATTCGGCCCGCAGCGATTTCTCGAAAATCAGGCCCAGGAGATGAAACAGGGTGCGCAGGGAGACGCTTGATGTCCGCGCGGGCTGCCACTGACAGATCCGTTGCAGGGCTCCGACCAGTTCTGCGGTCTTCTTTTCCTCGCTGGCCAGCAGCTCGCAGACCCGAGCCATCTGCTGCCGGTCCCCCTTCCCTTGCTCGTTGAGATCGATCAGCGCCTGCGTGTAGTTGATCACCCCGTTGATGCGGTTGGTCAGCTCGCTCGCCAGTTCCGTGCCGATCCAGCCCGTCACGCCGTACCGGTAGCGGAGCGCGGCCAGACGAAGCTGATCGGGGGTGGTCGGCGCGGCCGGCGCTGGGGATTGCTCCCGTTCCCTCTCCCGGTCCAGCAGTTGGCGAATGCGATCGGTCAGGGTGTGCAGGGAACAGCTCGAATCCTCCTCGTCCGGGCCAGCGGCGGCGGTCAGCCTGCACAGGGCCAGGATCGGGCCGGCCAGGCGGCGGTTGAGCACGAACAGCAGCGAACAGGACACGACCACGATCAGCCCCAGGGCGCCGGCAATGATCTTGTGCAGGCCCAGAAGGATAATTTGCGTATGATCACTCAGGCTAAAGCGAAACTGCTGCAAGCCGACATTGATCCCGCCAAGGGAACGGACCAGTTCCGCCGCTTCCCGGATCTTTTGCGGGCGGTTCTCCTGCACCGCCCGCAGCCGCACCTCCAGACCGACCAGGTCCACCCGGGAGGGCAGCATCCGCTTCAGCCCCTCGGGCACCAGGATGTTGGCCGCCAATGCGCCCACCTCTTTTTCAAGGCTCTGCAATTCCGCGTCAAGGGCATGAAGATTGACCTCCTCGCCGACAATCAGGGAGCCGTCGAGATGATCCTTGATGGCGGTGAACTGGAACAGCAGCCGGTCGCCCGCAGCCACCGCCTGGCGGCATTGGTGATAGAGCAGATACTGGCGGACGCCGAGAACCAGGACCGCCGAAAGAAACAGCAGCACCGAGACGGTGATGGCGGCAAACAGCCGGTTGAGCGGCCAATCGGTCCATGGCCACCGGCGAGCGCCTTGTCTGCGGGACGTCACGACAGACCTCCGAGGTGGTCACGGATTCCGGCACGGGAAGAGGCCAGGGGGCTGCCGGAATCCGCAACCTGCCACATCATTTTTCGCCCCGCCATTCATACAGGATCGGCAACCGGTAGAGAATGAACCGATAGACGATGAAATAGAGGGCGAAGATGGTGATGGTGATCCACACCTCCTTCCAATGCGGGATCTCCTGGTAGAGCTGCCAGTTGAAGCAGATCATCGAGGTGTTGAGCCGGTTCCAGACAATGCCGAGCACGCTGATCAGGGCGGCGAAGCGCACCATGGCCACGCGCCGGTGCTTGACCCCGTAGGCGAAGAGGATCATCGGCAGCACCACGGCCACCGCCATTTCCAGGAGGAAATATTGCCCCCAGCCGGTCAGCAGGTAGGCCCAATCCTGGTCATGCGCCACCCCGACCAGCTTGATCACCAGATAGGTGATCAGGGCATAGGCACATCCCTTGCCCAGCCCGAGAGTGCATCGGTCGACGTTGTCCAGGAAGCGGCGGTCGCAGCGCCAGATCATGAAATGCTTGCACAGGGTCGCGGAGCAGATGACCATGGACAGGCCGGCGAAGATGGCCGAGCAGAAGAAATGGATCCACTGAAAGTTGGCCGAAAACCAGAGCGGGTGGACCTTGGTGGGCGCGTAGGTGAACAGCGCGCCCAACGCCCCCTGGTGCAGGGTGGACAGGATGATGCCGGCGATGGTCAGACCGATGGTGATCGACTTGACAAATCGTTTGCCCTTGAGCCAGCCGACCCACTCGAAATAAGCCGACGACACCTCGGCGATCTGCACCGACAGGTAGGTGGCCACATGCCAGGCCACGAGGAAGAGCACCGCCGCCGGCCCGAGCGAGATGAACATCGGGTAGTAGAGGCGCCAGGGCATGCCCAAATCGACCAGAAGATAGACGACGGCAAAGAAGTAGCCGAGCAGGCCGTTGAGCAGGGCCAGCCGTTCGATGGGCGCGAAATCCTTGCGGCCGAAAATCTCCACCGTGGTGCCCAGCAGAAACCCCGAGGCGGACAGGGGCACCATGCCGAACAGCCCGAACCCCAAAAACAGGCCCCAGGGATAGTCGTTGGAGGCGTGGGTGACGGTATCGAGCCCGAACAGGTAGCGCTGGATGAGCAGCGGCACGCCGATGGCGAAAATGAAGATCAGTACCCAATTGACCGGGTTGCGCAGGAACTGGGCCTTGTAGTCCTCGCGGCTCAGGCCCAGCCAGAGTTTTTCCTTGACGGTCCACACCCCCCCATCCGGCTTGAGATGGGAGACAACCGGAATTTCCTGCTTGTTGTTGATAAAGGTGTGCATGGCTCAGACCTCCCCCTCGTTGTTGTTCTTCTGTTGTTCCATTGTGTCTTTCCTGGTCGCCAGGAGATTGAACCCGGCAAACAAGGCCGGCCAGATGGTCAGCACCATGGGGACGATGGACAGGAAGTCCTTGACATAGTTGAGGATGGGCTCCTTGGGAACCGAGGTGTCCATGCCCACCTGGTCGAAGGGCGCCGGTGACAGATACATCCAGGAGGTTCCGCCGGCTTCGTGCTCGCCGTAGATATGGTCGACATAGGCGCCGGGATTCTCGCGAATGCGCTGCGTGCCCATGGCCACCAGGTCGGAACGGCGGCCGAAGGTCAGGGCCTCCTGCGGACAGGCTTCGACGCAGGCCGGCGGCAGTCCCTTGGTCAAGCGGGTATCGTGGCAGAAGACGCACTTCATGATCCGCGGCTTGAACGCGCTGGAGTAGCGGAAGGTCGGGATATAGAAGGGGCAGGCGATCATGCAGGTCCGGCAGCCCACGCACACGCTGGGGTCGTAGACGACCGCGCCCTCTGGGGTCTTGGTGTAGGCATTGACGAAACAGCTGGTCAGGCAGGCCGGCTCCAGGCAATGGTTGCACTGGATCTTGCGAAAGAGCGGATGCTCGCTGCCGGGAATGTCGTAGCGGTTGACCACCGTGTAGCGGGTCTCGTCGGTGCGTCGCTTCTGACCGTGGTGCAGCTCGTCGAAGACCGAAAAATCGTTGAACGGCTTTTCCGGCGCGGGCAGGTGCTGCTCCTTGTTGCACGCGGCCTCGCAGCTGCGGCAGCCGACGCAGCGCGACAGGTCGACCAGCACGCCCATGGCGTCGGGATAGCCCTCAAAGGTCGCGGCGTCTGTTTTCTTGGCCAGGGAGACGGTTGCCGCGGCCGAGGCAGCCAGACTGCCCCGCAGAAACCTTCTCCGATTGATCAATGTCTTCATGGTCATGTACCTCTGTGGTTGTGGCGTTAATGTGTATGCGGGATCATTTACCGTGGCTGTCCTTGGCGTTGGCCTTGCCCTGCCCCTTGCCGTCAAGATGAAAGAAGGTTTTGCCGGCATCGGTCATGGCGTGGCAGCCCTCGCAGTGCGACGGCGCGTTCTTCTTCACGTGGCAGGGCACGCAGTTGAGGTGGTAGGCGCCCTTCAGTCCCGGTTTGTCGATGTGATAGAGGTTGCGGTTGTCGGTAGCGGTGACCTGTTCGGGATAGAACTGCTTGTGGGTATGGCAGTCCTTGCACGACACGGTGCTGGCTTCCGGGGAATGGGCATGGCAGCGGACGCAGTTGGGATCCATGTCCTGGTGGCCGGTGGTGTGGTGATGGCAATCCTTGCATCGGGCCAGCTGCGCATGTCGTTTGTGGCTGAATTGGACCGGCTGATACAGATTGGCCAGGGCATCGATGGTCACCGTCTCCGGCGCATCGATCTGCTCCAGGGCCAGGCCAGGCGTTGGCAAGGCCCCGGCCAGCAGTACAACCGCGGCCGCGAGCACGGCCTTGGGATTAATCGTCATGGGTGAACCTCCATCTGTTCGTGATTGTTGGAACTGTCATGCTTTCCTCCGTTTTCGGTCAATATCCGTTCTAGTTCCCGTTCCTTCAGGTAACTGCGGTACACAATGGCAACGTCCTCGGCATCCATGGTCTCCTTGAGCAGCAGGGCCTCGGCGAATTTATGGAGAAACCGGTTGTGCTTGTTCAGCAGCTCGCTCGCCTGGTCGTAACACCCGTCGATCAACCGCTTGATCTCCCGGTCGATTTGACGGGCGCTCATTTCGCTGTGGGGCTTGCCCTGACTGCTCTCGCCGAGGAAGCCGTCGCTGCCCCGCTGGTAGGCGACCGGCCCCAGCGCCGGGCTCATGCCCCATTCGCACACCAACCGGGCGGCAATGTCCGTGGCCTGCAGGATGTCGTTGCTGGCGCCGGTGGTCAGGCGATTGAACACCAGAGCCTCGGCGGCCCGGCCGCCGAGCAGGATGGCTATCCGGTTGAGCAGGTATTCGCGCGAATAGGTGAGGCGGTCGTCCAGGGGCACCTGCTGGGTCACGCCCATGGCCCGTCCCCGGGGGATGATGGTGATTTTGTGCAGCGGGTCGGTTTCCTCGAGCATGAGGCCGACAAGGGCATGGCCGGCTTCGTGGTAGGCGGTCAGGCGGCGGTCCTTCTCGCTGATGGCGATGTTCTTGCGCTCAAGGCCCATGACGATTTTGTCCTTGGCCTCGTCGAAATCGCTCATCTCCACCGCCGCCTTGTTGTGACGGGCGGCGGTCAGGGCCGCCTCGTTGACCAGGTTGGCGATCTCGGCGCCGGAAAACCCGGGAATGGAGCGGGCGATCTCCGCCAGGTCGATCTCCGGCGAGGTGACGATCTTCTTGGCGTGGACCTCAAGGATCTTCAGCCGTCCCTTGACGTCCGGCAGACTGATGGTGATCTGCCGGTCGAAGCGTCCGGGACGAAGCAGGGCCGGATCGAGGATGTCGGGCCGATTGGTGGCCGCGATCATGATCACCGTGTCCTCGGAACCAAAGCCGTCCATTTCCACCAGCAGGGCATTGAGGGTCTGTTCGCGTTCATCGCTGGCGCCGCTGCTTTGCCCCCCGGTCCGTCGGCCGCCGATGGCGTCGATCTCATCGATGAAAATGATGCAGGGCGCGCTCTTCTTGGCCTCCTGAAACAGTTCGCGCACCCGCGAGGCGCCCACTCCGGCGAAGATCTCGACGAAATCCGAGCCGCCCATGGAAAAGAAGGCCACCGAGGCCTCGCCGGCAATGGCCTTGGCCAGCAGCGTCTTGCCGGTGCCCGGCGCGCCCTGGAGAAGCACGCCCCTGGGGATGCGGCCGCCCAGGCGGCTGTATTTCTCCGGCGTTTTGAGGAATTCGACGATCTCCTGCAGCTCCTCCTTGGCCTCGGTGATCCCGGCCACATCCTCGAAGGTCACCCGCTCGCTTTTCACCGGGGTGAATCGGGAACCTCGGCGGGCGGCGAAATCGCCCTTGAACGACTTCTTGCTGAAAATCAGCCAGCCGCTGAGGATGAGCACCACGGGCAGAAGGGACTTGAACAGGTCGGCAAGACCCGACGGAGCCACGGCCTCGCCGGTGATGGCCACCTGCCGTTCGAGCAAGAGAGGAACCAGGGCGGCGACATCTGGGACAAAGGTTCCAAAGGGCCGGCCGGCACTGTCTTCGCCGGTGAGCATCTGCCCCTTGAAATGAACGGTGCGGATAGCGCCCTCCTTGAGCTCGGCGAGAAATTGACTGTACGCCCGCTCCGGAGGGGTGGTCTCGCGCAGGTAGACGTTGTAGCCGAACACGACGATGGCGGTGACGGTCAACAGCAGCAGACCGAGCTGGATCGGATTTCTCATGGCTGCCTCCCGCCGCGGCGCGCCGCCTCGTGCAGCGGCCGGGTCGCCTGCTCCGGATGCCCCGCGCTTCCCAGCACGCCGCTGAGCAGGGCCCTGAACACCGCCTGGTGATCGGACAGGAGCGAGGCATTGTTGCGAAAGCAGAATTCATCGAGGTAGAGCTGGAGGTGCTTGACCGTGACCCCGCCGCGGTGCACGGTGTGCAGGCAGGTCTCGAAACTACGACCCAGCTCGAAGGCCCGCGACGGCTGCAGCAAGGAATCGGGCTGCGTCGGGGCCACGGCATAGGGGCCTGCCTGGTCCAGGAGGGCGAGCAGCTGTGCGTCGCCGCTGAGCAGGGTACTGTTGACCTGGACCGCGTCGTGGAGAAACAGCACCAGCTGCTTGCGGTCGAGCTGGGGGATGTGGCGCATGCGAATACGGCCGGTGATGCCGAGGGCGAGCACGATTTCGGCGGCGGTCAGCACCAGGGCGCGTTCCTTGCGCTCGTACGCCGGGGCCACGAGGCCGCAGCCGATCTCCACCACCCCCCGGCAGCGTTCGTCATCGGCCCGCCCCATGGCCAGGCGCAGTTTCTGCAGCCAGGTCCAGGCCGTCTGGTAGCAGGAGGTGCCCAGCAGCCGCTGCAACTCCTTGGCGCTGACATCCAGCGGCTGGGCGCTGAACCACCAGATGGTCAGCAGCCATTCCCGGAGCGGTTTCTTGGCCCCGTGCATCAGGGTGCCGGTGGTCAGCGAACTGCGGTTGCCGCAGTGCGGACAGACCGGGTAGCGACGGGGCGTCAGCTGCGGATGACGGGTGCGGCAGAAGGGGCAGACAAATCCCTGCGGCCAGCGCAAGGGAAACAGAAAGGCAACGCAGTCCTCTTCCGTGGGAAAGAGCTGGTCAAAGGTCTTGAGAATGGGACTCTGGTTTTCGGCGCTGGTCGTGTCCATGATGGCGGTCCAGGAGCTGAGGGGACATACCTATCCACTTGGCTACGGACGTTTGCATGGGAAGTGCCACACTGAACCGGATTGGTGCCGCACCGGCGATTTAGCCCTATCCGCCTTTGACTCCGCACAAAACAATCGAGACACAACCGAGGGGCAGCCGGCAGGCACGCGGCGGCGGGCAGGAGGGAAAACCACGAAACCGTGGCATCGCCACAGTTTCGTGACCACACAATCGTGGCGCGCTCAGAAATCGATCTGGGACAGATCCAGGTGCAGTTCGCGAATTTTGCGGTAAAGGGTGGTGCGGTCGATGCCAAGCAGCCGGGCCGCCTTGGCCTTGTTGCCGCCCGCCCTGCGCAGGGCCTGAAGAATGCGTTCGGAGGGGGGAAGATCGGCGGCGGCGGGCAGGACGGCGGCGCTCGCGCCCTCGCGCTCCACCGGAGCGACCTCGGGGGCCGGCAGCCGATAGCCGACGATTTCGCCGGGCAGCTGATCGGCGCCAAGGGTCGTTCCCTGGCACAGGACGCAGGCGCGCTCGATCACATGTTCCAGTTCGCGCACGTTGCCCGGCCAGGGATAGGCGAGCAGGAGCTGCCGGGCCTGATCGGAGATGCCGCCGATGTGCTTGCCCACCTTGGGGGCGATGTTGGCGAGGAAATGGTCGGCGAGCAGGAGCACATCGTTGCCCCGTTCCCGCAACGGCGGCAGGATGACGTCGATCACCCGCAGGCGGAAATAGAGGTCCTCGCGGAAGGCGCCGGCGCGCACCTTTTCCTTGAGATCGACATTGGTGGCCGCCAGCACGCGGACATCGACCCGCAGCGGCGTGTCCTGGCCCACCGGATAGAAGGTGCTTTCCTGAAGAAAGCGCAGCAGGCGCAGCTGCATCATCGGCGAGATGTCGCCGATCTCGTCGAGAAACAGGGTGCCGCCGTCGGCCTGGAGAATGCGGCCCATGCGGTCGCGGTCGGCGCCGGTGAACGAGCCCTTGCGATGGCCGAACAGCTCGCTTTCCAGCAGCGATTCGGGGATGGCGGTGCAGTCGACCTTGACCAGCGGCCGGTTCTTGCGATGGCTTTCCCGGTGCAGGGCCTCGGCCGCCAGCTCCTTGCCCGTGCCCGATTCACCGGTGATCAGCACCGTCAGATCGACCCGGCCGACGTTCTCGATCATGGTGTACACCGCCTGCATGGCGTCGCTCGCGCCAAGAAAACGGTGGAACCGGTGCCGCCGTCCGGCCTGGCGGGGTTCGGGCAGGGTCAGGTCGCGGATCACCAGCACCGCCCCCTCGGCCCCGCCGACGCCGTCCTTGAGCGGAGCCACGGCGATGCTGAGCACCAACTTGCGCCGATCGTCGGTGCGGCATTCCACCAGATGCGGGCTGTTTTCCTGGCCGCTGTTCATCGCCTGCAGCAACTCCTTCTTCAAGGCGGCGAACTCCTCCCGGGCGCACAGGGAGAGGATGCTCCGCTGGTCGGCCAAGCCGGGATGCAGCTCGGTGAGCAGCAGCCGCGCGGCCGGATTCATTTCCCGAATGTCGAGGTGCCGGTCCACGGTGAGGATGGCATCGGTCACGCTTTTGAACACAGTCTCCAAAAAGGCGCGATACCGCTCCCGCTCCTGTTCCGCCCGCCGCTGTCCGCGCTCCAGTTGATACTGCCGCAGGGCCAGGCGCGCCGTCTTCAACAGGGTTTCCTTGTCCACCGGCTTGGGGATGTAGTCAAAGGCGCCCAGGCGCACCGCCTCGGCCGCGGTCTCCACGGTCGGATAGCCGGTGATCATCACCACCGGACAACGCATCCCCATCTCCCGCACCCGCTTGAGCACATCGATGCCGGTATGGCCGCCCAGGACGATGTCGCTGATGATCAGGTCAAAAGCGCGCAGGCCGATCTCCTGCAGGGCCTGGTCAAAGGTGGCGGCGGTGACCACCGGCGCATAGCCCTGGTTCTGCAGAAAAAACTGGAAGGTATTGCGCAGGCTTTCCTCATCGTCGATCACCAGGATGGCGCTGGTCGGTTCAAGGTCGTTCATGCTCATTCTCCCAGGGGCTGGGGTTGGCGATAGGAGGTCAGGTCGCGGAAGACCACCACCGCGCCGGTCAGGCGGCGGTTTTCCAGAATGGGGGTGCTGATGTATGCCACCGGAAAACTGGCGCCGTCACGCTTCCAGAATACCTCGTCGTCGCCGAAATGGACCTTGCCGTCGCGGTAGGCCTGGTGGATCGGGCACTGGCTGACCGGGTAGGAGGTGCCGTCGGCCCGGGTGTGGTGAATGAGCGCATGGTGCGACTGTCCGACCAGATCGTCCGCCTCCCAGCCGAGCATCAGCGCCGCGGCCTTGTTGACAAAGGTCACCTTGCCGTCGATGTCCAGGCCGAAGATGCCCTCGCCCGCTGATTCGAGGATCAGCTCCATCCGCCGCTTGATCCGCCTGGTCTCGGCCTCGGCCTGGATCCGCTCGGCGATCTCCCGGTTGAGCGAAGCGTTGGCCACCGAAATTTCAAAGGTCCGCCGCTCCACCCGCTGTTCGAGGGTGTTGCGGGTCAGGGTCAGTTCATGGTTGGCCTCGGCCAGCTGGTGCTCCAGGGCGGCGAGCGAGCGGTCCAGGGCGCGCAGCCGCGCATGGGTCAGCAGGGCCACCACCGCAAACAGTCCTGCGACCACCACCAGGGACAACAGCGCAAAGGGCCACTGCGCCAGTTCCTCCGGACCGATGAGCATCTGCCGGTCCATCAGCAGCAGAAGGATGGCCGCCACCAGGAACAGGATTCCCAGTTGGACGATGAAACGGGTCTGTTCAGGCATGAGATGCTCCTCTTGAAGGATGTTGACGGGAAAGGGCGCCCTCGATCAGCGAGGACGTTCGTCCCGGGCACGCTGTTCCTCAGCCGCCGGCAAATCGATGGTGACCATGGTCCATTTGCCCCACTGACTCTGGAGGCGGAACAAGCCCTTGTTCTCCCGCACCAGGCTGTGGCTGATGCTCAAGCCCAGGCCGGTGCCCTCGCCCTTGGTCTTGGTGGAAAAAAAGGGGTCCATCACCCGATCCATCAAATCGTGCTCGATGCCGGTACCGTAATCGGTGATGGTGATGCGCACGAATTCCCGGTTATCGCGCTGTCGGCGCAGGGCGGCGATGGCAATGCGTTTGTTGGCGTGCGGCAGGGGGTAGCGTTCATTGAGGGCGTAGCGGGCGTTGCTGAACACGTTGAGAAACACCTGCTGGATCTGCTGCGGATTGCAGAAGGCCAGCGGCAGATCGGCGGCATACTCCTCGGACAGGGCAATACCGTCGATCAGGTACTGGTGCTGGATCAGCTCGATGCAGTGGCGGAACAGGGTGGGCACGCTGACCGGTTCGGGCGACTCTTCCCGCTTGCGGGAAAAATCGAGCAGATTCTTGGTGATTCCGGCGATCCGCCGCCCTTCCTTGATGATGCAGTGGAGGAAATGGGTGTGCTGCTGACTCTGGTTGGAGTCGAGCAGGATCTGGGCGTAGTTGATGATGCCGTTGATCGGGTTGTTGATCTCGTGGGCCACGCCGGCGGCCAGCTCGCCCACCGAGGCCAGTTGAGCGGCGCGGAAGGCCTCGGCCTTCATCAGCTGCTCTTCGGTCAGGTCGCGGGCGAGCAGCAGGGAGACCTCGGAGGTGCCGTCCTCCTGGCGCAGGGGGCTGACGGTGAGCAGGAAGTTGCCGCGCAGGCCGCGCAGCTCGGTCTCGAAGATCCGGCTCTTCTGCTGGCCGAGCAGGACCTCCAGAGGGCAGATGGCCCCCGGTCTGCGGCCGCCGTGGAGAATCTCGCACACCCCCCGGCCGATGATTTCCTCGCGGGGGCGGCGCGCCGCCGCCACGGTCGCGGGGTTGACATCGAGGATGGTGCCCTGGGCGGAAACAATCAGGGCCGGATCCTGGACCGAGGAAAAGATGTTTTCCCACTTGGCCAGGGCATGGGTGAGCGCCCGGTCCGCCGCCATCCGGTTGGTGATGTCGATGCCGAACAGCACCAGCCCCACCCGGCCCTGCTCGATGTCCGGCCGAATGGAGCCGTGCCACTCGATCATCCGCTTGTCGCCGCCGCGGGTCTGGAGTTCGGCCCGGAAATTCATCTCCGACTGGCCTCCCTTGAGCACCCGCGACAGCTGGTTCTGGCTGGCCGCCCGCCGCTCCGGACTGATGAGCACATCGACCCAGAACCTCCCCTTGACCTCGGCCTCGCCGTAGCCGGTGACCTCCTGGGCGGTGCGGTTGAAGGAGAGGATCTCGCCGCAATGGGAGAGCGACACCAAAAGGGCCTGCACGGTCTGCACGATCTCGCAGTTGAAGTCGTGCTCCAGGCG
The DNA here is from genome assembly GCF_000186885.1 of Desulfobulbus propionicus DSM 2032. Taxonomy (GTDB): domain Bacteria; phylum Desulfobacterota; class Desulfobulbia; order Desulfobulbales; family Desulfobulbaceae; genus Desulfobulbus; species Desulfobulbus propionicus. Next base: position 667,501 of record NC_014972.1, on the reverse strand, counting down.
G